>DATFFQ010000140.1:0-8565 GCA_035249955.1 Gemmatimonadaceae bacterium
GGGTGCGATTGCCTAACGAGGGACGGCGGCGACGCTGGTGCTGTCCCCGGCCGCCGCGGGAGCGGACTCCTCGGTGGCGGCCACTACCTCTACGCTGCGCCACTCGATGAATGGAATCGAGAGCAGCCCAAGATGGAGCAGCAGCGGGATGTAGGCGAGCCCCGCGAGCGAGACGATGGTGTAGTGCAGCCGCGTCGGCACGCTCCAGAAGGAGCGGCTCCAACCCATGAGAGCGGCAGCGAACACCGCCAGGGCCAGCAGGGTCGTGGCCCGCGGTAGCTCGAGCAGGGCGGCAAGCGATCTGGGAAGACCGAGCGCGAGATCCTGTAACGTGGTGTTCGCGAACGCCGGCACGATGCCCACCATGAACGCCACGTTCCCGACGCAGAGCAGCACGGCAACGAGGATGCTGACCATGGCCGCGCGAGGTGGCGACGTCCGCTTGCGGTACCATCGCACCGAGCCGGCCACCGCCCAGATGAGCGGCGCGCTGGCGAAGATCACGAAGAAGGCGAGCCCCATCCGGCGCAGGGCAGCCGGCGTCTCGTACCAGGAGAGCCGCCGGTAGATCTCCTGATGCATGAACAGACGCTCGACGTCACCACCATCGTTGCGCTGGAACGTGACGTAGCCGTAGCCGTCCTCCCACTCGTAGACATCGGGCTCCACCTCGACCAGGCGCAGCTTCCCACCGCGACGGCCCACCGACAACCTGCCGTCATCGAACCGCTCGACCTTGATGCGCTGCGCGAGCATCACGTTGGCCGAGTGCTCGATGCCGCTCGCCGCATACTGCAGCTTGCGATAGCTCCCGGTCACGCTCGCCGAGCGCTGCTCGAAGCCGTCGATCGAGCGCGGCGGCGCCGGCACCTTCGCCACCGGGCCATCGTGCTCGTGCACGAGCTTGATCAGCTCCCAGATCATCTCGTCCTCGTTCTCGCCCGTGAACACGGCGAAGAAGCCGATGTTCCGGTCGGGGACGAGGTACACGACGCTCGCGACGCCCGACATCCAGCCGTCGTGGCGCAGGGCGCGCTGGCCGTAGTAGTGGTCCTCGTGGTAGGCGTACGCCAGACCGGGCAATCTCGGGTGATGAGCGAAGTGACGGCGATGCATCTCGCGCCGGCTCGAGTCGACGAGCACGCGTTGGCTCCAGTCGCCTCCCGGCAGCTGAGAGAGAAGGAGCTTCCCCATGTCGGCGACCGTCGTCACCAGCGCACCTGCCGGTGACGCGTTCACGAACGCGTGCCTGCGCGCGAGGTAGCTCCCATGCTCGTACAGATATCCTTTCGCAATGCGCCCCGGGTCGTTCGCTCCTGGCTCGAAGCTGCTGTGCTCCATCCCCAGCGGCTGGAGAACGTGCTCGCGGACGTAGCGCGCGTACGGCATGCCGGAGCGCAGCTGCACCAGATAGCCGGCGAGCGCCATCCCGTAGTCCGAGTAGATGTACAGCTCGCCCGGCGGGTACACCCGGGGGGGCATGCGCGTGGCGAGGAGCTCCTCGAGCGGGACGATGGCATCCGGGGACGCCGCGGCGATGCCGATGTAGCGTCGATCGAAGCCGGCCGTGTGGGTGAGCAGATGGTGCAGGGTGATCGGCTCGCCGAACTGCTCGCGCAGCTTGAAGCGCGTGAGGTAGCGGTTGACGTCGGCGTTCAGGTCGAGCAGCCCGCGATCCCGAAGCTGGAGCACCGCGGTGGCGGTGATGATCTTGGACAGCGATCCGACGGCGAACAGCGTGCTGTCGGCCGAGATCGGACGACCGGTTCGCACGTCGGACACACCATACCCCTTCTGGAGGACGACCAGGCCGTCCCGCACGAGCACGATCGCTGCACCAGGGATGTGGTGTTGATCCATCTGCGCTTTAAACAGCGAATCGACGAAGCTCGCCAGCGGGCGCCGGGAGCCGGGCGCGGCATCAGGAGCCGAACCACCGATGACGGGGGCGGCGACGCCAGCAGGGGCGGTGGCGGGAGCATGCGAGCCGTTGGGCGTCGTCCGAGTCGACTGCGCTGGGACCGGCGCCACGATCGCCGGGAGCGCGAGCAGCACGCCGCTGAGCGGCAGCACCCATCCGATGCGGGCGCAACGTGCGCGCGACATGCCGAATGCCATCTTCGGTTGACGAGAGAGGCGTGGGGGTGTCACGCGCGCTCCGGATCTACGCGGCGAGCCCGCTGCCGCTCAACGTTGAACGCACCGACACGGGGACAACACCCTCGCGGTGAGGGGATGCAGGCAGAATCTACGACGCGGCCAGAATGCGGTGCGGCCTGGCGTCCGCGGCGAGATGCGCGGCCGCCGCGTGCCCGTTCGACGGGAAGTAGGCGTTGTGCAGGTACTGCGCGACCATGCGCTGGGTGTTGAAGAACGACCCGTTGAGCGCGATGGCGTAGCGCATCACCTGCGCGTAGGCGCCGGGCAACCCGTAGAACAGCGGCAGAATCGTGCTCTCCAGCTTCATGTAGAGCGCGGCGGCGTCGGAGTCGGGGTTGGCCTCCGGGAAGTCGCTGTCACCGATCGACCATCCGGTCACCCCTTCCACGCACCCCTCCACCCACCAGCCGTCGAGCACGCTCAAGCTCGGAATGCCGTTGAGGGCGGCCTTCATGCCGCTCGTTCCCGACGCCTCCAGCGGCTTCATCGGGTTGTTGAGCCAGAGGTCGACACCCGACGTCATGAGCTGTCCGAGCGACATCTCGTAGTTCTCGAGGTACACCACGCGCACCCGGTCGTCCAGCTTCTCCGCCGCCTCGAAGATGCGCCGGATGAGCGCTTTCCCACCTTCGTCGCGCGCGTGCGCCTTTCCGCCGAACACGATCTGGAGCTTCCCCCGCTCGGCGATCTCTCCCAGCCGCGCCGGATCGCTGAAGATGAGATCGGCACGCTTGTACGGCGTCGCGCGGCGCGCGAAGCCGATCGTCATCACCGTCGGGTCGAGGCGCACGCCCGACCGGCGATGGACTTCATCGAGCAGGGCCTGCTTGGCCACCGCATGCGCGGCACGGATCTCCTCCAGCGGGATGCTCACCGCGTAGCGCAGATAGAGGTTGTCGCGCCGCCACTCGGGCATGTACCGATCGAACAGCTCGCGGAACGGCGCCGACGTCCAGGTTGGCGCGTGCACGCCGTTCGTGATCGAGTCGATGGGGTAGGTCGGGAACATCTCCTGAGAGACTTCCCGATGGCGCATCGCCACCCCGTTGATGAAGCGCGAGAGGCGGAGCGCCAGATACGTCATGTTGAGCGAGGCATCGTCGGCGCAGCCGGCGGCCCGAAGGAGCTCGGTGTGCTCCGTCCCCAGCACCTCCTGCACCATCTCGAGCGGGAACTTGTCATGGCCGGCGGGAACCGGAGTGTGCGTGGTGAAGACGCACTGGTGTCGTACCGCCTCCAGGTCGCTCTCGGTCACGTCCCAGTGGGCGCGACCGGCCACCTGTCGCTCGAGGAGCGTGAGCGTGAGCAGCGCCGCGTGCCCCTCGTTGATGTGGTAGACCATGTCGTCGTAGCCGAGCATCTGGAGGAGCGCCGAGCCGCCCATCCCGAGCACGATCTCCTGGCAGAGCCGGTAGTAGGAATCGCCACCGTACAGGTAGTCGGTGAGCGACTGATCCCACTCCGAGTTCTCGGGGAGCGCGGTGTCGAGCAGGTAGACGGGAATCGTATGGTCGTTGAGCCCGTGGACCTCGTACTTCCAGGCCCGGATGCGCACCCGGCGCCCAGCGATCTGCAGGGTGGCCTTTGGCCCCACCGGCTGCAGTACCTGCTCGGGGTGCCAGAGCACCGGCTTCTCGGTCTGGTTCCCGTGCTCGTCGAGGTGCTGCTCGAAGTAGCCTTTGCGGTGGAGCAGCGTGACGGCGACCATCGGGACGTGCAGGTCGGCGGCCGAGCGCAGCGTGTCGCCGGCGAGGACGCCCAGTCCTCCGCTGTAGGTGGGGATCCCCTGCTCGAGGCAGATCTCCATCGAGAAATACGCGACTTTTCTGCTGCTGATGTCTTCAGCGTTCATGACGAGCTCAGATCACGACGGAGCAGCGGCGATGGCGACCAGCCAGGCTGCTCCTGTTATGACGAATGACGCGGGCGAGATCGGCGTTGGCGCCGGCCGCGGGTCTCGCGGGTCTCCGGTCTCGCTCGGCCGGAGTCCACCGGTGCCACCTGCTCGAACGTTCGGCGGGCTGGTGCGGCTGGGAGTTGCTGCGGTAAAGCAGAGACGCTACGAGGTGATACCTGCCACCAAACCGAGGCGTTCCGTCTGTCCCACAGGTAGGCTGGTCGTGTATATCCACGTTCTCCGACGATCTCGTGGCATAAAACGTTACACGTCAGGCCGCTCTGCGAGTAGTAGCGCGACCGGAAGCGCGCGAAACATTTGGTACATATCGAGTTCCGCGGCCTGGCGATATGCTACTGCCGTGCCCGCACGTCGCGTGCTTAGGGGCCTCGTCACCGCTTCAATCGGTGAGGGAAGAGGGGGGACCGGCTCGCTCTGTTTCGCCGGTGCAACATCACCGGCGCGCTCGGGGGACACCCGGGCCCCGCTCAGGGCGCACAACCAGGTGGTCTCCGACAGCTCCTCAACGAGCACGATTCTGGTTCCCTGCCAGATCTCCTCCGGGATGGCGAGTGAGAGCGAGTGTTCGTCGCCGGTGGCCGGCGCAGCTCCCGCGGCCAGCCTCGCTACGGCGGTGTAGAGGAGCCGCGGGACGACGACGAGCGCCGCGTCATCCCCCAACCTCCTCGTGAAGGCGAAGACGTGTCGCGCAGCGGGGCCTTCGACACGCACCGGATCGTAGCGCCCCGTCGTGAACAGCGCGGCGCGCTCGCGCCTGGCGGCGAGAATCCGATGGGTGAGGTGGAGCTTGATGCGCCCGTCGCCGGGCGAGTCGGCCAGGCGACGCAGGAGCTCGCGACGCTCGTCGCCGCCCGCGGTGAAGGCCCGATCGATCTCGTCGAGGAGCCTCGAGCGCAGCGCGAAGTCCACCGGACGGCGGTTGTCCGGATCGACGAGCGACAGGTTCCAGAGCTCGTCTCCCTGGTAGAGGTCGGGTGTCCCGGGCACCGTGCCGTGCACCACGAGGCGGGCAAGCGCGTTCCACATCCCGAATCGCGCGATGCGGGCAGCGAGGCCGGCAACCTCGAGCAGCATCGGCGGCTGACCGCCGGCGCTCTCGCCCTCATCGCCTGTCGCCCACACGCCGAACAGCCGATCGATGAAGCGGCCGAGTGCGCGCTCCCACTCGTCGTCCGGATCGGTCCACGAGGTGTTGGTCTTGGCCTCACGGGTAGCCTTGCGCATGTAGGTCGCGAGGCGCCGGCGCAGCTCGTCGAGCGCCGGCCGGTCGGGGAGCGGTGGACTCGAATAGTAGCGATCTGCTACTAATTCGCGCCGGCCGCCGCCGGTCGCCAGCGGCCACATGCCGAGGAGCGTCTGGTAGATGAGGTACTCGGTGTTGGCGTCGGGGGCGAGCCGGCCGCGCACGGGCGTGCGAAGGCCACGGTGCAGCCGGCGCCAGCGGGTGACGATGTGCGCCCACTCGTCAGGCATCTCCGACAGGACGTCGATGCGCGCGCGCACGTCGGCGCTGCGCTTGGTGTCGTGCGTATTGGTGGACACGAGCGCCAGTGGCCACCGCTCGGCGCGCGCCTGGTTCGCGCGATGCAGCCGGTCGACCGCGTCATCCAGCGAGCGGTCGGGCTCACCGCCCACCTCGTTGAGCGAGACGAGCGGCACGTACCGGTAGAGCGCCGTATCCTCCACGCCCTTGGCCGCGGCGGGCCCGCTGGTCTGCTGGAAGCGCAGCACGAACGTCAGCCGGCGCCGCTCGGTGCCGGCGGCCGAGAGCAGCCGCTCCAGCAGATCGAGCGCCGCCGGCCGCGCTGCTCCGCGCTCGCGTGCGCGCACGAAAGCGTGCGAAAGGACCCTGGCGTCGTGCTCGTCAGGCTCCCGCCGATGCCGATCGATGTAGGTGCGGTACACCGGGAGGCACGCAATCAGCTCGACGATCGCCGCCTGGAGTTGCGGGAGTCTCAGCCCCGAGCCGCGCGGAGCCGCGCGCTGCGCCAGGCGCGCGAGCCGGGCGACGTCCGCGTAGAGGGAGGTGCGGAGGATGAGGAGCTTGCTTCGGATCGCCTCCTCACCAAAGTCGAATCCCCGCTCGACGCGCCGGATGCGGCCGCGGTACATCTCGTCGATCGCGTCTCGCCCCTGCGCATCGACGAAGATCGACTCGAGATCGTTGAGGAACTCGTAGCCCGTGGTGCCGTCCACCGGCCAGTCGGCACGCAGCTGTTCGCCGGGGGAGAGGATCTTTTCGACGAAGAGGAGCGTGGCGCCACGCGCGACCTGCGTCAGGTACTCCACCGGCTCGCTCAACCCATCCACGTGGTCGATGCGCAATCCGTCGAGCATGCCCGCGTCCATCCAGGACAGCACCAGGCGGTGCGTCTGCTCGAAGACGTTCGGGTCTTCCATGCGCAGTGCGACCAGCTCGTTGATGTCGAAGAAGCGGCGGTAGTTGATCTCTTCGCCCGCCACCCGCCAGTAGGCGAGGCGATACGGCTGCGCCGACAGCAACACATCGAGTCGATCGAAACTGCGTGGCTCGCCTCTGCGGCCATTGAATGCTTCGACCGCGCGCTGGATGTGCCTCAGCACCGGCACCGACGCGCCGGTGAGCACCGCGAGCCGGCGCTTGATGACTTCTTTCTCGCGGTCCCGCTCGGCGCGGAGCTCGGCGTCTTGAACGTCCCGGCCGGGGAGACGCCGAATCGCGCTCATGATGCTGAGGAACTCGACGCCCGCCTCACTGTCCGCGCCGACCTCGTCGATGAGCCCGGTCGCTCCGGTTCCCAGCACCTGATCGTAGGTGCCGGGTGCCACAGGGAAGATGTGATCGAAGTAGCGGACGCGAAAGGCGCCGTCGAGGTACGCGAGCGAGATCTCCTGACGCTCCAGCACCGCTCCGTAGCTGTCGCCCAAGACGGGCAGCAGCACCTTGTTGACGAGCTCCGGTTTCAGCGGATGCCAGTCGATGTCGAAGATGGCTGCATAGCGGGAGCTCGGCCCGTTCTCGAGCACGTCCTGCCACCACGGGTTCGTCGATCGAGCGATGCCCATGTGGTTCGGCACGAGGTCGACGATGTGCCCCATTCCACGGGCCCGCAGCGCGCCTATCCACCGCTCATGAGCCGCCGTATCTCCGATCTCCGGATTCAGCCGGGTTGGATCCGTCACGTCGTACCCGTGGCTGCTGCCGGGCACCGCGCAGAGGTAGCTCGATGCGTAGGCGTGTGAGATGCCGAGGGCGTCGAGGTAGTCGACGATCCTCGTGGCGGAATCGAACGTGAAGGCCGCGTTGAACTGCAGACGATAGGTCGCGGCTGGAATCGAAGTCGGCATCGATCGGTCGAGGTTGGGATGACGCAACCGCGATGCCGTCGGGGTCAACCAGCCTGGTTCGTTCGGTATGTCGCTTGCTCCGCGAGCAAGTGGAATGTCGAGTCGGGCCAGCTCATCCATCGCAATCGTGTTGGTTCTTGCCACGGCTGCGTGCGGCGGGCGGACGGTCGTCGTGTCGCCGCCTGCGCCCGTCTCTGCCGCCCGGCTCGTCGAACTTCGCGTCGATCCGGGCCCAACACCGCGCGATTTGTTCTGGGGTGTTGGAGGCCGGCGCTACGCGCCACCTCCCGACGCCTCGTACCGGCTGGTCGGGAAGGATGAGACCGGGTTCAGTGTCAGCTTCGACGTGACGAGTCCTGACGATCTCGAATGGAGCGCCAAGATTGGTCCTGAGGCGCAGACGGAAGTGGTCGTCTCGCGTGTGCTCTGGGGACTTGGGTATCACCAGCCGCCCGTGTATTACCTGCCGTCATGGACGCTGGACGCTGCAGGCGCTGAACCCCGGAAGGAAAGCGAAGCCCGCTTTCGCCCGAAGCTTCGCGGCCTCGAACGCCAGTCGGATAGCTGGAACTGGGCGGACAACCCCTTCAGCGGCACACGCGAGCTCAAAGGCCTGCTCGTCGTCCTGCTGATCATGAACAGCACCGACCTCAAAGACAGCAACAACAGCGTCTATGAGGTGACCGCACCCCTCGCCGGTATCCCCGGGACTCCGGCACGATGGTTCCTGGTCCGCGATCTGGGCGCGGCGTTGGGAGAAACCGGCAAGCTGTATCCGCGACGCAACTGGCTCGACGCGTTCGAGAAGGAAAGTTTCATCACCAGTATTTCGGAATCGACCGTCGAATTCGACTACGATGGCCGCCACCAGGAGCTCCTGACGATGATTCGTCCGGACGACGTCCGGTGGGCCGCGGGGCAGCTGGCGCGGCTGACCGAAACCCAATGGCAGGACGCCTTCCGCGCGGGCAACTACGCAAGGCCGCAGGCAGACCGCTATATCCGGCGGATCCGTGAAAAGATTGCCGACGGCCTCGCCCTTCGCGTTGACCCCCGGACGCTCGCCGCCGCCGACTGACGACGCTGATGCAGGAACAACCGCTACCGCCCGAGTTCTCCGCGCTCATTCCCGACATCCTCGAAACCCACGCGGTGATGGT
>DATFFQ010000141.1:0-43186 GCA_035249955.1 Gemmatimonadaceae bacterium
CATTCCCTTGACATTTGAGGGAATGAGCACCACCATTCCCTCAACAGTTGAGGTTATGCGATGGCCGACCGCGACCTGGAGCTCCTGCAAGGCACCCTCGACGTGCTCGTCCTCAAGGCGCTCTCGTGGGGACCCATGCACGGGTACGCCATAGCCCGCTGGATCGGGAGCACCACCGACGGCGAGATCACGGTGCTCGATGGGGCGCTCTACACCGCGCTGCACCGCATGGACGCGCGCCGGTGGATCGAGGCGGAGTGGGGGCTGTCGGAGAAGGGAAAACGCGCCCGCTTCTACCGCCTCACGACGGAGGGACGCCGGCAGCTCCGTGCTGAAGCCGCCTCCTGGCGCCGGTACTCCAACGCCGTGTCGAAGGTGCTCGGCGCCACCACCCAGCCTGCATGACCGACGCACCCGCGCACCGCGCACCGGCGTGGCGCCGCTATCTCAGGTTCTGGCGCCCGAATGCGGAGGCGGATCTCGACGAGGAGATCCGCTTTCACTTCGAGATGCGCATCGAGGAGCTCCTGAGCCGCGGACGCTCCGAGGCCGAGGCGCGCGCGGAAGCGTTGCGCCTCTTTGGCGACGTCGACGAGACGCGCGCGCGCTGCCGGGAGCTCGATCTAAAGAAGGAGAGACGCATGGACGTCACCGAGGTCCTCGACGCACTCCGGCAGGACGCGCGCTACGCCCTCCGCCAGGCGCGACGCGCGCCCGGTTTCACCGTCGTCGCGCTGCTCACGCTCGCGCTGGGCATCGGCGCCAACGCCGCTATTTTCAGCGTCGTCAACGCCGTCATCCTGAAGCCCCTTCCGTACGCCGAGCCCGACCGGCTGGTCCGCGTGTGGAACAGCTGGGACGACCAGCCGCGCGGCGATCTGTCTCCGGCCGAGTATCTCGACTACCGCGAGCGCGCGAGCGCGCTCGAGCATCTCGGGGTCCATGCCGGCGCCACGGCCGTGATCACCGGCGATGGCGAGCCCGAGCTGGTGCCAGCGGATTTCGTATCGGCCGGCGTCATTCCCGCGCTGGGCGTCGCACCGCTCGTCGGACGCACGTTCACACCAGAGGAAGAGGTGCCTGGGTTCGACGGCGTGCTGCTCGGCTACGGGCTCTGGCAGCGGCGCTACGCCGGCTCGACGTCCGTGGTCGGCCAGCGGATCATCGTGAACGGCATACCGCGGACGGTAATGGGGGTCATGCCGCGCGGCTTCAGGCTGCCTAACGACCTGGCCGACGAGGCTCCCGGGGAGCTGTTCCTCCCCATCGGCATCGACCCGGACAGCGTGACGGAGCGAGGGAGCCACTTCCTCGACGGCGTCGCCCGACTCCGCCCCGGCGTCACGGTCGAGCAGGCGAGCGCCTCGCTCCAGTCGGTCGCGCGAGCGTTCGTGGCGGCTTTCCCCGATGATTATCCGAGCGGCATGCGCTTCGATACCCGCGCCGAGCCGCTGCGCGATGTCATCGTCGGTGACGTGCGGCCGACGCTGCTCGTTCTCCTCGGCGCTGTGGGGTTCGTGCTCCTCATCGCCTGCGCCAACCTGGCCAACCTGCTGCTCTCGCGCACCGAGGCTCGCACCCGCGAGATCGCCGTGCGGACCGCGCTCGGTGCGGGCCGCGAGCGCATCGTCACGCAGCTGCTCGTGGAGAGCGTGATCCTGGCGCTCGCCGGCGGCGCGCTCGGCGTCCTGCTGGCTGCCTGGGGAACACGGGCACTGGTCGCGCTCGCCCCACCCGGCATTCCGCGACTCAGCGAGGTCGGCATCGACGCCGGCGTGCTGGGGTTCGCGCTCGGTATCTCGCTCGTGACGGGCCTGCTATTGGGGCTCGCACCAGGGTTGCACGCCTCGGCGTTCGACCTTCGCGGCGCGCTCGGCGAAGGCGGTCGTGGCGCGACGGCGGGACGCGCTCGTCAGGCGCTGCGGCGCGGGCTCGTGGTGGGCGAGGTGTCGCTGGCGCTCGTGCTGCTGACGGGTGCCGGCTTGCTCGTGCAGAGCTTCGCGCGACTGGTGCGCGTGGACCCGGGCTTTCGCGCCGAGAACGTGCTGGCCGTGCCGGTGAATCTCCCCGCGCGCCGGTACACCGAGGTCCCTCGTGTGATCGAGTTCTATCGCAACCTTCAGGATCGGGTCGACGCACTTCCCGCATCGAGCGCCGTCGGCGCGGTGGCGTTTCTTCCGCTGGCGTCCGGGCGTGGAGACCTGAACTTCGAGATCGACGGTCGACCGGTGCCGGAGGGTGCGACGTCGCCGCGCGCCGATTGGCAGGTGGTGACGCCCGGATACTTCGGCGCGATGGGGATGCGCCTGCTGCGCGGCCGCACGCTGACCGAGTCGGACGATGAGCGCGCGCCCGGCGCAGTGGTGATCACCGAGAGTCTGGCGCGGCGCTACTGGCCGGGCGAAGACCCGATCGGCGTTCGCTTCAAGCTCGGCGGCGAAGCCGGGCCCGGGTGGGTGACCATCGTCGGCATCGTGGGCGACGTCCGCTACCAGTCGCTCGGCGCCGAGCCGCAACCAGAGATGTATCTCGCGCACGCGCAGTTCCGGTTCTGGCACGGCGGCACCATTCTGCGCGCGATGACGCTGGTGGTGCGATCGGAATCCGATCCGACCCGGTTGAGCGGTGCCATTCGCCGGGAGATTCGGGCCCTCGATCCCAACCTACCGGTTGGCACGATCACGACGATGGAACAGGTGCGCGCCGAATCGGTGGCGTCGTCGCGGTTCGTGATGCTGCTGCTCTCGATCTTCTCGGGCGTGGCGCTCGCGATCGCCGCAGTGGGCATCTACGGCGTGATGGCGTACGCGGTCGCGCAACGCACGAAGGAGATCGGCGTCCGGCTGGCCCTCGGCGCGACACCCGGCGGTGTGATGCGGATGGTGATCGGGCAAGGACTGGTGCTCGCCGCCGCCGGCGTGGCCGTGGGCCTCATTGCCGCGCTCTGGCTCACACGTCTCATCGCTGGCCTCCTGTTCGACGTGAGCCCAACCGATCCGGCAACGATCGCCGGCGTCTCACTGATGCTGATGGCGGTCGCGTTCGTGGCTTGTTACATGCCCGCACGCCGGGCCACACGAATCGATCCTGTTTCCGCGATGAGAGAGTGATTGACGGCGCGGCGCCCGGACGCGCTGGATGGCCGCCACGCACGTCCCCGATCCAATGCGCCGCTCCACGAATGGGGTGCAAAATGGTCTGGTGTGATCCGTCATAATGATCAATGGCAGGAGACCACTTTCCAGTATGCTTGGGGTCGTCGGTGCCGTCCAGAGCCGTCCCCTTCGCGATTCGCGAATCGCGAAGGGTGTCGTCGAGGAGGGGAACACCACCGCGGCGGATCGGCCTGCGCTCGGCGGCGTCACGCTCGAGTCACCGGCACCGAAAATTCGCACGGCATCACGCGCGTCGTGCTTTCACCCTCGCGCTGGTCACTCGCTCCACTCTCGTCACCCCCTCACCCGGCTCTCTACCGCATTCGCTCCCGAAGCGACATAGTAGCAGCCGGAGGGCAGTCCATGCGCAATGACGAGCGGGAACGCGCGAATCTCGGCGAGCGCATCCGTGCGGCCCGGCTGTTCAACGAGCTGGGCGGCGAAGCGCGAGAGGCCCTGGCGCGCGTGATGGAGATCGTCGGGGCCAGAGCGGGTAGCCCCATCTTCCGCGAGGGCGAAAGCAGCGCCGCGCTCTATCTCGTGCTGGAGGGCGTGCTGCACGCCACAGAGCAGATGGCCGATGGCAGCGAGGTCGTCATCAGGGTCATCGGTCCGGGCGCCGCGGTGGATGAGCGACAGGTACTGTCCGGAAGCTCCCGCCCGGTCACCGTCTCAGCGGTGACCGAAGCGCGCCTCGCGCGCGCGCCTGGCGCGGTGATCGACCGCCTCGTTGGTCGCCATCCGGAGCTGCGCGTCGCCCGTGACCGCCTGCACCGGCGACAGCTGCTGTGCCGGCTGCATCACACCCTGGGCGTGCTCGACGATGCGTTTCTCGACGATCTGGAGGAGATGGCCGAGTGGGTGCAGCTCGGGAAGGGTGAGCTCCTCTTCGGGCAGAACAATCCCGGCCAGGGCATCTACCTCGTCGCCAGCGGCCGCGTACAGACGCTGCGCGTCGAGCGCGACGGCTCGACGCACGTTCTCGGCGAAGCCGGACGCGGCGAGAGCGCGGGTGAGATCGCCTTCTTTCGCACGGAGCCGTGGCAGGAGCGCGTTCAGGCCATCCGCGACAGCGTGCTGGTCGGATTCTCCACCGATGCGTTCGAGCAGCTGATCTCGCGCCGCCCGCAGATTCTGCGGCAGGTGACGCGCAATCTGATCGACCGGCTGTCCAGGCGTCCCGTCGCGCGGCGCGGTGGGCGCATCACCAACCTGGCGGTGGTTCCGGCGACGCCAGGTGCGCCGATGGCCGAATTCTGCGATCGCCTGGTCGCCGCGTTGTCGGCCTTCGGTCCCACGCTGCGGCTCACCGCATCGAGCGTCGACCGCTACATGGCCGAACCCGGCATCTCGCAGGTGTGGGGCGACGGGCCCGATAGCGCCAGCCTGCTCGCCTGGCTCGAGGCGCGAGAGGGAGATCACCGGTTCGTGATCTACGAGGCGGAGCCGGGCACGACGCCATGGACGCGCCGCTGCATGCGACAGGCAGATCGCATCCTCCTCGTTGCCCGTGCGAACGAGGATCCTCGTCCCGGCGAGCTCGAGCGGTCACTCCTCGCCCTCGAGAGACCCGTGTCCGACGCGTACGAGATGCTCGTTGTGATACACGCCGACGGAACCCGCTTGCCGACGGGCACGCGGCGCTGGCTGTCGGAGCGCCGGGTGGAAGAGCACTTCCATCTGCGCTGGAGCTCCGGCGCGGACTTCGCGCGTCTGGCGCGTTGCCTGGCTGGGCGCGCGGTCGGGCTCGTGCTCGGCGGCGGTGGAGCGCGCGCCTTCGCGCACATCGGGGTGCTGCGCGCCCTGGCCGAGGCCGGCATTCCGGTGGATGCGATCGGCGGCACCAGCATGGGAGCGTGGATTGCCGCCCAGCATGCGATGGGGTTGAGCGCGCAGGAGGTCGGCGCGCTCAGCCGCCGCGTGTGGCTCGAGGTCCGGCCGCACAAGGTGTACACCGTGCCGGTGCTCTCGGTGCTCGGGACGCGCCAGGCCGAGATGCGGGGCCGCATGATGTACGGCGATGCGGAGATCGAGGATCTGTGGATCCCGTTCTTCTGCGTTTCCAGCAATCTCACAACGGCGGAGATGGTCGTCCATCGGAGCGGCTCGCTCCTCCGCGCCGCGACCGCCAGCGCATCACTGCCCGGGATCGACCTACCGGTGATGCACGGCAATCAGCTGCTCGTCGACGGCGCCCTGCTCAACAACGTGCCCGCCGATGTCATGCGCCAGTTGGGCTGCGGTACCGTGGTCGCGTCGGAGGTGTCGGTGGACGACGACGCCTACTTCCGGCGCGATCGGATGCCCACGGCCTGGGAGGCGGTGCGCGATCGCATTTTCACGCGGACGCGCACCAGCCGGTTCCCATCGTTCATGGAAGTGGCGATGCGCGCGTCCGTGCTGCACAGCATCCATCGCGAGAAGGCAGCGCTGCGCGAGGCCGACGTGTCGTTGCGCCCGCCCATCGATGAGTTTGGGCTGATGGATTTTCCTCGCTTCGATGAGATCGTGGCCGCCGGCTACGACCACGCGCGCGATGAGATCGCGACGTGGAGGACAGGAACCGCGCTGTTCGAGCGCCTGCAGGGTGGCGTGACCGCCGAGTACAGCGCGCACCGTGTGAGCGCCGGGGCGGCGCTTTCGGGTCCTCTGTCGGTGCCGGGGGCGGAGGCTGCGCCGCGCATGTAGCGCGAGCATCCCGGGCGGAGGCGCGCTCGGCACACCCTAGCGACGGCGATGGCCATGGAGACCACCTTCAATCGATTGGTCCGGGCGATCGAGAAGAGGTATTCGTCGTTGTTGGCGCACGGACAGTTCGAGGCGTTCGCCCTCCAGCTGGTGGGCGGACCCACGGCTGTCTTCGGTCGCGGTGACCCCGCCGTCACGTTGGTGGTGAAGGACCGGCGCGGACTGCTCGCCCTCCGAACGCTCGATGCGCTCGCCGTGGGCGAGGCGTATCTCGCCGGATTCCTCGACATCCGGGGCGACCTCGCGCGACTGCTCGCGCTGCGCGATCTCTTTGCCGACCGGCATCCGCTCCGCTTTGTCTATCGATTCCTCCGGCCGTTCCTGTTCGGCCAGGTGGCGAGCGACAGAGCCTGGATCGCCAGCCACTACGACTCGGAGCCGGAGTTCTACAGCCGCTTTCTCGATGCGCGCCATCGCTGCTACTCGCATGGCGTGTTCGCCACCGACGACGAGCCCCTGGAGGATGCGATCACGCGGAAGCTCGACTTCGCCCTCGAGGCGACGAGGCTCGAGCCCGGGCAGCGCGTGCTGGACATCGGCGGCGGGTGGGGCGCATTCCCGGAGTATGCCGGCAAGCGCGGCATCCGCGTCACCACGCTCACCATCTCGGAGTCATCCGAGCGCTTCATCGCCGACCTCATCGCGCGCGACGGACTGCCGTGCGCGGTGCTGCGGCAACACTTCTTCGACCATCGCCCCGAGCAGCCGTACCATGCGATCGTGAACATGGGTGTGACGGAGCATCTGCCCGACTACCGCCGGACGCTGCAGCGGTACGAGGAGCTGTTGGTGCCCGGCGGCCGCGTGTATCTCGACGCCAGCGCGTGCCGCCGAAAGCACGATGTGTCGACATTCTTCGAGCGGTACATCTTCCCGGGAAACGGCTCGCCCCTCTGTCTCCACGACTACCTGCTGGAGGTCAGTCGGACGAAGCTCGAGGTCGAGGCCGTCCACAACGACCGTCGCAACTACCTGCTGACCACACGGCGATGGGCGGAGAATCTCGACGCGCACCGCGCCGAGGTGGAGGAGCGATGGGGCACGGCGCAGTACCGGCGCTTTCAGATCTATCTCTGGGGGTGTGTCGACGGGTTCACGCGTGATATCATCCAGGCGTACCGGTTGGTCCTGCGCAAGAACCCGGGTCAGAGGTCAGCGAGTGACGCATAGGGCGCACGGTCTCGTCGGCAGCATCGCTCATGGGATGGCGGCGCTCGTGTGCGCGCTCGCACTCGCGGCCACGCCGGTGGCGGCGCAGTCGGACAAGCCCCCGGTGAGCGTCGGACGGGCGCTCGGACAGATCGGGCTGGGCACACTTGGATTGCCGCTAGGCTTCGTCGCCGGGGGAGTGACCGCCGACTGGATCGCGGCGCGGTTGAGTTTGTCGGACGACACCGCCGACAAGGTCGCGATCGTTGGCGCGTGGACCGGTGCCGCGCTGGCGACGGCCGGTGGGTCGACGCTCGTCGGATCGCGGGGAAGCACCACCGGCTCGTACGGGGCCGCGATCGCCGGCGCCGCCGTCGGTGGCATCGGTAGCTACCTGCTCATTCGTCTCAACGAGCGCGCCGACGACGAGAGCGATGAGCCCTGCCGGATCCGCTGTGTCGTGAGCGCGATCGGCGTGGTGCTCCTGCCGAGCATCGGCGCGACGGTGGGATACAACCTGAGTCGGAAGTTCGAGGAGCCGGAATGAGGTGGACCTTCACCCGCGCGACGCGCCACGCCCGCGGGGGGCGGGCTCGGAGGCGGCGCGCACCGCCAGGAGGATCGGATGGTTGACGCGAGGACTGCGCTGCGACGCTCGAAGTCGGATCGGATCTTGGCCGGCGTGCTGGGAGGGATCGCCGAGCGATTCGACATGGACGCCACACTGGTGCGAGTGGTCTTCGTGCTCGTGTCGATTCTCTCGGCCGCCTTCCCGGGAGTGCTGGTGTACATCCTGCTCTGGATCGTGATGCCGGAGGCGACGGAATGAGGCTGCGTCGTCATTGCCGGATCGCGCTGCGCGCCGCCGCGGCCCTGGTCGCCGTCGCGTGGACCGCGCTTCCGCGGGCTGCCGGCGCGCAGCAGCCGCGGCAGGGGAGCGAGCAGGAGGTGATGCGTGTCATCACCGGCCTCTTCGACGCCATGCGCGCCCGTGACACCGCGAAGATGCGTGCCGCGTTCGATCCGGATGTGAAGTTCACGTCGGTGACGATGGGACGCGACTCGACCTCGATCCAGAATGAGGAGCTCGACGAGTTCCTGCGCGCCGTCGGCACACCGCGTCCCGATACGCTCGACGAGCGGCTCCGCTCGCCGGTCGTGCACGTGGATGGGGATCTCGCGACGGTGTGGACCGAGTACGACTTTTTCGTCGGTACCCGGTTCAGCCACTGCGGTGCGGACGCCTTTCAGCTGGTGCGCCGGAAGGAGGGCTGGCGTATCGTCGCGCTCGCCGATACGAGGCGGCGCACGGGATGCCCGACATCGCAGTGATCCCGTGAAGACGACGCTCGGGGTGATGGGCGCTATGGCCGTCGCCTCGTGCTCGCCCGCCATACCCTCGGCTGCACCGCCGGTGCCGGCCACCCCCTCGCTGGCAATCGTCGACGTGAGCGTGATCCCCATGGCGGGCGATCGGGATGTCCTCGATCGCCACACCGTACTCGTCACGGGCGACCGCATCACCGCCGTGGGCCCCGCGGCCAGCGTGGTGGTTCCCGAAGGCACTCCGCGCTTGGATGGCACCGGGCGCTATCTCATCCCCGGTCTCGCCGACATGCACGTGCACCTCGAGCACTTCACCGACCCGTCGATCCTGCGGGTCTTTCTCCGGTATGGCGTTACTACCGTCCGTAACATGGATGGGAGGCCGTACCTTCTGGACTGGCGGCGGCGCGTGGCGGCAGGCGAGCTGCCGGGACCGAATATCGTCACCGCGGGACCGCTCCTGGACGGCTCGCCACCACTTCGCGATGACAATCTGGTCGTGCGCGACGCCGCCGAGGCGCGTGCGGCGGTGCTGGCGCAGGACTCGGCTGGCTACGATTTCGTGAAGGTCTACACGAACCTCTCACGCGAGGCATACCAGGCGATCGTCGCCGCGGCGGCCGAACGCAACCTGCCGGTGGCCGGGCACGTGCCACGACCCATGAGCGTGCAGGCTGTGATGGCAGCCGGTCAGCGCGCGATCGAGCACCTGGACGGCTACGATGACCTGATCGAGTCGGATGGCTCTCCGTATCACGGTCGCTGGCATTGGTCGAAGCTCTACCTCGGCATGCCTGCCGACTCGGCGAAGATTACGCGCGCGGCCGTGATGACGGCGGAGGCCAGGGCGTGGAACGTGCCTACGCTCGCTGTGAAGACCAAGCTGGCACCCCTTCACGTGATGAAGGGATGGCTGCGCGAGCTCGACCTGAGCGATCTGCCCCCGGCGCTGCGAGCGACCTGGGATCCGGCGAACTGGGACGCCGGCTATCGGCGACAGCTCGAGTCGCTAGGCGCGGAGGAGCTGGGTATCCTGGAGACGGGACGCCAGAACCGCGCTCGTCTGGTTCGGGAGCTGAGCGCCGCCGGCGCCGGCCTGCTCGTGGGCACGGATACGCCCAACCCGTTCGTGCTCCCCGGCGCGAGCGTGCACGAGGAGCTCCGCCTCCTAGTCGGGGCGGGCATCACCCCGTACGCCGCTCTGGCCGCCGCCACCCGCGAGCCCGCGCGGTTCCTCGACCGACTCGACGAGACCGGCACCATCGAGCCCGGTAAGCGGGCCGACGTCGTGCTGCTGGATGCCAACCCGCTGGCCGACATCCGCAACACGGAGCGCATCGCCGCCGTCATCGTTCGCGGTCGCTACCTCGTGCCTCGTCGCGCACCCTAGCCCCCTCGCGCGATGGATTCGTCAGCGGCTCGTGGCGCCGTGGAACGGCTGAGCCCTCACCCCTGACCCCTGATCCCTGCAATTCGCAGTCGCTCCCGGCCGTATGGACAACCCTTCCAGGGGTGTCTAAGCTTCGTCAGCTGTGCGGCGCGCCCCGATTGGTGCGCCGCTTCGCATGTCGCGGGGTTCCCGCGTGTCCTCCTACCCCTCCAGGCCATGCGCCGCCCAATCGTACTCGCCGCTCTCACACTCGCCGTGGTTGCCGCGCCGTCGCGCGCCGCCACGCCGGCCGCCTTCCAGCAACAGGATTCGGCGGCCCGTGATACCAGCAAGAAGAAGAAAGACCTGCCGCTCGAGCCTGGACGATCGCTCCAGTTCAACGCTACGCAAGGATCGTGGATCTCGGTCGACGTCTCCCCCGACGGCCAGACGATCGCGTTCGATCTGCTGGGCGACATTTACACCATGCCGATCAGCGGTGGGACCGCGACGCGTCTCACCAGTGGGCTGGCCTTCGATGCCCAGCCGCGCTTCAGCCCCGACGGCAAGCGAATCGTATTCGTGAGTGACCGCTCGGGCGGCGACAACATCTGGGTGATGTCGCTCGACAAGAAGGACACCGTGCAGGTCACGAAGGGGAACAACAATCTTTACGTGTCCCCCGAGTGGACGCCCGACGGCAGCTACATCGTCGCGTCCAAGACCGGCGGCCTGGGTGGAGCCGCCAAGCTGTGGATGTACCACGTCGACGGCGGTACCGGCGCGCAGCTCATCACCGCCGAGCAGCCCCAGCAGATTCAGCAGCTCAAGACCGTGGGTGCGGCCTTCGGTCCCGACGGGCGTTACATCTGGTATGCACAGCGCCAGGGAGATTGGCAGTACAACGCGATCTTCCCGCAGTATCAGCTGGCCATTTACGATCGCGAGACCGGCGCGCGCACGACGATGTCGGCCCGGTACGGCTCCGCCTTCCGGCCGGCGCTGTCCCCCGATGGGAAATGGCTCGTCTACGGCTCGCGCCACGAGACGAACACGGGCTTGCGCATCCGCGACATGAGCAGCGGTGAGGAGGACTGGCTCGCCTATCCCATCCAGCGGGACGATCAGGAATCCCGCTCGACGCTCGACGTGCTTCCGGGCTACTCGTTCACGCCCGACTCACGGGCCGTGATCATGTCCTACGGCGGCGAGATCTGGAGGGTGCCGGTGGACAAGAGCGCGCCGAGCAAGATCCCCATGTCGGCGCAGGTGGCGCTCGACATCGGGCCGCGCGTGCACTTCGACAACCGCATCGACGATTCGGCCACCTTCGTGGCGCGGCAGATCCGCGACGCGGTGCCGTCTCCCGATGGCAAGCGGCTGGCGTTCACGGCGTTCGACCGGCTGTACGTGATGGACTTCCCCGGTGGCGCCCCGCGGCGCGTCACCGACCTCGAGGTAGGTGAGTTCCAGCCCGCCTGGTCGCCCGACGGGCGCTCGCTCGCCTTCGTGACGTGGGACGACTCCGGTGGCGGGCACATCTACCGCGTGGCGAGCGATGGGCGAGGGCGCGGACCGCAGCGCCTGACGCGCGTGACCGGTCTGTACTCACAGCTGGCCTGGGCCCCGAACGGGTCGCGCATCGTCGCCGTGCGCTCGGCGGCGCGCGATCTCAAGGAGTCGATCGGGTTCTTCCAGGGAGGGCTGGGCACGCAGTTCGTGTGGGTGCCGGCCGCGGGTGGCGACGTGACGGTGATCTCGCCCACGGGCAACCGGTACGCACCGCACTTCGCCGCCGACACCAGTCGCATCTACGCGTACGGGCCGCAGGACGGGCTCGTCTCGATGCGCTGGGATGGTACCGACATCAAGCGCCACGTGAAGGTCACCGGCCCCATGCTGCCGCAGAACAACGTGGGGGATGACATCCTGCACGGCGGCACGAACATGATGCCGCGCGACGGCTCGCTGGAGCAGAACCCGACCCCGCCGCCGGCGGCGCTGGTGAAGATGGCGCCTCGCGGCGATCGCGCGCTTGCGCAGGTCGGCAACGACCTCTACGTCGTCACCGTGCCGATGACCGGCGGCCCGACGCCAACCGTGTCGGTGGCCGATCCGTCGACGGCCGCCTTCCCGGCGCGCCGGCTGACCGACATCGGCGGACAGTTCGCGGCGTGGAGCGCCGACGGCCGCTACGTCCACTGGTCGATCGGCAACGCGCACGTGGTCTACGACCTCGAGCGCGCCAAGCAGGTGGATGACAGCCTCAAGCTGGCGAAGCGCGCCGTTCCGTCGGCCGACTCGGCGGCCCGCGCGCAGCGCGACAGCACGCAGCGCGACAGCACCGCGCGCACCGACAGCGCGGCCACGAAGGCGCCGATGACTCCCGGCTACAAGCCGACCGAGCACCGCATCGTCGTGCGCGGCACGCGCGACATCCCGCAGGGATCGGTGCTGCTGCGCGGCGCGCGGGTGATCACGATGAAGGGGAACGAGATCCTCGAGAACGCCGACATCCTCGTTCGCAACAACCGCATCGCGGCCGTTGGCGCACGCGGGTCGGTGCAGATACCGGCCGGCACGCAGGAGGTCGACGTGAGCGGGAAGACGATCGTCCCGGGCTTCGTCGACACGCACTATCACTCGCAGTGGCTGATTCCGAACATCCATCCGGCGCAGGTGTGGCAGTACCTCACGAATCTCGCCTACGGAGTCACCACGACGCGTGACCCGCAGACGGCAACGACGGACGTGCTCAGCTACGCCGACCGCGTGGAGTCCGGCGCGATGATCGGTCCGCGCATCTACTCGACCGGCCCGGGTGTCTTCGCGGCGGAGCAGATCAAGGATCTCGACCATGCGCGGAATGTCCTCAAGCGGTACGCGCAGTACTACGACACGAAGACGCTCAAGATGTACATGAGCGGCAACCGGCAGCAGCGACAGTGGATCATCATGGCCGCGCGCGAGCTGGGACTCATGCCGACCACGGAGGGCGGGCTCGACTTCAAGCTCAACCTCACGCACGCCATGGACGGCTATTCGGGGCTCGAGCATTCGCTGCCGATCACGCCGGTCTACGGCGATGTGCTGGAGCTCTTCAAGTACACCGGGATCGCGTACACGCCCACGCTGCTGGTGTCGTACGGCGGTCCCTTCGGCGAGAACTACTATTACGCCACCGAGAACGTGTACGGCGATCCGAAGCTCGCGCGCTTCACGCCGAACACGGAGCTCCAGGCGAAGGCGCGCCGGCGGGGCAACAACCCTGGGCCGGGCGGCTGGTTCATGAAGGAAGAGTACGTCTTCCCCAAGCACGCCGAGTTCGCCAAGCGACTCGTGGAAGCCGGTGGTCGCGTGGGCATCGGTAGCCATGGGCAGATCCACGGCGTCGGTTACCACTGGGAGATGTGGTCCATGCAGTCGGGCGGGATGTCCAACCACGACGTGTTGCGGACGGCCACGATCCTGGGTGCGCAAGCCATCGGCTTCGAGAAGGACATCGGCACCATCGAGGCGGGGAAGATGGCGGACCTCGTGGTCCTCGATGCGAATCCCCTGGAGAACATCCGCAACACCAACTCGGTGCGGTTCGTGATGAAGAACGGCCGTATCTACGAAGGGGACACGCTGAACGAGGTGTGGCCGTCCAAGCGTCCGCTGCCACAGCAGGCGTGGCAGGGCGGCGCTCCGGCGACGCAGGCCGGCATCCACTGAGGCGGCGCACCTGGGCAGTGAAGGGGTCCTTCGGGACCCCTCTTTTCTTTCCCGCACCCTCGCGCGACGTTTGAGGTCCGACTTCGTCTTTCCCCAGGCAGTCCGCCGGCTCTTCTTCTCCAACCGGCTACGGTTCGCACGTGCGCGTCGGCATCGACCTCGTCCAGATCAGTCACATCGCGCGGTCCCTCGATCGATACGGCGAGCGCTTCACGCGCAAGCTCTTCACCGAGGGCGAGATCGCATACTGCTCGAGGGAGGAGCGCCTCGCCGCGCAGCGATTCGCGGCCCGGTTCGCCGCCAAGGAGGCGACGGTGAAAGTGCTCCGTCCGGCCGGGCGGTGGGTACACTGGCGCGACATCGAGGTGCGGCGCGACGCCTCGGGGTGGTGCGATATCGTGCTGTACGCTCGCGCGAAGGAGCTGGCGCGTGCCGCCGGTCTTCGCGCGCTGGCGCTGAGCATGAGTCACCAGGCCGACTTCGCCACGGCCATCGTCGTCGCCCACACGGCGGAATGAGCGGCGATAGCGGAGCGACGCACACGGCGTTGCGCCGGTGGAAGATCGCCATCGGCGTCGTGCTCCTCGCGCTGATTGCCATGGGGGCGATCGCCTGGGGGATCGCCTCGCCGAGCAACGAGCGCGGCTGGGTCCCTTCGCACGCCCGAATGCCGGAGGCCGTGTTCGCCGGCGACACGGTGCACCTGTCCGCTGTCCGGAACTTCACGTACACATCGGCCGATTCGTTCACCGCCGGCTACTACGACCGCAGCTACGATCTGAGTCGACTCGAGTCGGCGTGGTTCGTGCTCGTGCCGTTCTCGACCGGATGGCGCGGCCCCGCGCACAGCTTCGTGAGCTTCGGCTTCGCCGACTCGCAATTCGTCGCCATCTCCGTCGAGGCGCGCCGCGAGCTGGGCGAGTCATACGGCACGATGCCGGGACTCTTCCGCCAGTTCGAGCTGCTGTACGTGGTGGGAGACGAACGCGATCTCATTGGCTTGCGTGCGCGATTCCACCGGGGACCGGTGTACCTGTACCCGATCAAGGCGCCGCGCGAGAAGATGCGCGAGATGTTCGTCGGCATGCTCGAGCGCGCGAATGCCCTGCGGCGCGCGCCGGAATTCTACAACACGCTCACCAACAACTGCTCGTCCAACGTGGTGGACCACGTCAACCAGGTGGCGCCCAACACGGTGCAGGCGGGCTGGAAGACCATGCTACCGGGTTACAGCGACGAAGTCGCCTACGCCCTCGGTCTCCTGGACAGCGACCTCAGCCTCGCGCAGGCGCGAGAGCGCTTCGTGGTCAACGAGCGGGCGCGGCGCCATGCGCACGATCCACACTTCTCATTGCGCATCCGCGAGAATCCGATCGCCGAGTCGGCGAGCGCGATCGCGACGGATATCGTTCGGTGATCGACCTCGATGGGCTCACCGCCACCCTGCGGCGACTCAACGCGCTGCGACATGGGGCGGCCGGCCCGTCGCGGCGCGAGCAGCTGCGCGTGCTCGAGGACACCGTCGATCAGATCTTCGGCGCATCGCGATCGCTCGCCGTGTACGGCAGCCTCGTCCCTGGTGGGTCGAACCACCATCTCGTGCAGCCTCTCGGTGGCGAGTGGATCCGCGGCTACGTGGAGGGCGAGCGGTACGAGACGGGCTGGGGCGCCCCTCAGGGGTACGCCGCGATGCGGTGGATTCCCGGTGCGCCGCCGGTGGACGTGCATGTGCTCGTCACCCCGGCGCTCGCCGACTTCTGGCCGACGCTGGACGCGTTCGAGGGATCGGACTATCGTCGCAGTCTGGTGCCGGTGTTGCGGGCGGGGCAGCTCGTGGCGATCGCCAACATCTATGAGTGCCGGCATTGCGCCGCGCCGCGCGTGGCGAGCGGCGCCGCTGGGAAGCCGGGCAGGACGTGAGCACCTCGCCCGTTCGATCCTCGCCTGACGAGACGATCTTCGCCGTGTTGGCCGATCGCGCGCGCCGCTCCACCGCGGCCGTGTGCACCATCCTGATGACGATGGTCGTCATCATGGGACACTGGACGCTCTGATGTCGGCACCGCGCATCCCCACCACCAGCTTCGAGGCCCTGCCTGCCATCCCGCTGCTCGGCATGGAGACGCGTCCCGCCGACGTCGGCACGTCCGAGACGCTGTCGTTCGTGCTGGAGTCGGTGAGCGCACCACCCCGCCACCTGCTGGAGATCGGCTGCGGCGACGGCGAGCTCGCCGCGCGGCTGCTGGGTCTTGGCTACCAGATCGTGGCGCTCGACTCCGATGCGACGGCCGTGCGCGCCGCGCGCGCCCGCGGCGTCGACGCGCGTGTGGCCTGCTGGCCCGACTTCGAGGGCGGCACCTACCACGCGCTGCTGTTCACGCGATCGCTGCACCATCTGCGTCCACTCTCACCGGCCATCGCGCGTGCGGCGCAGCTGCTCGACCCGGATGGGGTCGTCCTCGTGGAGGACTTCGCGTTCCAGGAGACGAACGAGTCGACGGTGCTCTGGTTTCAGGGTCTGCTTCGCGGTCTTCAGGCGGCGGGGGCCATCGAGCCCGGTGCCGAATGCTTCGCGCGATCCGTGATGGAGAGCGAGGAGCCGCTCGCTACCTGGCACCGCGACCACGAGCACGAGCTCCACGCCGCGGACACCATGCGCTGGGCGCTGGCCGAGCACTTCGATCTCATCGTCGAGCACGAATGTCCGTACCTGTACCGGTACGTCATGCCCCTGCTGTCGCCGAACGAAGCCGGCTGTCGTGTAGCGCGCGAGGTGCTGGCACAGGAGCGCGAGATGGCCGCGCGTGGAGTGATCGCCCACGTTGGTCGGCGCTTGATCGGCCGGTCACCCATCGTCGAGACGACGTCGCGAGCGCCGATCTCGTGACCGGGCGCGGCTCGCTCACCATGCTGCTCGCGGGCATCACGGCGTGCGCGGTCGCCGGCTGCGCGCCGTCGGCGGGACGCCATACGGACGACGTCGGCCCGCCGCTCGTCACGCGCGTGCAGCAGTCCAGCGGAACGTCCGCCCTGCTGCAAGCAGTGAGCGTGGTGAGCGAGCGGATCGTCTGGGTGAGCGGTCATCGTGGAACGTACGTGCGCACCACCGATGGTGGCCTCACCTGGCGAGCCGGGGTGGTGCCGGGCGCCGACACGCTCCAGTTCCGCGACGTGTACGCGGTGGACTCGGTCACCGCGTATCTCATGAGCGCCGGGTCGGGGGACCTGTCGAGGATCTACAAGACGACCGATGGCGGCACGACCTGGACGCTCCAGTTCACCAACGATCTGCCCGAGGCGTTCTACGATTGCATGGACTTCTGGGACGCCGACCATGGGATCGCCTTCAGCGACGCCGTCGACGGCCAGATGGTGATCATCGCGACCGAGAATGGTGGCGCGAGCTGGACACGCATCGCCACGCCTACGTTGCCGGCCGCGCTCCCCGGTGAGGGAGCCTTCGCGGCCAGCGGAACGTGCCTCGTGACGCGTGCGCCATCGCACGCCTGGATCGGCATGGGCAACACCACCAGCGCGCGGGTGCTGCACACCGCCGATCGCGGGCGGAGCTGGACAGTGTCGACCACGCCACTGGTGTCGGGGGAGGGAACCGGCATCACGTCGGTGGCCTTTCGCGATGCGCGCGCGGGCGTGGTGATGGGCGGAGCACTCGGCGCGCCTGACGAGCACAGCGACAACGTCGCGGTCACCACCGATGGGGGGCGGACGTGGCGGCTGGCTGGCCGGCCGCGCATCACGGGCGCGATCTATGGCGGCGCCTACGTGCCCGGCGCGCGCGTGCCCACGCTCGTTGCCGTGGGCCCCAAGGGCGCCGACTACTCGGTGAACGACGGCGCCACCTGGACGCCCCTCGACACGCTCGCGTACTGGGCAGTAGGCTTCGCCTCGCCCGGTGCCGGCTGGGCCGTCGGCCCGGGCGGCCGGATCACGAAGTTCGCTCTGGCGCCTCGCTGACCTCCTTTTCTTCACGGCGCCTCCTCTTTCCATTTCTTCTACTTTGTATAAATTAGCGCCATGCCCGATCGCGACTTTCTCGGCGAGTTCGAGCAGCTCGTTCTTCTCGCCGTCGCTCGGCTCGGCGGGGACGGGTACGGGATGAGCGTCCGCCGGGAGATCGAGCGCCGCACGGGGCGCGCGGTGTCCATCGGCGCGGTATACGCGACGCTCGATCGGCTCGAGAACAAGGGCTACGTGGCGTCCCGCACCGGCGCACCCACCGCGGAGCGCGGCGGCCGGGCCAAGCGGCACTTCACGGTGCAGCCCGGCGGCATGCGCGCCCTTCGCCGGACGCGCCGCATCCTCACCGCAATGTGGAAGGACCTGGAGCTCGGCGCCCGCACAGGGTCGCCATGAGATTTCGCCCGTGGTTCCAGTCACCCGGGGATCGCGCCACGCCTCCACGTCTCGCCGAGCGGCTGCTGTCGCTCACCGCGCGGAGCGAGGACCGCGAGGTGATGGCCGGTGACCTCGCCGAAGAATACGCCACGCACGTGGCCTCCGACCGGGGAGGCATGCGCGCCACACTCTGGTACTGGCGCCAGGTGCTGCGATCGACGGTCCCTAACATCGTGAGTCGGATTCGCGCGACCCATGCGCAGCCGGATACGCAACCGGAAGGAGACGGCTGGATGCTGACGCTCGTGCAGGACCTTCGCTACGCCGCGCGCACCATGCGCCGCAACCTCGCATTTGCCGCCCTCGCGATCATCACCCTCGGCCTCGGCATCGGCGCCACGACGATCATCTACAGCGTGGTGGATGGAATCGTTCTCCATCCATTCCCGTTCCCCGACCCGGACAGACTGGTCGGCGTCGGGCCGGCGTTCCCCAAGCTGGGCGCCGACGTCAGCTACGTGGAGGTGCTCTCGCCCGCGGAATACAAGGACGTCGAAACGCAGAGCAGGACACTCGAGCGCGTGGTGGCGTGGGACATGGGAAATCGCACCCTCACCGATGGCGACGTGCCGGAGCGGCTCTTCTCCGGGTTCTGGTGGGGGAACGCGTTCCCGACGCTCGGTGTGCCACCGGCGGTCGGTCGCGGCTTCCTGCCGGAGGAGATCACGCGCGGCGACAAGGTCGCCATCATCAGTCATCGCGTGTGGTTGCGTCGCTTCGCGGGCGATTCGTCGGTCGTCGGCCGCACGATCGGCATCAACGGCGAGCCCTATACACTGGTCGGTGTGATGCCTCCGCGCACGCTGATCTACGGTACCGACCTGTGGATGCCGATGCCGGTCGGCCCGCAGGTTTTCCCTCGGAATGGGCGGCAATTCCAGATCCTCGCCCGGCTCGCTCCCGGTGCCACGCTCGAGTCCGCGAATGCCGAGCTCGAGCTGATCGCTCGGCGCGTCGAGCGGCAACACGGCGCCGAGTTCCCCGAGTACCAGGGTTGGCGCCTGGTCGGCAATACGTGGACCGACATCAACGTCAGTGAGTTCCGGCTTGCCGGGCTCGTGCTCCTGGGCGCGGTCGGCTTCGTGTTGCTGCTCGTGTGCGTCAACGTGGCGAGCCTGCTGCTCGCGCGGTCGGCGGGGCGCCGGCGAGAGATCGCCGTGCGGATCGCCCTTGGCGCCGGACGCCGTCGCATCGTGAGGCAGCTGCTCACCGAGAGCGTCGCGCTGGCGGGTCTTGGCGCCGTACTCGGTGTCGTCGTGGCCTACTGGGGTACGGTGTCGCTCGCCGCCCTGATGGCCACGCTGCCCGTGCCGGTCCCCGGAGCGATTGCGCTCAACGCCCGTGTGCTTGGCGTGGCGGCCGTCATCACCGTCGTCTCCGGCATCCTGTTCGGTCTCGCACCGGCAGTGCACGCAACGCGTCCCGACATCACCGGCACGCTGAAGGCCGAGGCCTCCGCATCGACGGGCAGTGCGGACCGACACCGCCTGCAGCGGGCCTTCGTGGCGCTCGAGGTGGCTCTCGCGCTCGTGCTGCTGGCCGGAGGCGGCCTCCTGGTGAACAGCTTCATCCGACTCCAGCGCGTCGATCCGGGCTTCGACGCCGCCAACGTGCTGGCCATGCGCCTCACCCTGGCGCGCGAGCGGTATGAGGGGCCGGCGATCACCGCGTTCTTCCAGCAGCTGTCGGAGCGCGTCGGGTCGCTCCCCGGTGTCCGGTCGGTGGCGGTGGGGTCGCAATTTCCTCCCATCACGTTCCTCCGCCGCCAGTTCGCCATCGAAGGCCGGCCGGCGGCGACCGAAGGGGAGTTGCCGAGCGCCTACCTGACGCTCGCCAGCGACAGCTACTTCCGCACCCTCGGCGTTCCGCTCATTCGCGGGCGCGTGCCTAACGAGCGGGACACCGAGGAGACGCCGCTGGTGGTGGTCATCAACGACGTGGCGGCGCGGCGATACTTCCCGGGCAGCGATCCGGTCGGGCAGCGCATCAGGATCGGCGACCGGACCATCGAGATCGTCGGCGTCGTGGGCACCGTGAAGAACGTGGGGCTCGATCGTCCCGCCGAGCCCGAGATCTTCGGGTCGGTGCGCCAGAGCGCCGGCATGGACAACCAGCTCTTCCTCATCGTACGCACCGCCGACGAGCCACGTAGTCTGCTGCCGGCGATCCGCCGCGAGGTGCGCGCCATGGACGCCGAGCAGCCCATCTACCTGATCCAGACGGTGAACGAAGCCTTCGTCTCCGCGAGCGGGCCACGCCGCGCGGCGACGATGATGCTCACCATGTTCGCCGCGTTCGCGCTGATCCTCGCCGCGGTGGGCATCTACGGTGTGGTGTCGTATTCCGTCAGTGAGCGCACACGCGAGATCGGGCTTCGCATGGCGCTCGGCGCGCAGCGATCGCAGGTTCGCACGTTCGTCGTGCGGCAGGCGATGCTGCCAGTCGTCATCGGCGGCGCGGTCGGTCTGGTGGGGGCCATCACGCTGGGTCGTGTGATGTCCGGCATGCTGTTCGAGGTATCGGGCAGCGACCCCGCGACCATCGGCATCGTGGCGCTCGTGCTGGCGCTCGTGGCACTCGCTGCCAGCTACGTCCCGGCCCGCCGCGCCAGCCGGCTCGATCCGCTGGTGGCGATCCGGGACTGACGAATGAGCACCTGGCTTGGATGCCGCGCAGTCGTCGCACTCGCGTTGTCGACTGCCGGCGCTGGCGTCGCGCAGTCTCTCGCCGCGCAGGGGGACGGGCGGCGCAGCAACGCCGCCACCGTGGATTCCGCGCGGCTCGCGCGGTTCGTCGATTCGGTCATCACCGCCGAGATGACGCGGCAGCGTATCCCGGGCGCTGCCTTCGTGCTCGTCCATCGTGGACGCGTGCTCTACGCGCGCGGCTACGGGGTCGCGAGCGTCGAGCCTCGCCGGCCGGTCGATCCGGCCCGCACCATCTGGCGCGTGGGGTCCATCAGCAAGACGTTCACAGCGACTGCCGTGGCTCAACTGGCCGGCCGCGGAGTCCTTCATCTTGGCGCGGATGTGAACGGCTACCTGAAGGGGGTGACCGTTCCGTCGACGTATCCACTCCCGGTGACGGTCACCGATCTGCTCACGCACACCTCGGGCTTCGACGAGGTCCGCCCGGGCACCCAGGCTCCGACCGAGGACCAGGTCCTCCCGCTCGCCGACTTCCTGCGACCTCGCCTGGTGCGGGTTCGGCCGCCCGGGACGTTCATTGCCTACAACACGTACGGCATCACGCTCGCCGGCGCGCTGATCGAAAGTGCGACTGGGACCGCGTTCGAGTCGTTTCTTCGGACGACCATCTGGGAGCCGCTCGGCATGTCGAGCACGAGCATCACCGTGCCGTCGGCCCAACGGACGCACGTCGCCTTAGGCTACGAGCTGAGGGGCGAGTCGCTCGTCCCGCAGCCATGGGAATGGTACCACACCACGCCGGCCTCGTCCGTCAACAGCACGGCCATGGACATGGCGCGCTACATGATCGCCCACCTGGAAGGTGGGCGGATCGGTGATCGCCGCGCGTGGCCGGAGAGCGTCGCCGTGCAGATGATGCGACAGCATGTGACGATACATGCTCGCGTACCCGGCGTGACGCTGGGATTCTTCGAGGACTACGTCGGCGCCCTTCGGGTCGTCGAGCATGGCGGCAACATGGCTGGCTTCAGCAGCCAGATGACGTTGATCCCCTCCGAGCACGCCGGATTCTTCATCGTCAGTCACCTGGAAGGCGCGACACTCCGCGACGCGCTGCGGGAAGCACTGCTGAAGTGGCTCTACCCCGCCGCCCGCGTGCGTCATCCCGTGCCGACACCAGCTCCCGATTTCGCGTCCCGGGCGAAAGCATTCCTCGGCAGGTACGCGCCGACGATTGGGTGCAATAGCTGCACTCCGCGCCGCGTCCCCTATGTCGTGCAGGTTACGCTCGCCGATAACGCGCTGTTCATGTTCGGAAAGCGATGGATCGAGGTGGATCCGCTGGTCTTCGTGCGCGAGGACGGTACGGGACATATCGCCTTCCAGCTCGACTCGTCAGGCCGTGTCGCGTCGATGTCGGCCGGGGCGTTCTGGTCGTTCGAGAAGCTCCCGGATGGCGGGACCGATCAGTCCGCTCGCTAACCGCGTCGAAGGATGGTCCGGAGCAGCCGCGGCGCACGGAAGAAACGGCCGCGGGTGCCATGCACGCGTGCCTCGATGAGCGCCTCGCGCAGCCGGCGGCCGTCGGTCCATCGATCGTTCGGGTTCTTCTCCAGGCAGCGCATGATGATCTCGGCCACGCCGGGCGGCGTGTCGGGAGCGAGCTCCGCCACCGGCACGGGAGCCGCGTGCGCGTGCTTCGCCGCGACTTCCGAGAAAGTCGTCCCATCGAACGGGAGACGACCGACGAGCATCGCGTAGCCGAGCACGCCCAGCGCGTAGAGATCGCTGCGGCCGTCCAGCTCCCACTCGCCCGCGGCCTGCTCCGGCGACATGTACTGCACCGTGCCGCGGATGATGCCCTTCTCGGCGCGGAATTCGGCGATGCCCACCGAGTCGAGCGAGCCAAATCGCGCGATGCCGAAATCGGTGAGCATGGTGCAGCCGGTATCCCGGTCGATGAGCACGTTCTCGGGCTTGATGTCGCGGTGCACCACGTTCTGCCGGTGCGCGTAGTCCAGCGCACTGGCCAGGTCGGCGAGGATCTGGCAAACCTCCTCGATCGGTATCGCGCGCCGGCGCCACAGCCGATACCCCAGCGACTGGCCATGGATGTAGCGCATGACAAGGTAGAGCAGCCCTTCCGGGTCCTCGATCGAGTAGACGGGAACGATGTTGGGATGCGCGAGTCGCGCGTTGGTGAGCGCCTCGCGCCGGAACTGCTCCCGCCGGTCAGGGTCGCCGCTGAACTCTGGCAGGAGCGTCTTGATCGCGACCAGGCGTTGCAGTCGGCGGTCGCGCGCCAGATACACGACGCCCATGGCACCGCGGCCAAGGAGTCGTACCAGCGTGTACCGGTTGTCGAGCGCTGCTTGCAGCCACTCGCGCTCGCTCTGATCCAGCTCCTGGCTACTCGGCATGCAGCACGAACATGGGGTCTACCGGCAAAGCACAATGTGTGCTGGAACATCACGCACCCGCCTCGCCGCCGTCGCGGGTGAGACAGGTACCCCAATCTACCCGTCCAGGTCCGCTGCGGCCGGAGCGCGGCCAACGGTTCGACAACGTGCGGGTCGATGATGGTTTCAACAGCATGCTCCGGCCGCCGCGCTTGGCGCCACGCATCGCGGCACGCCCACGCACCACGCGCCGCGCCTTGCCCATGGGCGCGCGCAGGCTCAGCTTGGGGAGAGTGGGCCTGGGCCCACTCGGTCGCCGGTGGCGCCGGAAAGAAGCGCCAGATGGAATCCACCCAGCCCGGAGTCCGCGCCGATGCGGATCTTCACCGACGAATCGGGAAACCGTTGGGACGTCGTCCTCGGGAAGGAGTCGTTCGGGACGCTCGTGCTGCTCTTCTCCCGGCGCAACGGAGGAGACGTCCGCAAGAGCATCCTCGCCTCCGAGACGGTGATGGACGCGGAAGCCGAGCTCGGTACGCTCAGCGACGATGACCTGCGTGCCCGGCTCAGGGATGCTCAGCCCTGGGAATGAGCGGCGGTGTGAGCACGGAGGCGGGGTCAGACCGTGAGGCGCTCGAGGCGTCCCTCGCCCGATCGACTGCGGGCGTGAGTGCGCCTCGCCGTATCCTGCTGGCCGATGCCGACGCCTTCTACGTCTCGGTGGTTCGCCTGCTCGACCCGGACGGCGCGGGGAAGGAGCCGCTGCTCATCGTCGGCGGATCGAGGGAGAGCCGCGGCGTCGTGTGCTCCGCCTCGTACGAGACCCGTCGATTCGGAGTGCGTTCGGCGATGCCGATCTCGCAGGCGCTTCGCCTCTGTCCGCAGGCGATGTGCGTCCCCATTCCGCGACGAGCGTGTAGCGTAAAGAGTCGCGAGATCCGCGCCGTCCTCGAGCGCTTCACGCCGACCGTCGAGACGGCGAGCATCGATGAGTGGTACCTCGACCTGGGCGGCACCGAAGCGTTGTACAAGGGTGAGCCCCTCCATGCGACAGCCGAGCGAATGCGGCGCGCCGTCAAGGACGTGACGGGTCTCTCGATCTCCGTCGGCGGCGGCACGTCGAAGCTGATCGCCAAGCTCGCGGTGGAGCGCGCCAAGCCCAAGCCGGACACTTCGGCGACCGGCGTGTGTATCGTCGAGCCGGGCAGTGAAGCCACGTTCATGAGCACGGTACTGCTCGCCGAGATCCCGTTGATCGGTCCCAGGTTCCAGGACCGGCTGGCAAGGCTCGGAATGCGCAGCGTGCCAGACGTGCTTCAGTACGAGCGGGCGAAGCTCACCTATTGGCTGGGCGAGCGTGAGGCCGCCTGGTTGTACGATCGCGTGCGCGGCGTCGACGCCGCGCAGGTGGAGGCACGGCTCGAGGCCAAGAGCATCAGCCGCGACGAGACGTTCGGCACCGACATCGCCGATCACGCGACGCTCGAGCGCGAGCTGTTTGCCCTCGTGGTGCGGGCGACGTCCGACCTTCGCGCGGACGGACTGGCCACCCGCACCATCACGGTGCGCATCCGCGACTCGGACTTCCGGACACGTCAGGCCAGCCGCACGCTGGCCGAGCCGGTGGTGTGGGACCGCGTGGTGTGGGGCGTCGCTCGCTCGCTGCTCGGCAAGCTGCGCGCGGCGCGGCGCGTGCCGGCGCGACTGCTCGGCGTGCAGCTCTCCTCGCTCGCCGACGACCCCGAAGCCGACCAGCTGGCCCTGTTCGAGCATCCGGAAAACGACACGGTCGAGACGTCGCGTGACAGGGCCCTCGCGCGAGCGGTCGATACGCTGCGCGAGAAATTCGGCAGCAAGGGTGTGGTGCCAGGACGGCTGCTGGAATCCTGACGAGCCGGGACGGCGCTCAGCGGGCCAGCCAGTCGCCGATGATGGCTGCCGTTCGCTCCGGCGCCTCCTCCGGCGTGAAGTGCCGCACGTCGGGCACGATATCGAGCGTCGATCCCGGAATCGCCTCGTGCAGGCGCCTGCCGATGGAGATCGGCAGGAAGGGATCGTGCTCGCCCCATATGATCGCCGTCGGCGCGGGGATGTCCTTGAGCCTGGGCGCCAGCGCCATCGTCTCGGCGGGGTCGAGCGCGGTGAGGTGCTCTACGAGGGTGTCGCGCCCTTCGGGCGTGGCGAAGGGGAGCACGTACTGCTCCACCGAGTGACCGCCGCGCTCCTGCTCGGCGTATCCGCGTTGGAGGTCGGTGCGCACGATCGAGAGGATCCACGTCGCGGGCAGGTGCCGCGTGAGCGGGAGCGATGCTTTTGCCACCTTCACATCGCGCGTGGGCCAGTCGTCGAACGCGACGGAGTTCACGAGGCAGAGGCGTGAGACGCGCGCCGCGTACCGCACCGCGATATACTGGGCGATTCCGCCGCCCACGTCGTGTCCGACGATCGCCGCGTACGTGATACGGAGCGCGTCGAGCAGACCGACGATGCGGTCGCCATGTCCCTTGATGCTCACGTCGCGGTTCTGCGGGCGATCACTCCGACCATAGCCCAGGAGGTCGACCACGACCATGCGGTGTCCGCCCGCAACGAGCGGCACCACCTCGCGCCAGAGATGCGACGAGGTCGGGAAGCCGTGAAGAAAGATGATCGGTTCGCCGGAGCCGCGCGTGCCCGCGGCATAGTAGTAGAGTCTTGCCCCGCCTACGTCGACGAACTCACCTCGCATGGTCGCGTGGCGCGTGGCGCGTAGCGGGTCGCGCGTAACGCCGTGTGCGCAGGGAGCGGCCCGATGTGAGCGAGCCGTTTCGCACAACGCGCAGCGCGCCACGCGCCACGCGCCACGAGCTCATGTCGCGGCGAGCGCGCCGCCCGGCTGCCACTCCACGATCTTTCCTGCTACCGCTGAGGCGGCGACGGTGTAGGGTGAGGCGAGGTAGAGTTGGCCTGGTCCCGAGCGGCCGGGGAAGTTCCGATTGATCGCCGAGATCGTGACCTCTTCTCGGGTGCGCGATACGCCGGGACCGGCGTTGATGCAGGCTCCGCACGATGGCTCGATGAACGTCGCGCCCACGTCGGCGAAGATCCGGTCGTACCCCATCTCCTGACAGTACCTGAATACCTCCTGTGAGCCGCACTGGATGTAGCAGCGCACCGTCGGAGCCACCGTCTCCCCACGTTCCAGCGCCTCGCGGAAGACACGGGCGTACATGTCCATGTCTTCCTTCTTCCCCGCGGTGCAGGAGCCGGCGTAGGCGATGTCGACGAGGACGTTCCCGGGCAGCTCCTCCACGTAGAGGCCGTTTCCGGGATCGCCAGGGAGGGCGATCATCGGACGCAGCGTCGATGCGTCGATCTCGATGACCTTCACGTACTCCGCGCCGTCGTCGGAGTGAAGCCCCGCGCACGAGGCTCGCGCCTGCTCGAGGGACATGCCGCGCTGCCTGACGAGGTACTCGACGGTCTTCTCGTCCGGCGCGATGATCCCGGTGAACGCGCCGACTTCGGCAGCCATGTTCGTCATCGTCGCCCGCTCGTCGACCGAGAGGGCCTCCACTGCCTCACCGGCGTACTCGACGATCTGGCCGATCGCGTCGCCGTTCTTGACGTAGGGGTGGCGCAGGATCTCGAGCATGAAGTCTTTCGCCGTGACGTTCTCGGGCTTCGCGCCGTGCACGATGACCTTGAACGACCTGGGCACCTCGACCCGCACGTCCTTCGTGATCCAGGAGTTGAAGATGGCCGTCGTGCCCACGCCGAAGGCCACGCATCCCACCGCTCCGGCGTGCGGCGTGTGCGAGTCCGAGCCGATGATCACCTGCCCCGGCAGTGCGTGCGACTCGAGGATCTTCGAGTGGCAGATCGCCTCCGATCCGGATGCCGAGAGCGCGCCGTGCAGGTTCAACCGCTGCTCGAGCTGCCCGTAGAGCTTGATCCCTTTCGCGGCTGCGAACTCGCGCTGCTTCTTCTCCAGCTGGTTGGCGACATCCAGAAGGCCCATCTCGATGTGCTCCGGACGCATGACCTGATCGAGAAAGGTGAGGTGGTCGCGGAAGAAGAAGATCGATCCCGGGTCGTTGACCGGCTCGTCCTTGCCGACCAGCTCCTCGAAGAAGATGGCCGACATGGGCGTCACGTACTCGTGGCTGAAGCGCACGTCGGTCTGGACGAATCCCTGGTCGCCTGGCTTCACGGCGGGCACGCCAATCTCGCCTTTCGCGGCGTCGGTCACCCAGCGGCGTGCGAAGATCTTCTCGGCGATGGTCATCGGCCGCGGCTTGGTCCGTACCTTCGGGACCTCGACCGTCCCTTGCAGCCGGGCGACGTTGTAGTTGAAGAGCCCGCCGTACTCGATGATCCCGCGCGAGATCCCGCCTTCGCCCCTCGTGAACTCGCTGAGCGGGATCTCCTCGCCGCGCCGCACGCGCTCGATCAGGTCGAAGTTGGTCGAGGTGAAGACGCCCAGGTTCTGACAGTTCTCGCGGTAGATGCGCTCGATGTTCTCGGCGATGACGAGCCGGATCCCGGCCATCATCTCCGCGTATGGCGACTGCTCGCGGGAGGATCCCTTGCCGCGACGCTTGCCCGACACGCTGGCGACGAAGTTCCCGGCGCGCACCGATCCGCGCACGATGGGAAACTCGTCACCAGCCTTCAGGCCGAGGTAGGGGAAATCCCCGAGGGTCTCGTCGAAGTAGTAGCAGATGTAGGCGGGCGTGATCTCGTCGGTGGAGATGTTGTCGCGCAGCTTCGGGTGCTTGGGCGACGCCACCGGGGCGTTCGGGGCAAACTCGAGATCCTCGCCCGCCAGCTGTCGGCGGATGAGCTGCGGCTCCTCGGTGAGGAAGAGCACCCGGCCCTGGAAGCGCACCCGGTCGGGCACCTTCTCCACCGGTCGAGAAAGGAGGCTGTTGATCATTCCTGCCAGGATAGTGGTCTGATTGAAGATGCCCCGCGTATAGAGGGTAAACAAGGCGCGCGTGGCGCGTGGCGGGTGGCGCGAGGAGCCAAAAAGGTGGGCAGCACGCTGTTCCGGCTGCCCACCCTTTCGACCACTACCTTTCTGAAACCGGGCGCGTCTAGCTGCGGCGGAGCGGGCGCCGCATCCCGTGCTTGCCGCGGTGCATGCCGCGGCCGCCGCGGCGCGGCTGTGCCGCATTGCTGTCGAACACGGCCCGCTGCTCCGGTGTCAGCAGGTTGCGGACCTCCTCCCGATGCCGCTGGCCGAGCGCACGAAGCGAGTCGCGCTCCTCGCGGGTCCGCTCGAGCGCTGCCCGCGCCGAGGCAGTGTCGCCCTTGCGGCGCGCTTCACGAGCCGCGTCGAAGTCGGGCCTGGCCGATTGGCGTAGCGCCTTCGCCTGCTCCCCGTAGCGAGTGCGAATCTCGCTGAGCTTGGTGCGCTGCTCCTCCGTGAGGTCTACCCCGCGAAAGAGGCGCGCGCCACCACGAAACCGCATTTGTCGCGACACGGAGTCACCGCGATGCCGATGATCGCGGGGCCGGTCCTGCCCGGCCGCGGTGGAGGCAAATCCGACAACGAGCGCGGCAGCAACGAGGGCGCCGCGGGCGATCGTTCGAATCCCAGACATGGCTACTCCTGTGCGCCGTCGTAGGATCGGCGCGTTGAGACACGAGATGCAGGGGCGCCTGGCTGTCGCCGGCGCCGCGTAACCTGGTAGACGGTTATAGAGCGGAAGACGTTAAGGAGGTGGCGGGCGCCTGAAATGGTCGGTGATGCGGGTGGTGAGTGGTCTGATTGCCCTGGTCCTGAGCTTCGTACCCGCCACCGCCGCGTGCGCCTCCCCTAGCATCTGGAAGGAATTATGCTATCGTTACGCGCCAAATGTGGGGCGATCGGTAGCGCTGCAGCAATCACGTTGTCTTACAACGAGTTAACTGCTATCAAAGACCTGAGCGCGCCTGTGACGAATCCGCTCACGCCCGGCCTCGCCACAACTCCCTACGTCCCTCCTCCGCTCGCTCCGGTCTCTTTTCCGCTCAGTTGGCTGCTCGAGCGCGCCATTCCTCCCCTCCAGTATCGCTCCGCCGTCGATGTTGCGCGGCTCTCGATACCGGAGCCAAACTATTTCGCCTCACTGCCATACACGTTCGCGCCGGCGCTCACCCTCGCGCTCACCCAGCGTCCCGATGGGACCTGGAACAACGCGATGCTCACCCTCCCCTCCGCGCGCGCCGATCACTTCGAGGGTATCGGCACCATCAACGCCGTGCGGCGGCTCCTGGAGTATGGGTGGGAGCGCGAATCACCGCCGCTCGCCCTCGCACGCCGGATCTTATTCCGGCTGCTGGCCGAGGACGATGACCCGGCCTACCTGTTCGAGCTCGCGCCCAAGGGGAAGCCCGATCTGGAGACCACCCTCCACGGCCGCGCGCTCCTCCGCGAGGCCGCCGCAGCCGCTTTGGCGCACGCCGGCTACGAGAGCGATCCGCGATTACGCGGCGCAGCTCGCCGTATTCTATCCCGAATCGAGGCCTTCATGAGGTCTCCTCTGGCCGAGAAGCCTTTTGTCCGGATCGGGAACCACCATGTCCTGGCACCGGAGGCCGCCCCGCCTTCGGTCTACACGCTCACCATGCTGGCCTACATGCCGCTCTTTCGGAGCGAGCACTACGACATGATGGACCAGCTCTATCGCTACGTGACGCAACCGGTACCTCGGCAGACGGCGGCGGTGCTGGTCGGCAAGAAGATCGTGCCGGCTCCGCAGCTGATGCTGGGCGACCCACTGCCACACCGCAACGCCGCCGACGCCGACGTGCCGTGGGCGCTCACCTGGCTCGAGCTGGCCGCCAGGCTCAACATCCTGCGCCGCAACGACAACTGGACCCGCCTGTACGAGCGCTTGCTCGACGACCGCGATCAGTACGGTGTGTGGCAGCCGCCAAAGCGCTCGGCGACGCTCAAGAGCGCCAATCCATTCGTGTGGCCGAGCTTTCCGCTCGAGGTGCACGCGACGGGCGAGGAGCGGATCGCGGACGTTACCTTCCGGCTGGGACTGATCGCGCGCCTGTCGGGACGACCCATCGAAGCGAACTAGCGCCGGCTCAGCGCGTGCTCGTGTGTACGGCGCCGCTCTTCGCTCTTCGCGATTCGCGAATCGCGAAGAGCCTTCGCATCGTTGATTGCGTCGGCGCGCCGGAACGAAACGCACCCGCGCTCCGCCCTCGCGCCGATCGCGCGGCTGGGCCGCGCATTTCTCGTCCTCCTGATCCCGGTCGCGGCGACCCGCCGGCAGCGCCGGGGCTCGCGCTCGGCGTTAGGCTGCTGGCGCGCATCGTCCGCGGCACCCTGTAGTGCACAAGCGGCTGACCGAAGACCGCATCTACCCCGCCGGCGAGCGCGACATCCGCGTCACCTTCATCCGCACCCGGTCCGGGTTGCGGGTGCGCGCCGTCGAGAGCGGTCAGCCTCACGATCCGCCGGTCCTGCTGCTGCACGGCTGGGCGTGCGCCGTTCACGTCTTCAGGCGCAACATCCCGGCTCTGGTCGCCGCCGGACACCATGTATTCGCGATCGATCTGAAGGGACACGGGCTCACCGACAAACCGAAGTCGAGGGACGAATACACGCTCGCCGCCATGACCGACTTCGTCCTCGAGGCAATGGATGCGCTGGGGCTTGGTCGCGTGTCGCTCGTGGCGCAATCGCTCGGCGGTGCCGTCGCGCTCCAGATCGCGCTGCGTGCGCCGGAGCGCGTGGACAAGCTCGCGCTCATCGCTCCCGCCGGACTCGGCCGCGTGCGCCGACTCGCGCTGGTGCGCTGGCTGGCATCGGTCGCGCTCCTGATGCACGTACCGCGAAAGCTGCGGCGATGGATGGTCGTGATCACGCTGAGGCGCATGTTCGGAGAGCTGGCCCGACCGACCGCGCGCGATGTGGACGAGTACTGGGCAGTCTCTGCCGATCCCTACTATCTGCGAGGGTTGCTGACCATCGTGCGCGAGGTGGACTGGACGCCGCTCGAGACAGCGCCGCTTCGAGGCATCCGGGTGCCACTCATGGTCATCTGGGGGACAAAGGACCGGCTCATGGTTCCCACGCACCAGTGCGACCTTCCAGACCTGATTCCGTCTTCCCGTGTCGTGTTGGTGCCGGGCGCCGGCCACGCCTGCAACGAGGAGGCGCCTGGGGAGATCAATGCGCTGCTGGCGAGCTTCCTCCGCGCCGACACCGAAGTAGGGTAGGCGGGTCAGTGATGGCGCTCGCGGCTTTGGACGCTCAGCTCGCGCCGCACGTCAGCGGCCGGTCTGGGTCCCCAGCCGCATTCTGCGCACGAGATCCTGGAAGCGTGGATCGCCGCGCAGTGGATCGAGCATTGGATTTACCGTGAGATACGCCAACCAGCCGCGACGCTCCGCATACGCACGCTCGGCCCAGTGCAGCGTGGCGTCGACGTCGCCCAGTCCGAGCGTCAGGATGGCAAAGGCGACCGGTGACACGTAGTCGCTCTTCGCGCGCCCGTCCAGCTCGGCGAGCAGCGCCTTCGCCTCGGACCGTGCCCCCGATCGTGCCAATGAGTAGCCGAGCGCCGCGATCGCGTACGGACCGGCGCCGGGCAGGGTGAGGGCCTCGCGCAGGACGCGCTCCGCTTCACCGAAGCTCTCCTGCATCGCGAGCGTCAGGCCGAGCACGCGATAGCTCTCCTCCGCCGTGGGGTTCATCGCGACCGCCTGCGCGAGATGGTCGGCGGCCCGCTCGTATCGGCGCGCGTAGAAGTACGCCCATCCGAGCGTGCGACGTACCGAGACGGACGCGGGATCCAGCTCCTGCGCGGTGTGCGCTTCGACCAGCGCCTCGTCGACCTTGCCCTGTGACGCGACGAGCATGGAGTACCACTGGTGGGCCATTGCGTAGCGCGGGTTATGCTCGATTGCCCGCCGGAACGCTCGCGCCGCGGCTTCCCACTCCCAGTCGTAGATGAACAGACACCACGCCAGCGAGGCGTGCGCTTCGGACAACGTCTCATCCAGCTCGAGCGCCTTGCGTGCGTACGCCTTGGCGCGCTCCAACCCCTCGGTGACCGGCACGCTGCGGTAGTCGACGTGGAGCGCGTACGAGTCGGCGAGCCCGGTGTAGGCGAGCGCGTACTGCGGATCGAGCGCGATCGCCTGCTCGAAGTATTGAATCGCCTCGTTGACGCCCTCCTGTGTGCGCTTGTTCCAGGCGTAACGTCCCTTGAGGTACAGGCCGTACGCCTCGACGCTCTCCGTGTAGCGGCGTGGCACCGGCTCCGCCAGATCGGCGAACGATGTCGCGCGCAGCGTGTCGACGATCGTGCGCGCGATCTCGTCCTGGATCGCGAACACATCGTCAAGCTGCCGGTCGAAGCGTTGCGACCACAGGAGTCGTCCATCGTCCGTGGACGAGAGCTGCGCGGTGATGCGCAGCCGGTCGCCCGACTTGCGCACGGTGCCTTCCAGGACTTCCGCCGCACCCAGCAGCGCACCGATCGCGCGCACGTCCTGCGCCTTGCCCTTGAGCGCGAACACCGACGTACGCGATGCAACACGCAGCCCTTCCACCTTCGTCAGGGCATCGATGAGCTCGTCGGTGATGCCGTCGCTGAGATACTCGTTCTCCGGATCGGGGCTGGCGTTGACGAAGGGGAGTACGGCTACGTTGCGCTTGGCGGCGACCGGCGCCCGCCGCACTCTGAGATCCTCGTCCATGGCCGCCGTCGTGAACTCGGCGACGTTGGCGAAGCGCTGTCGCGGGTCCTTGGACAGCGCCCTGTTCACCGCCCGCTCTACCGTGGGAGGAACGTCGGGTCGGATGGCGCGCAGCGGTCGCGGTGTCTCGATGGCTTGCTTGGCCATCGTCGTCCGCGGCGCGCCGGTGAACGGTGGCTCGCCGGCCAGCATCTCGTAGAGTACGCACGCCAGGCTGTACGTGTCGCTCGCCGGGCCGATGACCTGTTCGCCACTCGCCTGCTCGGGGCTCATGTACTCGGGCGTGCCCACCACCAGGCCGACGTCGGTGACGAGCTCGGGACCGGACGCCTTCGCCGCGCGCGCGATGCCGAAGTCGGCCAGCACGGCGTGGCCGTCGGCAAAGAGGATGTTCTCGGGCTTCACATCGCGGTGGACGAAGCCGTTGCGGTGCGCGAAGTCGAGTCCCGCGCCCACCTCCTGCGCGATGCGCAGCGCGTCCTTGACCGGCAGCTGTCCTTCCCGAACCAGCCGGTCACGCAGCGAGCCGCCGCTCACGTACGGCGACACGTAGTACAGCAGGCCGTCGGCGACGCCGGAGTCGATGAGCGGAACGATGTGGGGGTGCGAGAGCCGCGCGGCAATGCCGATCTCCCGCAGAAAGCGCTCGGTGCCAAGCGATGCAGCGAGCTCGTCCTTCAACACCTTGATCGCGACCTTGCGCCCGTGCTTGCGCTCTTCGGCCAGATAGACAGTCGCCATCCCGCCCCGCCCGAGCTCCCGCTCGACGGTATACCGGTCGGCGAGTGCTTCCGCGAGCAGACTGGTGGTCTCGGCCATGGATGAAATATAGGGGGATCAAGGATTCGGGATCAGGGATCGGACCCGCCGTCGAGTCAGAGATCGCAGCGCGAGCTCAGGCTCGGGGCAGTTGCCGGCACCCATCGCCGCTCCTGATCCCCTGACTTACCCCCTCCTGACCCGCCCCAGCCGCGATACCGTGATCGTGTCCGCGGCTCGGCCGCGGCTGACGATGATGCGGGTGTTGGCGGCACCGTAACCGCGGCCGGTGGGACCGTACGCGATGGAGTCCCGTGTGACCTCGAGGGTGACGCGGTGAGCGGCGCCGAGATCGCGCCGATGGATCGTGTCGGAGTAGGCGATGACGATCGCCGTGCCGCGCACGTCGTCGAGTCGCACGGCGGTGCGTGTTCGGCGGGCCACGGCGAGGTGTCTGGCAGTGGCGAGCGCCGACACGAGCTCCGTGCTGGCGCTCTGCACCGCGGCGCGGTCGCGCAGCGCCGCGAGCGACGGAGCGGCGAATCCCGCCAGTAGTGTGATGAGCGCGACCGCGATGAGCACTTCGAGCACCGATGTTCCCGTGCGCATGCATTCCCTTCGAGGCAGGGGCGCGCTATATACTTCGCGGCCCGAGCAGCGACGGCATCCGAACCTCGCGCCCCGGAACGCTCGGTGGCGCGTTTCGACATTGGGGGGATCTGGACGTGTCAGGGCGGCGTGACCGAACGAGGCAGCCCGGATCGATGGGCGGCTGGCGGATTCGCATCGTGGCGGCGCTCGCACTGTGGCTGGCAGGCAGCGCGTGTGCTCGCAATCCCACCGAGGACATCGCGCTGGGTGAGACGATCCTCCAGATGAGCGACGCCATCACGCTGCTGCGCCAGGAGAGCGCCCAGATGCAGGACGAGATCGACTCGTTGCGCACCGCGCTGGCTCGGCAGGACACGGTGCTGCGCCGTCTCAGCGCGGCGGCAGGCCTTCCGAGCGCGCCGTGAGCGCGGCGCGTGTCCTGCAGGCCCGCCGCGGATCTCACGCAGCCCATCGGGAGCAGGAATGAGAATCACCATCGAGTACTGCACGGTTTGAAGCTACGAGCCCCGGGCCGCCAGTTTGGCGGCCGAGATCCGAACGGCATATCCGGACGCCATGGTGGAGCTGATCCCGTCCCGTGGCGGGCGCTTCGAGGTCGTGCGCGATGGGGTGCCCATATTCGAGAAGTCCAGGACTGGCCGGCACGCCAAGCCGGGTGAAGTGCTTCAGAAGCTCGCCGAAGGACAGCGTTAGGCAGAACCATGCGAATTGCCATTTCTACCGGGGGCGGAGACGCTCCCGGCCTCAACGCCGTCATCCGCGCCGCGGTCCTGTCGGCGCTCGATCGCGGCTGGGACGTGCTCGGCATCAAGCGCGGCTTCGCCGGCCTCCTCGGCGAGGACGAGGTCGTGCCGCTCACGGCGCAGTCGGTTCGGGGCATTGCCCACCTCGGCGGCACGATTCTGCGCACGACCAATCGCGGCAATCCCTTTCACTACCCCCGGCAGCGACCCGATGGCACGATCGAGGAGATCGACCGCTCCGACGAGCTGATGGAGCGTGCGCGCTCGTTCGGCATCGATGCCGTGATCACCATCGGCGGCGATGGCTCGCTGTTGATCGCGCAACAGCTCCACGAGAAGGGGATGCGGGTGGTGGGCGTGCCGAAGACCATCGACAACGACGTGAGCGGGACGATCACGACCTTCGGCTTCGACACCGCCGTGCAGACGGCCATCGACGCGATCGACAAGCTGCATACGACGGCCGAGAGTCACGACCGGGTGATCGTGATGGAGGTGATGGGGCGGAACTCCGGCTTCATCGCGCTGCACAGCGGGCTCGCCGGCACCGCCGACGTCATCCTCATTCCCGAGATTCCGTATGATCTGGAGCGTGTATGTGAGAAGATCCGCACGCGCGACCGGCGCGGCCGACATTTCTCCATCGTGGTCGCGGCCGAGGGCGCGTACCCGAGCGGTGGGCAGGTCTCGCTGATCGGCCCGTCGCTTCCTGGAGAAGCGCAGCGCGTGGGCGGACTCGCCGACCGACTCGCGCGTGAGATTCAGGAGCAGACCGGCAAGGAGTGCCGGTCGCTGGTGCTCGGACACCTCCAGCGCGGCGGCATGCCAACGGGCTACGATCGCCTGCTCGCGGCGCGCTTCGGCGGCGCGGCGGTGCGAGCCATCGCCGAGGAGCGGTGGGGGCACATGGTCGCGCTCCAATCGCCGCACATCGTGTCGATTCCCATCGCCGAGGCACTGCGTCAGCCCAAGCGGGTCGATCCCGCGCACGACATCGTCGTCACCGCGAGGTCGACGGGGATCTCCTTTGGTGACTAGGCGCTGCCTGGAGAGTCCGTGAGAGGTGTGATGAGAGTGGAGCGAGTGATCACGGTACGGTGCGGGGCATGAGAAGGTGACGAGCAGCTCTCCGCGCGGCCTTCCGATCGGCACGCTCGCCGGCCTGTTCCTGGGGCTCGCGACCGGCATCGCCATCAACCTCTCCGGCAGCGACGCGCTCGCCGCACTCGATGCCGTCGTCGAGCCGGTTGGCACACTGTGGGTGAACGCCCTGCGGATGTGTGTGATCCCGCTCGTCATCCCCCTGCTCATCGGGGGGATCGCGTCGAACGAGGACGCACGACTGGCCGGCAAGATGGGCGGTCTCTCGATCGCACTCTTCCTGGTGCTGCTGGGAACGGCCGCGGTATTCACGCTCGCGGTCTCCGCGCCGGTGCTCGACCTCATCAGCCCGACGTCGGTCGGCTCCCTGCGGAGCGAGACCGCCGGCGATGCCGCCGCGTCCCCGCCTGACGAGAGCGAGTCCTTGGCCGACTGGGTGACGGGGCTGGTGCCGGTGAATCCGATCAGCGCGGCCGCATCGGATGATATCCTGCCGCTCATCGTCTTCAGCCTTCTCTTCGGTTTGGCGCTGACGCGTGTCCCGCGGGAGCGACGGGAGCCGGTGCTGGCGTTCTGCCGCACGGTGACGGAGACGATGCTGCTGCTGGTGCGCGCCGTGCTTCGCCTTGGCCCGATCGGCGTGTTCGGGCTCGCGTTCCCGCTCGCCGTGCGCACCGGACTGGGCGCCGCGGGCGTGATCGGCTACTGGATCATCCTCGTCTCATCGCTCCTCGTTGCGTTCACGCTGCTGCTCTATCCCATCGCCACGATCGGCGGACGGATCCCGCTGCGCCGCTTCGCGGCGGGGGTAGCACCGGCGCAGGCGGTAGCGATCAGCTCTCGATCCTCCATCGCCTCGCTGCCCAGCCTGATCGACGGTGCCGAGCGCATTCTCAAGCTGCCCACGTCCATCACCGGGCTCGTGCTGCCGTTGTCGGTATCCACGTTCAAGGTCAATCGCACCGTCTCGAGCACGCTCAAGTTTCTCTTTCTCGCACGTCTGTACGGTGTCGAGATCGAGCCGGTCGGCATGCTGACCTTCGTCCTCACGATCACGCTGCTCAGCTTCAGCTCGCCTGGTTTGCCCGGCGCGGGATCGCTCCTCACGCTTCCGGTGTACCTCTCCGTGGGACTTCCGGCCGAAGGCGCTCTGCTCCTCTCGGCGGTCGACGACATTCCGGATATCTTCAAGACGCTTCTCAACGTCACCGGCGACATGACGGTCGCCGTCATCGTGGCGCGCATCATGGGGATTCGGCCCAGCGTCGCCACTCCCGATTCCGGCTCTGAGGACGTTGGCGTCCCGATGCGAGGACAGGACCCCGGCTACCGGCCCAGGACCACTGAGCTAACACGTTGATTCACCAAGGGTTGCAAGAGCGGAAGCGGGGGCCATCCCTGGCACCGAAGGTGCTCTTACGGGGGCGGCCGGATCATCCTGTCCGGCACTCTGGAGCAGCTCAGATGCGATCCGTTGTTGTCGCCCTCCTCACCTTCATTTTCGCCACGCTCCTGGCCGTCCCGTCGGTCAGAGCGCAGGGGAAGGATGACATCCCGCCGGCATTTCGCCCGCCCGCGGGTATGTGTCGCATCTGGATCGAGGGTGTGCCCCCCGGCCGTCAGCCGGCGCCCACCGATTGCTCGACGGCCATCCGCCGCCGTCCGCCGAACGCCCGCGTGATCTTTGGCGACCAGCCCACGGTGCCGCCGGTTCGCGGCTACCAGCCGCCAACGCGCGGTTACAACGAAGAGCCGCGACGAGACACCGACCGCACGCCGCGCCGCACGGAGCCTACGGATCGCAAGGACGAGCCGCGTCGCGCAGAGCCGAAAAAGGAGCCGCCGCCCCCGCGTCCTCCGTCACGGAGCCAGTCGCGCCGTCGTGATCCACCCGAGGCGCAGCCGTCGCGTGAGCCCGCTCGCTTCCGGCGAAACGCTCCGGAGGGTTGATCTCGACTTCGCAGCGGGCGTCGTCCTTGCAGGCATCGCCCGCCGTGCGACACGTACGGGATCATTACCTACCACCTGATCACGCGGCCTTCGTGGCCGCCGAGCCGCCAACGGGGCGCGTGATCGTGATCGCGCCCACCCGAGCGGCCTGCGAGACCATCGAGCTCGCGCTGGGGCTCCACATCGAGACGCTGCTCGAGCGCGAGCACGGGGAGCAAGTACGCGAGCTCGCCGGTGAAGGAAAGGGGTTCGGCATCGTCGCCGGCACCGGCACTGGAAAGACGCTCGCCATCCGCCCCATCGCCGAGACCATCCTCCGGCCGGCGCCGCTCCGCGTGGGGGTGGTGAACCGCGAGCGCGAGGCGACGCCGGACACTCCGAGCTGGAACGTGGTCATCGTCACCACCGGCATTGCGCGCCGGTGGTTCCAGGACGGCGACATTCTCCCGCACGACACGCTGGTCGTCGACGAGATCCATCAGACATCCGCCGAGCTCGAGCTCTGTCTCGCGTTAGGCAAGCGGGTGGGGTGCCGGTTCATCTGGCTGTCGGCCACGGTGGATCCGAGCTTCTACGAGCGCTACCTCGACAGCGCGACCGTGCTGGAGACGTCGGCGTTCGATCCCTCCCGGCGAGCGGAGGTGAAGGTCGTGTCGCGCAAGCCGCTGGAGTTTCTCGACGAGCGATTCCTCGGCCAGGTCCAGCGCGAGAAACGGGGCGTCGGCGTTTTCCTTCCCACTCGAGCCGCCGTCGAGGACGTGGCGGCCGCCGTCCGGCACCGCTACCCGCGTATCACGTCGGAGTTCTATCACGGCGGCGAGCCCATTCGCGTGATTCGCCCATTCCTCGAGGGAGAGACACGCAAGCCGTATCTCCTCGCGATGACCGCCGCCGGCCAGAGCGCGCTCAACGTGCAGGGGCTCGATACGGTCGTCATCGACGATACGCGCTTCTCGAACATCATCGAGGGCGGGAAGAACGTACTCACGCGGCTCCATCTTGGCGCCAACGAGATCCTCCAGATGGCGGGACGCGTGCACGGGCGCGTGAAGGGAGGACGCGTCTTCATCCTCAGCGACCGCCGCATCGACTTCGACGCGCTGCGCCCGACCGCGCCCGAGTTCCAGCTCGCTGGTGACTCGGAGCGTGTCGCCATCACCTGCGCCGACCTTGGCGTACGCGCCGACGATCTGGATCTGCCCATGCCGCTCGATCGCGAGGCGTATCGCGAGGCGGTGTCACTGCTCGAGCGGCGTGGCATCATCGACGAGAACGGCCGGCTGTCGCCGTACGGGAAGGCGGTGGAGGCGATGCCCGTGGACCGGCCGTGGGCCGAGTTGCTCGTGCACGCCGACGACGCGCTCATTCCCTATGTCTCGGTGATGGCATCGATCGAGTCGCTGCACCGAATGACCAGAGAGGAGCGCGATCTGGAAGGGTTGGTGCTCCCGGGGAGCGATCATCTCACGGCCTATAACCTGTACGCCGAGGCGTTCGCGCGGAGTGGATACGTGGGCGAGGTGTATGGGCTCCCGCGTCATCTGTTCGACGAGCGCATCGAGTCGTGGGCGGAGGAGCGTGGCGCGTTGGTCAAGGCCGTCGAGGATGCGGCGCTGGGGATGGCCAGCATCTACCGAACGCTCGAGCTGCGCCTGCCGGATCGGCTCCCGATGGCGGACGAGCGCACCCTGCGCGACTTCAGCGCGCTCGTCGCGCGTATCATGCCCTTCGATCTCGTGATCGACGAGGTGACGGCGACGGGTGACGAAGCGCGCGTCTCCAAGACGAGTGTCGCCGGCAGCTGGGGCGCGATCGCCGGCGAGCTGCGCTACTTCGCGGACCGCTGGGGGATTCCACGGGCGTCGATCGAAGGAACGCAGATCCCGTACGATCTCATCCGAAAGTACGCGACGTATGGTCCGGCGGAGCTGATCTACGATCCCAAACGCAAGCGGAATCCCATCCTGCTGCGCCGCCGCGTGGACTACTTCGGCTTCGAGCTGCAGACCGAGACGCGGCCGCTCGAGGATATGCCCGCCGAACTCCTGCCGGCGTTTCGCCGCGCCCTCGCGGACGCCCTGGCTCGCTCGGAAGCGCGGCACCTCGCGGTCAAGCGAAATCGCGACGCGATCGAGATGCTGCGCGAGGTCTATCGCCGGTCGGGTGGACGCACGCCCCGCCTGGGGCTCGGGGAGCTCACGCGCTGGTACGAGGAGCGCCTCGTCTCGGTGACGTCGCTGGATGAATTCCGTGCCGCCGACCTCATCCTGGATCCCGATGCGTTCGTGCCGCCCGAGGAACGCGCACGATGGCTGGCGCTCCCGTCGACCGCCCTCGTGCGCGACCGGGAGGTAGACGTCGAGTACGACGTGGACGGCACGACGGCGGTGGCTCGCCTGCGGCTGCCGGAGAAGCTGGCGCGCACGCTGGTCGAGAGCGAGCTGCCCGTGCTCGACAGACCCCTTCGCTTCGTCGTGCCGAGAGGGCAGCGCGGCGCGGTGCGGGCATCGACGCTGGATGAGCTGCAGGAGCTGCTCGATCAGCCGTGGTCACGTGAGGAGATCGATCGCGAGTCGCGGAGCAGCACCGCCGGCGACGGGCGCCATGGCCGGTCGCGCCGCGATGGGCGAGGGCGACGCGCGACGGGACGACGTGATGAGCAGGGGCGCGGTGGCCGCGGACGACGCGAGGATGTGTGGGAGGGGCGTCAGGGGCGCGCGGCCAAAGGACGCCGCCGGCGCCGGCAGAGCTGATCGCTCGTTAGGCGCCGGCCGCGCTCTCGGCCGACAGCTCGACCTCGTAACGCTCCTCCCGGAACGGCCGGAAGCCGCGAGCGAGGTAGTTGGGCAGCGCGGCGGGGCTGTCGAGCGTACACGTGTGCAGCCACACCCGGCGCGCGCCACTCGACCACGCCTGCTCGACGGCCGCCGACAACATGCGCTTGCCGAGCCCCTGTCCCACGAACTCCGGAAGCAACCCGAAGTAGGCGATCTCCACCGAGCCGTCGCGATGGCCGCGCAGCTCGAAGAACCCGTGCGGCGTGCCCTCCCGGTACATCACCCACAGCGAGACGGTGGAATCACCGAGAAGGTCGCGGACCTGTTCGTCGGTCCAGGCCAGTCGATCCCGCCAGTGGTACGCGCGGCCGACCTCGCCATAGAGGTAGCGGTAGAAGGAGACGGGGCAATCGACGGCGCGCAGCACGCGCAGGCCGGGGAGGTCGCCTGATGCCGGCCGGTGGTCGGCGGGCGAGGTCATCTCGAGGTAGGTGCGGGTGACCAGGGGCACGTGTCGGACTGGTGGGGGCGTGTGCTGGACCAGGGAACTCTAGGCGGCTCAGTGGGATAGACAAAACCAGGTAGTGGACCACCCGGTCCTATCGTTTGGGATTCGGGGTCCGGTTTCGGCCATGGCGGCTGCTGACATAGCTCGTAAGACCCTCAAAGACAGGTGTTTACAGCCCGTTGCCAGCATTATTGACAAGTGGACCGGTCGGTCCTATTTTCGATCTCATGAAGGATCGGAAGACGCAGATCATCGACGCCGCCACGGCGCTCATCCTCCGCAACGGATTTCAGCAGACGTCCGTCGAGGAGGTCATCCGCGAGGCGCGACTCTGCGGCAAGGGACACTTCTATCACTACTTCAAGTCCAAGGAGGAGCTGGGGTACGCGGTGCTGGAGCGGCGGTTCGAGCAGTTCGCGGAGGAAGGGCTGGCCATTCTCCGCGAGCCGCTGCGCGATCCATTGCACCGACTGAACGATTTCATCGACGCCGTCGTGCACACGCACGCGGAGCCGTTCAGCAGCGGCTGTCCGTTCGGGAATCTCGCCGCCGAGATGGCCGACGCCCACGAAGGATTTCGGACGCGACTGGTCATGGTGTTCGCTCGATGGGCCGAGCAGATCCAGTCGCTGCTGTGGGAAGTTCGGCCGCGGCTCGTCGAGGGCGCGGACATCGCGCGACTGTCCCGATTCATCATCGCCACGCTCGAGGGAGCCATCCTGATGTCCAAGGTGCACCGCGAGCCAGCCTTGCTGAAGGACGTCGCCGACGAGCTGAAGCGGTGCATCGGCCTGCACATGCGGAGTGACGCGAAGGCATCGAACGGGGTGAATGGGTTGGTAGTGGGGGCGGCCGGATCGCCGACAGGCGCCGGAATTGGAACGGGGGAATGACATGATGGCAATTGCGATGGCAGCGAGCATCGGACCGATCCGCGACGACGTGAGCGTACCCGTTGCGGCCGCGGCACCCGATGTCCCCATAGACGACAACGACGACCGGCAGGCTCGGCGCGCGCAGTTCGAGTCCGAGGCGCTCGTCCACCTCGATGCGCTCTACAGCTTCGCGCTCAAGCTCACCCGTGCGCGCGACGACGCGGAAGACCTCGTCTCCGAGACGATGCTTCGGGCCTTCGATCGCTGGGAGCAGTATCGCCTCGGCACGAACATCCGCGCCTGGCTGTTCACGATCCTGTACCACTCGTTCGTCAGCCGCAAGCGTCGCGTCGACGCGCGCGAGGTGCAGCTGCCGGACGACGTGGATTCCTGGTCGGCATACGAAGCGGTGGGCGAATCCGATCCGGAAGGTCGCTTCTACGACTCGTTCGTGGACGAGGAGGTCACCCGCGCGATCGATGCGCTGCCGGACGACTACCGGTCGGCGGTGGTGTTGAGCGACGTGCAGGGTCTGCGCTACGCCGAGATCGCCGAGATCCTGGGCATTCCGGAGGGAACGGTGAAGTCGCGCCTCTTCCGCGGCCGCCGCATCTTGCAGAAGAAGCTGATCGACTATGCCCGGGAGATGGGATACATCAAGGCGCAACCGGCACGGAGCGCGTAATCGCGCGCGTGGCGCGGGCGCGGGGCGCGTGGCGCTTTCGCGCGTGAAAGCCGAGGGGGTGAGTAGCTCGCGACCGATCGAGCCCTCACCCCCTCGAGCTTCTTACGCGCCACGCGCTACCCGCGACCCGCAACCCGCACTCTCCTCCGATGCCGCGCGGCCTTCGCCCGGTTCCCGCACGTGGCCATGTCGCACCAGCGACGCTTTCCGTTCTTCGTGCCGTCGTAGAACACGCGCAGACAGCGCAGGTCGGCGCAGCGGCGCACTCGGGGCAGCTCGCCAAGCACCAGCGCCTCGGCCGCCGACTCGACGATCGGGATCATCAACCCGGCGAACGCATCGCCCACCGGCACGAAGCTGCGCGCGAAGGAGCCATCGGCGCGCGTCTCCAGTCGGCGGATGCCCGCGCTGCGGCCGAGCACCCGGTTGATCTCGGTCACGGCCTCGAGCCGGACGTCGCCGATGGCAGCGCCTCGCTCGGCGAGCCCACGAAGAGCAGCGCGAACGCGGCGCGCGTCGGCCAGTGCCGCCGTGGCGCCCGCTGGCTGCTGCTGCGCCC
>DATFFQ010000142.1:0-21441 GCA_035249955.1 Gemmatimonadaceae bacterium
CGCGGGTCGCTTCGGACCAGCACGATGTCGCCCGCCTCCACCGCGACGTCGGTTCCGGCGCCGATGGCGATGCCGACGTCGGCGGTCACGAGTGCGGGGGCGTCGTTCACGCCGTCGCCGACCATGGCGACGCGCTTCCCCTGCCGCTGCAGCTCCTCGATCTTCGACGCCTTTTGATCGGGGAGCACCTCGGCGAGTACCGCATCGATCCCCAGCTCGGCCGCGACCGCATCGGCCACCTGCCGGGCGTCGCCGGTCATCATCACGACCTCCACGCCCCGTCGGTGCAGCGCCTCGACGGCGTCCCTCGATTCCTCGCGGATGACATCGGCCAGCGCGAGCGCCGCCAGCACCTGTCGCGCATCGGCGAGGTAGACGACCGCCTGGCCGCGTCCCTGTGCGCGCTCGACCATGCTGCCTAACGACTGTGGTACCTCGAGGGATCTCGCTCGAAGAAGAGCGGGGCCGCCAACGGACAACTCGCGTCCGTCCACGCGCCCGGTCACCCCCTTCCCCGGAATCGCCGCGAATCCCTCCGCCGCCCGGATGGGGATGTTGCGCGACCGGGCGCTCTGCACGATCCCGCGAGCGATGCTGTGCTCGGAGTCGGCCTCCAGCGCCGCCACCAACCGGAGTGCCTCGTCGGGCGCGAGTCCATCGATGGCCGCGAGATCGACCACGCCGAACTCACCCCTGGTGAGTGTGCCCGTCTTGTCGAAGACGACCGTGGTGAGATGGCGCGCTTCCTCCAGGCCGCGCCGGTCGCGCACCAGGAGGCCACTGTGCGCCCCGAGTGTAGTCGATATCGCGATTACCAGGGGAACGGCGAGACCGAGCGCGTGCGGACAGGCGATCACGAGGACGGTCACCATGCGCTCGATGGCGAACGCTGCTTCGGCGTCCAGCACGAGCCACACGGCGAGCGTGATACCGCCCGCCGCGATCGCCACGAAGGTGAGGATGCGGGCCGCCCGATCGGCGAGTGCCTGGGCCCGCGAGCGCGAGGATTGCGCCTGCGCCACGAGCCGCATGATGCCGGCGAGCGCAGTTCGCTCCCCGGTGCCGGTGACCTCCACACGAAGCGAGCCGGCGTCGTTGACGGTCCCGGCGATGACCTTGTCTCCTTCGCGCTTTTCGACGGGACGCGACTCGCCGGTGAGCATCGACTCGTTGACCGCACTCGATCCCTGCCTCACGACGCCGTCGGCGGGAATGCTCGCTCCGGGGCGAACGAGAACGAGGTCTCCGTTGCGCAACTCGCCGACGGACACCTCCTCGGTTCCCTCGCCGGTGATGCGCGTGGCCGTGCTGGGCAAGAGCTTCGCCAGCTCCTTGAGCGCGCCCTGCGCCTGCGAGATCGAGCGCATCTCGATCCAGTGGCCGAGGAGCATGATGGTGACGAGCGTCGCCAGCTCCTCCCAGAGCGGCATCCCCGGGAAGCCGAGCGTCACCGCCGCGCTGAAGACGAAGGCAACGGAGATCGCGAGCGCGATCAGCGTCATCATCCCCGGCAGCCGGTCCTCGAGCTCACGGACGGCGCCCTGGATGAAGGGGCGGCCGCCATACACAAAAACCGCGGTGCCGAACACCGCGGGGATGTATGCCGAGCCGGGGAAGTTTGGAGGCGGGTACCCGAACGCGTCCTGGAGCATGTGGCCCCAGATCAACGTAGGAACCGTGAGCGCCAGCGAGATCCAGAACCTGTCGCGGAACATCGCCACGCTGTGGCCGGCGTGGCGGTCGTGGGTGGCGTGCTCCTGGTGCGGGGCGGGCGCCTGCGGTGCGTGCGCCCCGTGTGCGCCGTGTGCGCCGTGCTGCGCGCGGCTTCGGTGAGGATCATGTACCATGTGCTGCGTCACGCTCCCGACTCTCCCGGTTGCCGCTACGCGCTACGCGCCACGCGCGACGCGCGACGCGCCAGGTGGCACGTGCCACGCGCTGTTACCGGCTGTGCGTGTACATCAGGTCCACCAGCTCGTCGTACATCGATTCCGCCTCGTCATCGCTCGACCGGATCGCCGCCATCGCGCAATGCTTGAGGTGATTGCGCATCAGCTCGCGCCCCACGGCGCGCAGCGCCTCGTGGACGGACGAGAGCTGCGTCATGATGTCGGCGCAGTAGCGATCCTCCTCCACCATCCGCTGCAGTCCGCGTACCTGTCCCTCGATCCGGCGCAGCCGCTTCAGGTTGCGGTCCTTGATCTCGGGGTCGACCGCGATCGCCCGGCGGCCGTTGCCGGCCTCCTGCGCGCCGCACCCGCAGATCGCCTCTGCCGCCTGCCGTACGGGATCGCGTGTGGTCTTCGTGGCCATAGCTCGTATCCTCGTCCTGCGTCTATGAAACTCTGGCGGTGGGCTCCGCCGACACCGGCGCTTCCGCCGTGTCGAGGATCGGCGACTCGCCCAAGCCGCGATGCGCCAGCCAACGCTCGGCTTCGAGCGCCGCCATCGCCCCCATCCCCGCCGCGGTCACTGCCTGACGATAGTAGTCGTCCATCACGTCACCCGCCGCGAACACGCCCTCGATGCTCGTTGCCGTACGCCAGGGCGCGGTCTTGATGTACCCGTGCGGCGTGAGCGCCAGCGCGCCATCCAGGAACGCGGTGTTGGGGGTGTGCCCGATGGCCACGAACAGCCCGCCCACCGCGAGCTCGCTCCTTTCACCGGTGACGCTATCCTGGAGGACGAGCGCCTTGATGTGATCGCCGCCCAGGACGTCGGTCACGATCGTGTTCCACCGCACCCGGACCTTCGGATGCGCGAGCACGCGGTCGGCCATGATTCGCGAGGCACGCAGCTCGTTGCGCCGGTGGATCACCACTACCTCGCGCGCGAACTTGGTGAGGTAGAGCGCCTCCTCCATGGCCGTGTCGCCGCCGCCCACCACGGCGACCACCTGGTCTCGATAGATCGGGAGCGCCCCGTCGCACACCGCGCACGCCGAGACGCCGCCGCCGAGGAGTGCCAGCCGCTCCTCGTTGTGCAGGCCGAGCCAGTTGGCGCGGGCGCCGGTGGCGACGACCACCGTGAGCGCCTCGATCGGATCTCCCTCGGCGGGCGTGAGCACGAACGGATGCTTGGAGAAGTCCACGCTCGCGATCTTGTCGCTCGCCACGCGCGTGCCGAAGCGCACCGCCTGCTCGCGCGCGCGCCCCACCAGCTCCGGACCGCTGATGCCTTCCGGGAAGCTGGGGTAGTTCTCGACCTCGGTCGTGAACATGAGCTGGCCACCGGGGATCATCTCCCGGGAGAGGTCGCCCTCGTACACGAGCGGCTCGAGGCGCGCGCGTGCGGCGTAGATGGCCGCCGTCCAGGCCGCCGGGCCCGACCCGATGATCACGACTTTCTCCGGCTTCCGCTCCATGTCCGTTCTCCTACGCGAATGTTGCGCGGCGAAGCCGCAAGCTGTTCGTCACCACGCTCACCGAGCTGAAGGCCATGGCTGCGCCCGCGAACACCGGGCTCAGCAGCACGCCGAACGCCGGATACAGCACGCCGGCCGCTACCGGGATGCCCACGACGTTGTAGATGAACGCCCAGAAGAGGTTCTGCTTCATCGTGCGCATCGTCCGGCGCGACAGCTCGATGGCCTGTACCGCGCTCCGCAGGTCGCCGCGCATGAGCACCACATCGCCGGCTTCGGCGGCAATGTCGGTGCCCGTGCCGACCGCGATCCCCACATCCGCCTGCGCCAGCGCCGGCGCGTCGTTGATCCCGTCGCCAACCATGGCCACGACCTGCCCCTCGCCCTGGAGGCGCTTCACCTCGTCGATCTTCCCATCAGGGAGAACGTCGGCCACCACGCGGTCGATCCCGGCCTGACGAGCGATCGCCTGCGCCGTGTGCCGGTTGTCGCCGGTGAGCATCACCACGTCGAGGCCCATACGGTGCATCCGCGCAATGGCCTCGCGCGAGGTCTCCTTGATGGGGTCGGCCACCGCGAGCAGCCCCGCCAGCGTGCCGTCGACAGCAACGTAGATGGGCGTCTTGCCGTCGGCCGCGAGCTGCTCGCCCCTCCGGCGCAGCACGGCGACGTCGATGGCCCAATCACGCAGAAGTGCCTCGTTCCCCACCAGCAGCGACGAGCCGTTCACTGCGCCAACGACGCCACGTCCGGTGATCGACTGGAATGCCTCTGGTGGAGCAAGCTGCAGGTCGTGCCTGGCGGCATGACGCACGATGGCATCAGCCAGTGGATGCTCGCTCGCCGACTCCAGTGAAGCGACCAGCGTCACCAGGTCATCCTCGCTCATGGCCTGGGTGGTGAGCACGACATCGGTGACCCCTGGCGCTCCCTCGGTCACGGTACCTGTCTTGTCGAGCACGACCGTGGTGACGTCGCCGGCACGCTGCAGCGCCTCACCACCCTTGATGAGCACGCCCAGCTCGGCGCCCTTTCCGGTGGCAACCATCACCGCCGTCGGTACGGCGAGCCCCATCGCGCACGGGCAGGCGATGATGAGCACCGCGATCGACGCGGCGAACGCGCGCACCAGCGCGCCGTCGCCGCCGAGGATCATCCACGTGGCGAAGGTGATGAGAGAGATAGCGATGACCACCGGCACAAATACGCTGCTCAGGCGATCGGCCAGCCGCTGGATAGGCGCGCGAGAGCTCTGCGCATCGCGCATGAGCTCGACGATGCGCGCCAGCACGCTCTCGGCGCCAAGCGTCGTGGCCCGCAGGCGGAACGACCCGGTGTGGTTGATGGTGCCACCGATCACCCGGTCACCAGGACCCTTCGCCACCGCGAGCGACTCGCCGGTGAGCATGCTCTCGTCGATCGCGCTCGTGCCGCTCACGATCTCGCCGTCCACGGGCACACGCTCACCGGGACGCACGATCACCACGTCGCCGGAGCGGACGTCCTCGATGGGTACGTCCACCTCCTGGCCGTTGCGCGCGACCCGCGCTGTCTTTGGCTGGAGGTCGATCAACGCCCGGAGCGCCGCCGAGGTGCGCCGCTTGGCACGAGCCTCGAGCGTGTTGCCCGTCAGGATGAGCGCGATGATGATGATCACCGGCTCGTAGTAGACGTCGGGCGTGAGTCCGCCGCGCACGAAGAGCTGTGGAGCGACCGTTGCCACGACGGAGTACACGAGCGCGGCACCGGTGCCGACGGCGACGAGCGTGTTCATGTCTGCCGAGCGATGCCGGAAGGCTTTCCAGGCGCGCGTGTAGAAGTGGCGTCCCGCCCAGAGCATGACCGCCAGCGTGAGCGCGAGCATCGCGTAGCGGCTGGCGGCCGCGCTGCTCCCCATGGAGAGGAGCATGGCAACGAGCGCGGCCACACCACTGACCACCGCCTTGCGGCGAAGGTCGCGGAACTCGTCCTCGGCGGCGTGGTCCCGCGCTTCCTGCTCCTCGATGGCCGACTGATGCGGCGAGGCCAGCTCGGCGCCATACCCCGTGGCGCGGATGGCGTCGACCAGGCGCTCGGGGGTCACGCTGGCGGGGTCGAAGGTGACCGTCGCGCTCTTCATCATCAGGTTGACCGATGCATCGGACACGCCGGGCTGCCGCTCGAGCGTGCGCTGCACGCGAGCCTGGCAGGCGGCGCACGTCATGCCGCTGACGGGGATCCTGACCGTCTCCCGCGCCGTGCCGGTCCCGACTACGGCGCTGCCCACGTCACTGCTCCGTGGACAGAACGAGGTACCCCTCGTCCTGGATGGCGTCGGTAATCTCGGACTGCGAGGTCGTGTCCGGATCGAAGCGCACGGAGGCGCTGCCGATGCTGACCTGCTCGACCTCGACGCCCTGGAGCGACTTGAGCGCGCGGTCCACGGCGGCGACGCAGTGTCCGCAGCTCATCCCGTCGATCTTCAACGTCATACGATTCATCGTGTGCTCCCGGCGGCCCTTCGCCGCCCCTCGCCGGGATACCCCCGGCAGGTATAAGCTATATACCCCCCTCCCCTATGTCAAGATCGCGTGGCGTGCGCAGCGAGCTGCGCCGGGTCCGTGCTTGTCCGCACCCGCGCTCCCTTCTGGATGCCTGACATCTACGGATGACGGTGTGTCGTATCCCGGGCCGGAGGGCGCGCTGGAGTCGAACCCACGGCTGGGCCGCCCATGTTCTCCACGCCCATCGACTGCGACATCTCCTGCCACTCCGCGACTGTCGTCACGAACGACGAGTCATCGCGATAGCGCCGCGCGGCGGTGAGGATCTCGGCGCGCTTCCGGTCGCGCGGGACAATGGGGTTGGCCAGGATGTCGGCGATCACATCGTGCATCCCGTGCAGGTTGTCGAAGACGATCGCCGCCTCGGGATAGCGTGCCGCGAAGGCCGGTGCCACCGCCGCCACCATGGGCATCACCTGCGGCATGCTCGCCGGTGGCTGCTCGAGCATCTTCCAGAAGCGCGCCACCGCGGCCGTCACACCTGCCTGGCGCTCCACCTCGTTCCTTCCCACAACGAGCGGCTCGTACAGCGCCACCTGGAGCCAGTGATACGCCCAGATGAGTCCGTTGAACTTCGGGTATCGCTGGCGAAACGCGAGGGAGTACCGCTGCCCTTCCATCAGCTCCATGCTCTTCGGCTTCGTGCTGAAGGCGATGTCGGGGCGCGATCGGTAGTATCGGAGCAGCTCGGCGACCTTGGCATCCTTCTCGGCGGCGGACAGGCGCTCATCGGCCCAGACGTCGTAGAGCTGGCGGTGGAAGAGATGTGCCCAGTCGAACATCACCTTCGCCTCCGGCACCAGCCTCGCGTAGCCGATCTCGATCGCCGACTCCTCGAGCGGCAACCGCGGCGGGTCGCGGAGGATCTGTGTCGTCAGGCGCCGATACCACCTGACCTCCAGCTCGCCGGCCGGCGCGCCGGCCTTGCTCCAGAGCGTCTCGTACAGGATGGCGTGCCCGAAGTCGAAGGCATTGAATAGCCGGTCGGCGCCGGGATAGTAGCGCCGGAACTCCCAGTTGAACCCGCCCGGCAGGTACGCCTGCTCGTACACCGTGGACCACTGCGCCGGTGCCGGCGAGGGAAGCGCGACAGCGAGCACGACTGACACCAGCCGGAGCACGCGGCCGCGGCGTCCAGACGGAGGGATACGAGAGCGCTGATCCGACAGCATGACCGTCTCTACCTAACGAGGCATGAGCGCGCGCACCGCGAACGCGCGGGCGAGGCCCAGCGTGACTGACCAGGGCCGCGCATCCCCGTTGAGCTGCTTGCCGATCCCGGCGTCGAGCGCGAAGTAGGGATCGAGCTGGTACCGGATGCCGGCGGCGGCCGTCCACTCCACGTCGGCGTCATCGAAGATGGGCCGAGCCGCGTAGACTTCACCGCCGATGAGCATCGATCGAAGGGCCAGTGCGTGATCCACGGCCAGGCCGGCGAACCACCGTGAGAGCTCGCCGCTGTTGCCTTCGCCCCGGCTGCCGGGCTCATCGCCGAACGTGTACTGTCCGTTGAGATGGAGTCGGACACGGCTCACGGTACGGGTGACGATGCCCTTCACCGACGCGTACGTCGCGTCGGCCGCGAGCCCGCCTACCGGAGCGAGCACGTGCGCGGCCAGTCCGAAAGCCGGGAGCGTTCGTGTCTCGACGTTGAGATTGTGCATCACCGAGATGTCCAGCCCGGAGAGGCCGGCGCTCGTGCCCGACTCCCCCGCGTCCACGAACGCGATCGGCAGGCCGATCTCGATGTGCGTACGGGGTAGAATCCCGTAGGCGATCGCCGGCTCGATGAGCCAGTCGTGGATGCCTCCCCGCGAGCGCTCCAGGCGCAACGGAGCGAGCTGCAGCTCGAAGGCATAGCGCTCCAGGACGTACGCGTCTTCCGTCTGGAGCGGGCGGCCGTCGTCCGTGTTGTAGTAGTCCGTTTGCGCCGGGAGCGCGATAGGCGCCACCGACGCGCTACCGGCGAGGGGCAGGATGAGCAGCCATCGGCGTGCGGCTCGTTGAGTCATGCCATAAAGCTACTGTCATGCCGTCACGCCGGCTTCTCCACGCTCTGCTGGACGCTGCCGAACTTGAGCAGCGCCACGAACAGCACGCCGCCGATGATGTTGCCTAAGGGCACCCACAGCATGAAGCGGCCAAAGTCGCTCCCTATGGCACCCTGGCCGGCAAAGACGCCCATCAGCACCTCGATGCTGCCGGCGACGGAGTGGTGGAGCTTGCCCAGCCCGATCACCAGCGCCACCAACCAGATCACGATGATCTGACTCGTGGTCTCGCGCGCAGCCGTGCTCAGCCAGACGAGGAGCCCCATGAGCCAGCCGGCCGCGACGGCACTGAGCACCATGACGGGGATGGACTGGTCGACCAGCGGCCGGGCGAGCTCGCCGAACGCCGACGGCTCGACCACGCCTAACGCCGGACCCATCACCACGGCGGCCGCGGCGAAGAGGGCACCACCCACGACGTTCGCCGCGAGCACGAGTACCCAGAGACGCAGGAGCTGAACGATCGAGGCGCGCCGCACCAGCACGGGAAGCACCGCGGACGTCGTTTGTTCGGTGAACATGATCGATCGCCCGAGGACGACGAAGACGAACCCAATGGCGTAGAAGCTTGCCGTGAGCAGCGCCTGCACCGGCCTCGAGAGCACACCCTCCGTGAGCGTCAGGTTGACCGCCATCGCGAACGGTCCCCACCCGATGTCGAGTCCGGCGGCGAGCCCCGAGAGCAGGATCGCGGGAGCGGGCCACCGGAGCTCCTCCTCCGCGGTCTGCACCAGCTGCTCGAGGATGGTGTGGCTGCTCTTGCGCGACTCATCGAGCGGACGGTCGTGCGCAAGCGCTCGATGCGCGCCATCGGTGGGCGCAGTGTCCTTCGTTTTCTGACGAGTGCTCTTGGCGGTCACGACGTACGCTCCGCGCTGCCGATCTGCATGGACCCGGCACGAAACTGCAGCCGAGATACGCCACACTCGTGCCGCGCGAGCTAGGTGAGCATTACCTCACGGTCCAGGGCGGGAGGATCCGCGGCTGGTACCTCGAAGGTGAACAGGCTCCCGCCCCCATCGCGAGGCTCGTAAGACACCGCGCCATGCTGCGCCGCGGCCAATCCACGGGCGATCGCGAGCCCCAACCCAGCTGCGCCGACGTCGGGCGTGGAGCCGGCGGGACGATAAAATGGCTGGAAGATCAGGTCGGCATCGCCGGGGGGTACACCGGGTCCCCGGTCCGCAACGGTGAACCGCAATCGATCGCGATGGCGCTCGACCCGGATCTCGATCGCCTGCCTCGACGGCGCATAACGCAACGCGTTCTCCAGCAGGTTGACCAGGACGCGCAGCGACTGAACGAAGTCGAAGGTGCCGAACATCGGGCCGCCCGAGTCTCGTAGAACGGTGACCTCCCTGCCATTCATGGCGCCGCGCACGCGTCGCAGAGCAGCCCCCACCAGGTCGCCGGCGTCGTTGATCTCCAGCTGGAGCGGGACGGCGTTCGCGGCGATGCGCGAGAGATCCAGCAGGTCGGCCACGAAGCGGTTCAGTCTGTCCGCCTCCTCCTCGATCGACGCCGCCTCGGCGTGCCCGCGCTCGGCCAGGTCACGCGCCAGCGCCTTGATCGTGGTGAGCGGCGTCCGAAGGTCGTGCGAGACCGTGGCGATCAGCGCTGTCTTGAGCGCATCCGCCTTCCGGAATACTTCCGCGCGCTCCGCTTCGCCGGCTAGCCGCTCGATCTCGATCGCGCGCTGCCGCGCCACCTCGGCACGCTCCTGAGCGCGACTCAGGAGGTGTGCCGCCACGATACCGGTGACGAGGAACGCCCCCAGCACCAACCAGTCCAGTGGATCGGCAACGACGAGCGTGAAGTACGGCGGCAGGAAGAGTGCGTTGAATGTGAGAAACGCCACCACGGCGAGCGTGATGCCGAGCAGTCGACCTCCGGAAGCGCTGCTGCCCAGCACGACCAGCAGAAAGCCCAGCGCAACATGCGCCTTGTCAAGGCGCGAGCGGAGGAAGAACATCCCGGCGGCGGTGACGAGTAGTATCGCGAGCCAGAGCGCCCAGGTCAGCAGCGGGCGCTCTTGCTCCATTGAAGGCAGTGAGCTCGCGTGATCGGAAGCCGCGATTGGTGAGGGCATGGCTAAACCGCAGTCAGCGCTGCGGCTCGAAGCGGTACCCGACGCCAGGCTCGGTGATGATGTGTCGCGGCGCATAGGAATCCGCCTCGATCTTCCGGCGCAAGTGCGCGACGTAGACGCGCAGGTACTGCTGCGCGTCGCCGTGCGCGGCTCCCCAGACGGCCCGAAAGAGCTGCTGGTGCGTGAGCGTGCGCGGCGCGTTCGCAACGAGCGCCGAGAGGAGTCCCCATTCCGTTGGTGTGAGGTGGACGCCGGCGCCGTTGCGGGTCACCACGCGCCGAGTCACATCGATCGTGAGATCGCCGACGATCATCGGTCGTTGATCGTCCTCGGTGCGCACCATACGAGCGCGCCGGAGCTGCGCCCGAACCCGCGCTCGCAGCTCGGCCGGACTGAACGGCTTGGTGATGTAGTCGTCGGCACCGGCATCCAGCAGCGCGGTCTTTTCCTGCTCGGAGTGCCGCGCCGAGAGCACGACGATCGGCGCTACGGTGCGCGCCCGCAGGCGACGGCACACCTCGATGCCGTCCAGGTCGGGCAGACCGAGGTCGAGCACGATCAGGTCGGGGCGCCTGACCGCGGCACATGCGAGTGCGTCCTTGCCGGACGATGCCTCGAGCACAGTCTCGATGTCCGGAGCCAGCGCATCGGCCACGACGGCTCGGATCTTCGGTTCGTCCTCGACGACGAGCACCGTCCCGGCCGCGCGGGAACGCGGGAGTCGCTGGTGGTCCGCAGCTACGTGCACGTCAACAAGCTATTGCCTGTGCGGGCGACTGCACCACTGTGCGCGCCGTTGGTGCCCGGATGGATCTTTGTGGTTTTTTAATGCCTGCCACGGTCAGTCTTCGCTTGCCCGGGCTTTGCGCCATGGATAGCCTGAGAATGCCCCATGTCCAACGCCGTCACCGCGTCTCCCCGGCGCCACCATCCCGACGGCCACCCTACCGGACGCCGGCTCGCGATCCTGACCCTCACCGCCCTCGGCGTCGTGTACGGCGACATCGGTACGAGCCCGCTCTACACCATCCGCGAGACGTTCGCCGAAGGATACGGGCTGGCGCCGAACGAGGCGAACGTCTACGGCATACTGTCGCTCGTGTTCTGGGCGCTCATCCTCGTGGTCGTCATCAAGTATCTGATCTTCATTCTTCGCGCCGACAACCGCGGCGAGGGGGGCGTGCTGGCGATGCTCGCGCTCCTGCTGCAGCGACAGCAGCGCGGCGGGGACCGCGGGCGGCGGACGCTCATCATCGTGCTGGGGCTGTTCGGCACGGCGCTGCTGTACGGCGACGGCGTCATCACGCCGGCCATCTCGGTGCTTGGCGCCATGGAGGGACTCGAGGTCGTCACCCCCGCCCTCGAGCCATTCGTGGTCGGCGCGACGGTGCTCATCCTCTTCGCGCTGTTCATGTTCCAGCGGCGCGGAACCGCGGGCGTGGGCAGGATGTTCGGACCGATTACGCTCGTCTGGTTCGTGACGATCGGCGCGTTGGGCCTGGTGGAGATCGCGCGCGAGCCGGCAATCCTGCTGGCCGTCAACCCGTGGCATGGCACACGGTTCTTCATCACACACGGCGTCATCGGCTTCGCCGTCCTGGGCGCGGTCTTTCTCGCGGTGACCGGCGCCGAGGCGCTCTACGCCGACATCGGGCACTTCGGCACGAGGCCGATCAGGCTGGCATTCTTCGCGCTGGTGCTTCCCGCGCTCCTGCTCAACTACTTCGGGCAGGGCGCGCTGCTCATACGCTCACCCGAAGCGATCGCCAACCCGTTCTACCTGCTCGCGCCGCGGTGGTTTCTCTACCCGCTCCTGCTGATCGCGACGCTGGCGGCGATCGTCGCATCGCAGGCGCTCATCTCCGGCGCCTTCTCGCTGGCGCGGCAATCGGTGCAGCTCGGCTACAGCCCGCGCCTCACGATCATCCACACCTCCGAGCAGGAGCACGGGCAGATCTACATCCCGGAGGTAAACAAGGCCCTGATGGTGGGAACACTCCTGATCGTGGTCGGCTTTCGTTCATCCAGTGCGCTCGGGGCGGCGTACGGGATTGCCGTCACCGGCACGATGGCGATCACGACGCTGCTCTTCGCCGTCATCGCCCGCTCGCACTGGGAGTGGCCGATGTCGCGGGTGGTCGCGCTCGCCCTGTTCTTTTTCGCGTTCGACTTTGCCTTCCTGGGTGCCAACGTGCTCAAGATCGAGCAGGGTGGCTGGGTGCCGCTGGCCATCGCCGTGTCCGTTCTCGTCCTCATGACCACCTGGAAGCGCGGTCGCGACATTCTGGGCGGGCTCATGCGACAGGCGAGCATGCCGCTCGATGTGCTTCTCGAGAGCCTGAGCCGGCGCGAGCTCTGGCGCGTTCCCGGAACGGCGGTCTTCCTGACGTCCGACACGGAGGGCGCGCCGGTGGTCCTGCTTCACCATCTCAAGCACAACAAGATGCTGCACGAGCAGGTCGTGCTCCTGTCGGTCATGTCTGCGGACGTGCCAGATGTGGATGCGGCCGAGCGGGTGAAGGTGACCGTGTTGGAGCACGGCTTCTTCCGCGTCGTCGCCACGTACGGGTTCATGGAGACGCCCAACGTGCCGGAGATCCTGGCGCTCTGCGCTCCCCACGGTATTCGGGCGCGACCGCTCGAAACGAGCTTCTATCTCGGGCGCGAACGCCTCATCCCGATCGGTCCATCACGCATGATGCGATGGCGAAAGAAGCTGTTCGGCTTCATGGCACGTAACGCGCGCTCGGCCACCGAGTACTTTGGGATTCCGCCGAACCGAGTGGTAGAGCTCGGAGCGCAGATCGAGTTCTGAGCGCGCTACGCCGCTCTCCTGTACGCTGCCACTCTCCAGATGAAGGTGTTGCGCGCGAAGTAGCGCTTGAGCCCCTCGCGCTCCAGAATGGCGTCGATGCGCTCGGGAGGATGGAGGTAGACGCGGAACGCGGTGCGGCGAATCCGGTACCACGCGTTCATGAGCAGGAACACGGGGACAGTCCACCAGACGCGTCGCGGGTACACGGCGGCGTAGAGCTGGCGCGCCTTCTGTGCCGACAGTGAGACCAGTCGCTCCATGTCGGGGTAGCAGCAGATCACGCGGTCGAGTGTGACAATGTCCGACGGCGGGACTTCGGACGCGACCTCCACGAAGTCGCCGTGCACGAACGCCAGCCGGTCATCGTGTCCCCGGCGCTTCGCCTCGGAGCGCGCGGCATCGACGAAAGCAGGAGAGATGTCCACCTGCACCGCCTCGCGGGCGCCTGCCTCCAGCAGCTCGTGCGAGATGGCGCCGACGCCGCCGCCGATATCGAGCACCGATCCCTGCGAGACGACCTGGCGCGGCAGGGCGTCGGTCAGCATGCGGGTCGTGGCTCTGGGTCCCGCATCGCGGAGCCGCCGGAGCTCCTGGGTCGCGGTCTTCGCGTCGAACTGGTTCTCGATCCCAGCGCGCTGGCAACAGTCGACCATCAGACGACCTGGAGAGCGACCGAGGTGGACGGCCCGGTGCGGGATTCGGTGTTCGTTGGCATGGTCTGGCAGGGAACTGGACGTCGAAAAAGAGACTAGACCCATCCCGGCGGGAACGCTACCCCATCAACGCCCGAGCGGGGTATATCTTTCTGGAAGAGCGTCCCGTACACGGTTAGAACGGAGCACCACATGCGAACGAGACTCGTTGCCTGGCCCGCATATCTCCTGGCCGCCTTCGGATTCACCGCCGGAACCAGTATTACCGCCTGCGCCCAGGGCGACGCGAAGGAGGCACGCCCGGCCAGCCAATCGAGCCAGTCGCCGTACCGCCGGCCAAGCGACGCCGAGATCCTCGACCGGCTCTCGCCCATGCAGTACCGGGTGACGCAGAAGGACTACACCGAGCCGCCGTTCCGGAACCAGTACTGGAACCATCACGAGCCGGGGATCTACGTGGACGTCGTCTCCGGCGAGCCGCTGTTCAGCTCGCTCGACAAGTTCGACTCCGGCACCGGGTGGCCGAGCTTCACGAAGCCGCTCGAACCGGGCAACATCGTCGAGCGCGTGGACCGGACGCTCGGCATGGTGCGCACGGAGGTGCGCTCGACGAACGCCGACTCTCACCTCGGCCACCTCTTCGATGACGGCCCAAAGCCGACCGGGCTCCGCTACTGCATCAACTCGGCATCTCTGAGGTTCATTCCGGTGGACCGGCTCGAAGCGGAAGGATACGGCAAGTACAAGAAGCTCTTCGAGAATCGGGACAGATAGTCGGCGAGGCCCCCTCGCTGAGGAGCGTCGCCTTTCCCGAGTCGTTCGGCCCGAACGGCGCGCTCCGAAGCAGGGACGAGCCAGGAGACTGGCAGTCTACGTCGGAGCCACCGTGCACGTCAGCGCGGCGACCGCACGCAGCCACTCCTCCTCGCTTGCCGCTTTTCGCGCGCGGAAATTGATCCCCATCGTGCCGAACTTCGCGGCGCTCGATGCTTGCGGGGCGTCGTGGAAGACGTCGCCACGCCACATGATCTCGAAATTCACGAAGCCGGCAGCCACGACCGTCATCTGAAGCTCTGCTTCCAGCAGAGCACCGGCGATTCAGCCCTTCCAGAGATCGATGTTCTGCTTCGCCTTGTCGGACACCGGCTTTTGGACCAGGATGTCGCCGATCTGAAGTCGCCCGCGCGGCCCGAGCACGCGCGCCATCTCGCGCAGGGCACCCGGCTTATCGGGGAAGAGGTTGAGGACGCCGTTCGAGATGACGACGTCTGCCCACCCATCAGACACGGGGAGCTGCTCGGCGAAGCCTTCGACGAACTCGACGTTGGTCACGCCCAGCTCTGCCGCGCTCGCCCTCGCTTTCTCGAGCATGGCCGGTGTCATGTCGATGCCGATGACACGCCCGGATGGGCCGACCATGCGAGAGGCGATCAGGCTGTCGATGCCTCCACCGCACCCCACATCCACCACCCGCTCCCCCGTCGCGAGGGCTCCGAGGCTGAACGGATTCCCGGTGCCGGCGAGCGACGCGATCGACGGTTCGGGAATGCCGTCGAGCCAGGCATCATCATAGCCGAGCATTCGCGCCAGAGGACGCCCGGTGTGAAAGTGGAATCCCCGATCGGGCTCCAGGGCGACGGCGGTGTACTCCTCCTGGATCGCGCGCCGGAGCGCCTGGACATCGAGTCCGGCGATCGGTGTCGCGGCGGTCGGACGAGGCTGCTGGGTCACGTGTGACATGCATTCTCGATGGTGCTGGACCCTTGACGTGGTCAATATTTCGCGTATTCTATAGATTAATAGATTAACCACTCGAGGAGATTGGCGGTGTCGCGAGCGCTCAAGGATACCCTCTACGGACAGTTCGCGCGGATCGGTCACGCCATGGCCAGCCCCAAGCGGCTCGAGCTCCTCGACCTCCTGAGCCAGGGGGAGAAGGACGTGGAGACGCTGGCCGCGCAGGCGGCGATCCCCCTGAAGAACACCAGTGCGCACCTGCGCGTGCTCCGGCAGGCGCGGTTCGTCGAGACCAGGCGCGACGGCACCTACGTCCATTACCGACTCGCCGACGATGCCGTGCTCGATCTCCTCCACGCCCTCCAGCAGCTCGGACAGCGCCGGCTCGCCGAGGTCGAGCAGGTGACGCAGCTCTTCTTCACGAGCCGCGATGAGTTGCAGCCGGTCACACTCCAGGAGCTTCGCCGGCTCATGCAGGAGGGTGATGTGACCGTCATCGACGTTCGCCCCAGAGACGAATACGAAGCCGGGCACATTCCGGGCGCCCTCTCGGTGCCGCTCACCGAGCTCAAGGATCGCCCGCCGCGCATGCCGAAATCAAAGGAAGTCATCGCGTACTGCCGCGGGCCGTACTGCGTGTACTCGCTCGAGGCGGTCCGACTCCTCCGCAAGCGAGGCTATCGAGCGCGCCGAGCGCAGGAAGGTCTCCCCGAATGGCGCGCCAGCAAGTTGCCGGTTGCTGTCGGCTCCTGAGCCGCGACGCCGCGTTCCGTCGACCCGTTGCTCCCCCGACCATGATTCTCCGGCAGTTCCTCCACACCGATCCCGTCGTTGCTGCTTCCTACCTCGTCGGCTGCGGAGGGCAGGGTGTTGCCGCAGTCATCGATCCAGTAGGCGACCCCTCGCTCTACCTTCGCTCCGCCGCCGAGTCCGGCATGGCGATCAGATATGTGATCGACACGCACGTCCACGCCGATCACATCTCGAGCGGGAGCGCACTCGCGATGCATGCCGGCGCTCGCTACGTGCTCCACGCCCATGCCGGCGCCACTTACGATTTCTTCTCCGTCCATGACGGCGAGCGGCTGAAGCTCGGAAACGTAGTCGCGGACGTGCTTCACGTACCCGGACACACCCCGGAGCACATCGCCCTGGTGGTGACCGATCGCACTCGCTCCGAGGAGGCATGGGTCGTCTTCACCGGGCACACGCTCATGGTCGGTGACATGGGACGGACGGAGCTCGCCACCAGCGCCGAGGAAGGTGCGCGAGCGCTCTTCGCGAGCGCCGAACGGCTGCGTGCGCTTCCCGACTACGTGAGTGTGCTCCCCGGCGCGTTCTCGGGTTCGGTCTGCGGGCGCGGCCTGAGTGGAAACCCCATCTCGACCATCGGGTTCGAGCGTCGATTCAATCGTGCCTTCGCGATCACCGACCGCGAGCAATTCATCACCCACATGATGCGCGATATTCCACCACCGCCGGTGGATGCTGCCGTGACGAGGGCACTGAACCTGGGAATCGTGAAGCCAACCGGCCATCACGCCGCGGCAGCGACCGGCACGGCGGTATGACGGACACCGCGGCCGCGCGCAGGAGAGCGACGGTGTCCATCGCCTCTGCGCTCCTGATGTTGTTCGCCGCGGTGGTCACCGGCGCTCACGCGCACGCTCAGGGCGTAGCAACCGTGAGTGTCGCGTCTGACGGCGATCATCACGTCGAGCCGCACCTCGCAACGAACCCCAACGACTCGCGAGAGATCGTCGTCGTGGCCATGCGCGTACAAAGTACCGCGCTGGACACCTGGCAGGTCAGTGCGTTCAGGTCTGCCGACGGAGGGCAGAGCTGGCAGAGCTCGACGCTGCCGGCCAGAGACGGCGTGCGATGCGCGGCCGATCCGTGGGTCGTGTGGGGGCAGGAGCGGTCGGTGTATCTCGTCTGTCTCGCGCCCGTCCCTACGGCCGACGGCAAGGACTTCGACTTCGAGACATTTCTGTATCGCTCGCGTGACGGTGGTCAGAGCTGGTTGCCACCACTCCAGGTGCCGGTCGACACTGCCGGCTCATGGGATCACCCCGTCGTGACGCGCGTGCCCGCCGGCTCGAGCGGGGAGCGCGACGTGGTGTGGATTGCCGGCACGCGTGGGCGACGAGGCGGCAACGGCTTCGGGGTCATCCCGTACAGCGCCGACGGCGAGCGCTTCGGCACTTTTCGATTGTACCGGCCTCCGAACGCCGCGAACGACATCTTTGCCGGCGCGGTGGCGCTCGGCGGCGGCCGACTCCTCTTCACCTACTACACGATGTCGGAGCAGCCGCCACGCCCGCTCTACGCAGTACACCTTACCGATGAGGACACCGCTCAGACACGCGTTCGTGACAGCGTCACTCCATGGGGATTCCCCATGCTGGGTGCGTCGGCCACACCGGCCCCGCAGCGCCCGGTGTACTCGGTCTGGCTGGAAGGCACGCAGGCCGGCGGACTGCACGTGATGCTGGCACGCTCCAGCGATGAAGGGCGCAGCTGGAGCACGCCCGTCGTCGTGACCAGGGAAGATCGAGCGGTCTTCCGCACCAGACCGAACGTTGCCGTCGATGCTCGCGGTGCTGTCGCCGTCACGTGGTTCGAGTCGACGTCAGGCGACAACTGCGGTGACGTGCGGCTCCGTGTACTCGCCGACGGCGGGACGCGTGTGCTGCATGAGCGTCGCTTCCCTCGTGGCGACACCGCGTGTCCTCGAGAGCGGCCGCTGGGCGGCATCGTGGAGCGCTGGCGTGGTGGAGGCGATTACAGCGGGATTCTCTCCCCTGCCCCGGGTGTCTTCGATCTGGTGTGGGCGGACGCACGCGAGGATGGCCACCAGGTGCGATTCGCGCGCGTCCGGATTGACCGCTGACGGCGGGTCGATGGAAGTGATCGCACCGATCGACGCCGCGCGCGCGAATTCGGATTCACCCGGCATCGTGCTTGGCCTCCGCGCGAACTGGCGGCAGTTCGCGCTCCTCGTCCTCGTCAACGCCTTCGTTGGCGCGATGGTCGGCCTCGAGCGCACCGTGCTCCCGCTGCTTGCGGAGAGAGAGTTCGGCCTGGTATCGAAGGGCGCGGCGCTCTCGTTCATCGCCAGCTTCGGCATCGTCAAGGCGATCACCAATCTCGCCGCCGGGCGACTCAGCGACCGGTTCTCACGTAAGACGGTGCTGGTCGCGGGCTGGGTGGCCGGGATACCCGTTCCGTTTCTCGTCATGTGGGCGCCGAGCTGGTCGTGGATCGTCTTCGCCAACGTGCTGCTCGGCATCAATCAGGGTCTGGCCTGGTCGACCACGGTGATCATGAAGATCGACCTCGTGGGGCCGGCGCGTCGCGGGCTGGCCATGGGGCTCAACGAGTTCGCCGGCTACCTGGCCGTCGCGCTGGCAGCCTATGCCACGGGCGAGATAGCGAGTCGTCATGGACTGCGCCCCGAGCCCTTCTACCTGGGCGTGGCCTTCGTCGCGCTCGGACTCGCGCTGTCGCTGCTCTTCGTGCGCGACACGACTGCGCACGTCCGGCACGAGTCGTCAGGCAAGCGACCCGGCGCCGCGATACCGAGATGGGGCGAGGTGCTCGCGCTCGCGAGCTGGCGTCACCGCGCGCTGTTCAGCGCGAGTCAGGCGGGACTGGTCAACAATCTCAACGACGGTCTTGCGTGGGGCCTCTTTCCGATCTTCTTCGCTGCCGCCGGCCTCTCGCTGCGCGAGATCGGCCTCCTCGCCTTCATCTATCCCGCCACCTGGGGCATCGCACAGCTCTGGACAGGCGACCTGAGCGATCGGTTCGGCCGAAAACGACTCATCGCTGGTGGGATGCTCGTCCAGGCCGTCGCGCTGCTGGCCATGACGGCGGTGAACGGTGTCGGTGCTTGGCTCCTGACGGGCGCGCTGCTTGGCATCGGGACGGCCATGGTCTACCCAACGCTGCTCGCGGCCATCGGCGATGTCGCGCATCCGTTGTGGCGCGGCAGCGCCGTGGGCGCCTATCGGTTCTGGCGGGACATGGGCTACGTGGCCGGAGCGCTGCTGGCCGGTTTTCTCGCCGACGCCATTGGCATGAAGGGCGCAATCGCCACCGTGGCTGTGCTGACCGCCGCCTCGGGCGTTCTGGTGGCAGCGCGGATGCCTGAGACGCTCGCCGCGCGCTAGGTGCCACGGCGAACGTATGTGAGTGAGAAATTTGCTCTGGACTAACGGGAGTGATTCCCGGAGAATGCGTGGAAGGCCCTCTATTCGGCCACCTAACAACGGGCTAGATGGAGCTGGAGGCCCTTTTTAGGGCCACCTAGCAACGGACTAGAGGTAGTGATTTCCAGTAATTCAGTACTGCATGAGAGAGTAAGCGCGTAAAGGTGCACACCCTTACGCTCTCATCTCTCAGCTCCTACTAAATTACTGGAAATCACTACCTCTAGTCCGTCGCTACCCGGCCAAACAGAGGGGCGGCCTGCATTGGTCCATCGCCACAGAGGGGCCTGCATTGGTCCATCGCCGGGAGTCACTCCGGTTAGTCCCTTACTCGGCACCCCGACGGAGGGGCCGGCGCTACCCTTACTGACTCCTCAGCGCCACCGCCGGATCGATGCTCGCCGCCCGCAGCGCCGGCAGCCAGCACGCGCCGATCCCGATCGCGATCATCACCACCGCGACCCCCAGGAGCGTGAGCGGATCGTGGGGCGCCACGCCGAACAGGAGGCCGCGGATGAGCCGCGTCGCGAGGAGCGAGCCGGCGACGCCTAACGCGAGACCGAGCGCCAGGAGCACACCACCTTCGCCGAGCACCATGCGCTGCACCCGGCCGCTGTCGGCGCCCAGGCTCATCCGGATGCCGATCTCGCTGGTGCGCGCGCTCACCGAGAAGGCCAGTACGCCGGCGATCCCCACCGCGGCGATGATCACCGCCAGCGCTCCGAACGACGACACGAGCGCCGCGTTCAGTCGCCGCGGAGCCACGCTCTCGTCGCGGATCTGATTCACGGTGAGCACATTCTCGATCGGATCCTCGGGGACGATACCGCGCACCAGTCGGGTAGCGACCGGCGCCAGCGCGGCTGCCTCACGGTTGGTGCGTATCACCAGTCCGCCGGCGAAGGCGATCTCCTGCTGGAACGGCTGGAACATCACCCCGCGCGGCTCGGCATCGAGGCCGCCGTCTTTGGTGTCGCCCACCACACCCACGACGGTCCGCCAGTCGCCGGTGACGGGGATGAACCGAAGCACGTCTCCCGTCCACGCCACACGCTGACCGATCGGATCGCGGTCGGGGAACAGCTTGTCGGCGAGCGTCTTGTTCAGGATGACAACCAGCTGTGAGCCCTGACGGTCGGTGGCGGTGAACTCTCTTCCCTTGAGGATCGGGATCCCTGCCGCTCGGAAGTACTCCGGGCTCGCCGTACGATACTCGGCACGAGGCATCGGCTCGCCCGCGGCGAGAGGTCTTCCCTCGGCCTTCACGTCGAGCTGGAAGCCACCAGACGTGCGCAGCGGCATCACCGAGCCCACTGCCACCTCCGTCACACCGGGAATGGCGCCGATCTCGAGACGCATCCGGTCGTAGAGCGACTTCACATCCGCGTCCTGCCGCCCCTCGCCGGCGAGTGGAACCTCCATCGTCAGCACCTGCTCGGCGTTGAGCCCGGTGTCCACCTGTGAGAGCTGGAGCATGGTCCGCGTGAGCAGGCCGGCGCCGGTGAGCAGCATCACCGACACGGCGATCTGCGCCACGACCAGCGCGCGCTGGAGCCGCTGCCGCCGGAGCCCGCCGCTGACTCGATGCACACCGGCAGCGATCCACGTGCCTAACGAGCCCTCCCGCGCCAGCTTGGGCGCGAAGGACAGCAGCACCGCCACCACCAGCGTGAGCACCAGCGTGAAGCCGAGCACCATGCCATCGAGTCTGATCTCGTTGGCGCGCGGCGAGTAGCGCTCGGCGAGCGAGATCAGCAGCCTGAGCCCACCCACCGCCAGCACCATTCCCAGCAGCGCGCCCCCGAACGCCAGCACGAGGTTCTCGGCCAGCAGCAGCCGGCGCAGCCTCGCCGCGCCGGCCCCGAGCGCGGCCCGCACCACCAGCTCGTGCTCGCGCCGCACCCCGCGCATGAGGGTGAGGTTGGCCACGTTGGCCACCGAGATGATCAGCACGAACGCCGCCGCGCCCATGAGC
>DATFFQ010000143.1:0-10457 GCA_035249955.1 Gemmatimonadaceae bacterium
AGCTGCCTCGCTCGGCGTGCTCGCGTAGCGCCGCTGCGTGAGCGCCGCGCACGAGCGGTACCCAACCGGGCTCACACCGCCTAAACTTCCGGCACTATGGCCACACGAGTGATTCCGGACACCACCGCGCCTGCGACACCCGAGCGCGTGTGGAGCATCGACGACTCGCGCGAGCTCTACAACATCGCCGGTTGGGGGCTGGGCTACTTCGACATCAACGAGAAGGGGCACATTGTGGTGCGCCCGGACAAGGGTCACCCCGAGCGAGCGCTCGACCTCTTCGAGCTCGCGCGCGACCTGGAAGAGCAGGGTGTCGGGCTCCCGCTCCTCCTCCGGTTCTCCGACGTGCTCCGCTCGCGCATCGAAGCGTTGAGCCAGCGGTTCCGCAACGCCATCACCGAGTTCGGCTACGACGGAACGTACACGCTCGTCTACCCGATCAAGGTGAACCAGCAGCGCCACGTGGTGGAGGAGATCGTCCAGTTCGGCGAGTCGTATGGCGTAGGCCTCGAGTGCGGCAGCAAGCCGGAGCTCCAAGCCGTGCTGGCGCTGAGCGAGTCCACGCGGCATATGATCGTCTGCAACGGATACAAGGATGAGGAATTTCTCCGTCTGGCCCTGATGGGCCAGCGTTTGGGTCACCAGGTGTTCGTCGTCATCGAGCAGCTCAACGAGCTGGACGCGCTGCTGCGCGTCGCCGACGACATGGGCGTGCGTCCGACCGCTGGTGTGCGCATCAAGCTTGCCTCGGAGGGATTCGGCCGCTGGGCGGAGAGCGGTGGTGAGAAGTCGAAGTTCGGGCTGAGCGCCAGTGAGCTGGTGGCCGCGGTGGAAAAGCTGCGCGAGCAGGGACGACTCGATGTGCTGCGGCTCATCCACTTCCACCTCGGCTCGCAGATCACCGACATCCGGTTCATCAAGGCCGGCCTGCAGGAGGTGGGGCGCTTCTACGTCGAGCTGCGCGAGATGGGCGTGGACATCACGCACGTGGATGTGGGCGGCGGGCTGGGCGTGGACTACGACGGCTCGGGCTCCACGGTGTCGGCCAGCGTGAACTACTCGGTGCAGGAGTACGCCAACGACGTCGTGTATACCATGGCCGAGGTGTGCCGGGAGATGAATCTGCCCATGCCGCATCTCATCTCCGAGTCGGGGCGCGCGCTCACCGCGCACCACGCGCTGCTACTGCTCAACGTGATCGACGTCGAATCCCAGGCGGTGGTGCAGGTGCCGGAGCTCACCGACGACGACCACCTCATTCTGCACGAGCTCAAGGGGAGCTACGAGAGCATCTCTACCCGCAGCGTGCGCGAGGTATACCACGACGCGACGTTCGGGAAGGAGCGCGTACAGGCGCTCTTCAACAGCGGCGTGATCTCCCTGCGCGAGCGCGCTTTGGCCGATCAGCTCTACCTGGCCACCATCAATGCCGTCGCGCGCATCGCGCAGCGTGACCGCGAGGAGTACGCGGACATCATCGAGGACCTCGAGGCCACGCTGGTGGACCGGTACTTCTGCAACTTCAGCGTCTTCCAGTCGCTTCCCGACAGCTGGGCCATCGACCAGATCTTCCCGATCGTGCCGATTCACCGTCTCACCGAGGAGCCCACACGGCGCGCTACCCTGCAGGACGTGACGTGCGACTCGGACGGCAAGATCGATCGCTTCGCCGGCGGACGCGCCGGACGCCCGAGCCTCGAGCTGCATCCATTCCGGCACGGCGAGCCGTACATCCTGGGCGTCTTCCTCACCGGTGCGTACCAGGAGATCCTCGGCGACCTCCACAACCTGTTCGGCGACACCAACGCCGTGCACGTACGCCTCACGCCGGGCGGCTACGAGGTCACCGACCTCGTCCACGGGGACACCGTGACAGAGGTGCTCAACTACGTGCAGTTCCGCGCCTCCGACCTGCTGGCGGTATTCAGGCGCAAGGTGGCGACGGCCAAGGAGCTGTCGCGGCAGGAGGCGAACATGTTCATCGCCGACTACGTGGCCGGCCTCGAAGGCTACACGTACCTCGAGGGCGACTCGTCGCGGTGAACGGCTCGTCACGCGTCCGAGCGCCGTCATGAGCGAAACGCATTCGTTTGCGGATCTGCTGCTGGCGCTCGTCGCCACCATTCTCGCGACAAAACTTCTCGGCGAGCTGGCGCAGCGTGCCGGCCAGCCGTCCGTGCTTGGGGAGCTCGTGGCCGGACTCCTCCTCGGCGGATCGCTGCTCGGGCTTCTCGATCCGAACGACCCGGTCATCGCGGCGTTCATGGAGATCGGGGTGCTCGTCCTGTTGTTCGAGATCGGCCTGCACACCGATGTGAAGTCGCTCGTGCGCGTGGGGCGGTCGGCCACGCTGGTGGGTCTCGTTGGCGTCGTCGTGCCGTTCGCATCCGGCTACCTGATCACCGCGCTGCTTGGCGAGAGCACCGTGACTGCGGTCGTCGCCGGCGCTTCGCTGACCGCCACGTCGATCGGTATCTCGGCGCGCGTGTTGTCGGATCTGGGCCAGCTCCAGCGGCCCGAAGGGCAGATCGTCCTCGGCGCGGCCGTGCTCGATGATGTCGTCGGCCTGATCATCCTGTCGGTCGTGAGCGGACTGGCAGCCGGTGCCGGCGTGACGTTGGCCGGGATCGGTATCACCACCGCGGTCGCGGTGGGCTTCATCGTCGCGGCATTCGCCGTCGGAAGCGTGCTCATTCCGCCCACCTTCAAGCTGGTGCAGCGACTCCAGACGTCGGGCGCGCTCGGACTCATCGCGCTCGCATTCGCTTTTCTCATGGCCTGGCTGGCCGATGTCGCGCAGTCGGCGATGATCATCGGCGCGTTCGCCGCCGGGCTCGTGCTGCACCGCACCGAGCAGCGCCACGACATCGAGAGCGCCGTCACGCCGATCGGCTTCTTCTTCGTTCCGATCTTCTTCGCCGGGGTCGGCGCGGCGGTGGACCTGCGCAGTCTCGCCGACACCCGCGCACTCGCCATCGGCGCCGCACTCATCGCGATCGGCATCGTGGGCAAGTTCGTGGCCGGCTACGCCGCGATCGGCTTTCGCGGCAACAAGGCGCTCATCGGCGTGGCGATGATCCCACGCGGTGAGGTGGGACTCATCTTCGCGCAGATGGGGCTGGCCACCGGCGCACTCGATGTGCAGCTCTTCAGCGCCATCACACTCATGGTGATGGTCACGACGTTCATGACGCCACCAGTGCTCAACGTCATCGTCGCGCGGGGCAGGCGAGGCCCACCGACGGAGACCCGAGGCGACGGCGGAATCGACGACCTCGTGGCGGGATCATGGCATCCGGCAAGCGGGGAGCCGCAAGAGATGGCGCCCGGCGAGCTGGGACGGGCCGAGGTTGCCGATGCATCGGCGGCGCGCGAGCCTCCGGACACGAGCCGCGACTCGGCCTGATGCACCGAGGGCCCGACATCGCCGGGCCCTCGCCACAGTACCGCTACCTCTGCTGGAAGCGTTTCCCGACCGCTCCCCAGTCCACGACGTTCCACCAGGCCGTGATGTAGTCGGCGCGGCGGTTCTGGTACTTCAGGTAGTACGCGTGCTCCCAGACATCGAGTCCCATGATCGCATGACGCCCCTCCATGAGTGGCGTGTCCTGGTTCGGCGTGCTCTCGATCTTGAGCGCGTTACCGTCGCGCACGAGCCAGGCCCATCCCGAGCCGAAGCGGCCGGTGGCGGCAGCGGCGAATTGCTCCTTGAGCTTGGCGAAGTCGCCGAAGCTGCTCTTGATCGCATCGGCGAGCGCACCGCTGGGCTCACCGCCCTTGCCCGGTCCCATGATCTGCCAGAACATCGTGTGATTCCAGTGCCCGCCGCCGTTGTTCCGTACCGCCGTGCGGATCGATTCGGGCACCTTGTTCAACCCCCCAAGCAGATCGTCGAGGCTCTTTCCCTGCAGCTCGGGCGCCTTCTCGAGCGCGTTGTTCAGGTTGGTGATATACGTTTGATGATGCTTGGTGTGGTGGATCTCCATGGTGCGGGCGTCGATGTGCGGCTCGAGCGCGCCGTAGTCGTAGGGAAGAGGCGGAAGCGAGTGTGCCATGTGCTGTCTCCCAAAGAGGTCTTTCGCGGTTCACGGCAATCATACATGTGAACCGATGCACGTCCAGTGCGACCTCCGCCTACTCCCGTCAGTCTGCCGCCTCGCGAGCCACGACCGGCCGCGCGCGCCGTTGCTTGAGATAGCCGATGATTCCTGGCAGGATCGACAGGAAGATGACCACGATGATCACGATCTCGATGTGGTTCTCGATCCCGGGCACCTTGCTGCCGAGCAGGTAGCCGGTGAGGAGCATGCTCCACACCCAGAGGATCCCTCCGAACACGTTGTAGAATACGAAGTCGCGGTAACGCATCTCGGCGACACCGGCGACCAGCGGAGCAAAGGTGCGGATGATCGGCATGAAGCGGGCGAGCACGATCGTCTTGCCGCCGTGCTTCTCGTAGAATTCGTGCGCGCGGATGAGGTGCTTCTTGTTGAAGAGCAGGGAATCCTGGCGCGTGAAGATTCGCGGGCCGGTGGCGCGGCCGATGGCGTACCCCACCGTGTCTCCGACGATAGCGGCAACGGACAGGATGACACCCATCCACACCACGTTCAGGAAGCCCTGCGATGCGAGGAGCCCGGCGGTGACGAGGAGCGAGTCGCCGGGGAGAAAGAACCCCACGAGCAGGCCGGTCTCGGTGAATACGATCGCCGTGAGGCCGACGTATCCGCCCCAACGAATCAGCTCTTCGAGGTTGGAGAACCGGTGCCAGAGCTCGATGAGATCGTTCATGCGTCCTCGGCAAGAAGTGGAAGGTGTCGCCTTCAGCGACGCGGCCAACCGGCGCAGGTTAATCGGCGCGCCACCTCATGGGTAGGCGGAGGCCCATCATGGTCGTGATTGCGCCGCACAACCCGTCTGAGAGAGACGCGTGCCGCCACAAAGCGAAACGCCGGCGCTCTCCATGGTAGGACGCCACGGCCGCTCGGGACCCACACCCGGTGACCCATGCCGCCGGTGACCCTCTTCACGATCGGCCACTCCACCCGCACGATCGAGCAGTTCCTGGCCCTGCTGCGCCGTGAAGCGGTCGTGCATCTCGCCGACGTTCGGACCATTCCTGCCTCGCGGCGATATCCGCACTTCAATCGGGAGCCGCTGGCCGCTTCCCTCGCGAGCGCTGGCCTGGAGTACTCGCATCACCCCACGCTCGGTGGCCGCCGGACGCCTCGCGAGGACTCGCGCAATACGGGATGGCGCAACAGTGGCTTCCGCGGTTACGCCGATCACATGCAGACGGAAGAGTTCACCCTCGCGCTCGAGCATCTGCTCGCGACGGCAGGGCGCACGCCGGTGGCGATCATGTGCGCCGAGGCTGTACCGTGGCGGTGTCACCGCTCGCTCATTGCCGACGCGGCGGTGGTGCGAGGAGTCGACGTGCGACACATTCTCGACTCCTCCACGAGCCCCCACCGGCTCACCAGCTTCGCCCAGGTGCACGACGGCGGGCTGCTCTATCCGTCGCTTCGGGATGGCGACGACCGGCAGCCGCGATTGCTCTGAGCCATGACGCAACGCCGCTCGTTCGACGTCCACTTCGTCTCACACACGCACTGGGATCGCGAGTGGTATCTGAGTGCAGGTCGCTTCCGGCAGCGGCTCGTCGCGCTGATCGACGATCTCCTGGATCACCCGCCCACCGACGGGAGCTTTCTCCTCGACGGGCAGACGGTCGTGCTGGCCGACTATCTCGCCGTCCGTCCCGAGCGCGAGAACCCGCTTCGCGAGCATTTGCGGTCCGGAGCACTGGAGGCCGGTCCCTGGTACGTCCTCGCCGACGAGCTCATTCCATCGGGTGAGGCGCTGGTGCGCAATCTGCTTGCCGGGCGCGCGACGTTGTCGCGCTTCGGCGCCGAGCCGCCCCGCGTGCTCTACTCACCCGACGCGTTCGGCCACGCCGCTGCACTCCCCTCACTTGCTGAGGGGTTCGGGCTGCAGCTCGCCATCGTCTGGCGCGGGCTCGGGGGAGAATGCTGGCCGCCAGGCGACACGTTCACGTGGCAATCGCCGGCTGGCGATGAGGTGTTGGTGCACCATCTGCCGCCGTCCGGCTACGAGCTCGCGGCGAACGTTCCCGCGGCCCTCGATGATGCGCGCGATTGGTGGCAACGCACACGTGCCGACCTGGCCGCGCGAGCGCGACTCGACGTCCTCCTGCTCCTCAATGGCGCCGACCACCACGCGCGACAGTCGGATCTCGAGCGGGCAGTGCCCGCCCTCCGGCAGGCAGCAGCACCGGACACGGTCCGGCGCAGCTCCCTGGGTGCTTTCGCATCGGCCGTGGTCGAGCGAGCACGCGGCGCGGACCTCCCCGCGATCGCCGGGGAGCTGCGCGCTTCGTACGGGTACACGTGGACACTCCAGGGGACGTTCTCGACTCGGGCGCACCAGAAGCGCCGGAATGCGGGCGTCGAGCGCCTCCTCGTGCGCGATGCCGAGCCCTGGGCCGGCCTCGCCTGGCAGTCGGCCCGTGCGTCCCGTTCGCACCTGCTGCAGGCCGCATGGCGCACACTTCTGCTCTGCCACCCGCACGACACGCTCTGCGGCTGCTCGATCGACGAGGTTGCCCGCGCCATGTCGGTCAGACTGGAAGACGCCGCGGGGCAGGGTGCGGGAGTGCGCGAGGATGCGGTGCTCGATCTCCTGGGGCATGACGCGGTCGTCGCTCGCGCCGAGCGCGACCGGTGGCGTCCTGTAGTGGTGCTCCGGAACGCCTGCGCGCGACCCAGAGCAGGGATCGCCGAGCTGGAGGTTGCCATCGAGAGAGAGCGAGTTCCCGTGGGACCAGGCTCGGCGCCAGGCGCGCGTGCCGCCGCGTTGCCGGTGGACGGATTCGCCTTCGAGGATGCCGCCATCTCGTATCAGGTTCTCGAGCGACTCGTGCGTCACGATCGCGTGGACTCGCCCGTCCACTACCCCGACGCGGCGCTCGTCGACAGCTGGAGGGTCGTGGCATGGGCGCCGACGGTGCGTGGCTACGGGCTCCACGCGCTGGGCGTCGCGCGAGAGCCGACGCAGGCTGCAGGTGAGCGCCCGCCTCCGCTGCCGCCGTCGGTGCCGGTCGCCACGGCCAGCCCCAACTGGGTCGACAACGGTATCCTGCGGCTCGCGGTGGCCGAGTCCGGACAGGTATCGCTGGAGGTCGCCGGCTCGGGGCGCCGCATCGAGTCGCTCCTCCACTTCGAGGACGTGGGCGACCGCGGCGATCTCTATACGTCATCGCCTGTCGGCGCGCCGAGCACGCGCACGCGATTCATGGGCGCCACGCTGCTTCACAACGGACCTTTGAGGGCGCAGCTCAACGCCGCCTGGGAGATGGACATACCATGCTCCACCTCGCGTGCTGCGAGAAGCACCGAGGAGGTCGCGATTCCGCTCTCGGCCACCTTCGTCCTCGACGCCGGCGCGCCGTTCGTGCGCTGTCACATCTCGGGTGAGAATCGCGCACGCGATCATCGACTTCGGGTCGTGTTTCGCACCGGCATCACCAACGGCAGCGTGGATGCCGACGCGGCCTTCGGGCCTGTGACTCGGGAGCCCATCGTCATCTCCGAGGCCGCGGCCAGGATGGAGCACGCGCCCATGACGGCGCCCCTCGCGCGCTACGTGACGCTCTCCTCGGCAGCCGCTGGATTCACCCTGTTCAGCGACGGGCTGGCCGAGTACGAGGCCAATACCGATGGACAGCTCGCGGTTACCCTGGTGCGCGCCGTCGGGGAGTTGTCGCGCAACGATCTGCCCGAGCGTCCCGGACATGCCGGCTGGCCGGTGCCCACCCCCGAAGCACAGTGCCTCCGTCCGTTCGCGAGTGACCTCGCGATCATGTTGCACGGGCCGCGCGACACGGCGACGATCGATGCGATAGAGCGCGTTGCCGACGACGTGCTCCTCCCGCTCACCGGAGCCACGCTGCGTTCGGCGCTCCACGTGGCGCCGCCCACGCTCGGCGTCGAGCTCGACGGAAGCGCCCTGGCATTCTCGGCCTGCAAGCAGAGCGAGAACGGAGAGTGGCTGGTCCTCAGGTGCGTGAACCTCGACACTCGGCCGGTGGAAGGACGCTGGCGCCTCGGCTCGCGGGTACGGGAGGCGCGTCGCGCCCGGTTGGATGAGACGCCGGGCGAGACCCTCCCGGTGACCGGCACCGAGATCGCGTTCGTCGCCGGACCTCGCGCCGTGGTGACGATCCTCGCTCGTTAGGATCGATCCCGCAGCGCCATCACGTCTTCACCGGCGAGGCGATCGCGCAGCGCATCGCCCATGAGCGTCGCCGCGAGGACCGTGGCAATGAGCGCCAGCCCCGGCGCGAGCGCGATCCACGGCGCGATCACGATCGCCTCCCGGCCTTCGGCGATCATGTTCCCCCAGCTCGGCTGCGGCGGCTGAATACCGAGTCCCAGAAACGACAGGCCGCTCTCGAGGAGGATCGCGCTGCCGACGCCCAACGTGATGGCGACCGTAGCCGAGCCGAGCGTGTTGGGAAGGACGTGCCGCCAGAGGATGCGCTGCTGCCCGGCGCCCAGCGCGCGCGCCGCTTCGACGAATGGCTGCACTTTCGCTCCCTGTACCTCGGCGCGCACCAGGCGCGCGACACCCATCCAGCCCGTGGCCACGAGCACGACGATGACCATCGACATGCCTGGCGCCCAGAGCGCCGCGCACACCAGGAGCAGCACGAGGCGCGGGATGGCGAGGAGAGCATCGGTGGCGGCCATCGCCGTGCGATCGAGCGCGCCGCCGGTCCACCCGGCGAGCGCACCGACGACGATGCCGACGGCGCCGGCCAGCACCGAGCCGGCGACACCAACCAGTAGCGAGATGCGCGCGGCGAGCATCATGCGCACGAAGATGTCGCGCCCGAACCGATCGGTGCCGAGCAGGTGGAACTCGCCCAGGTGGTCCACGGCCCCCGGGGCGAGGTAGCGCAGGCGCACCACGTCGCCGATCGCGCGTGGGTCGCCGCCGGCGAGCTCGGGAACGAGCAGTGCACCGATCCCGAGCGCCGCCAGCAGCGTCACCGCGAATCGCGTGCGCCATCGCGTGGGTGCGCGTGTGCCCGTGCTCATCCGCGGCGGCGGGGGTCGAGCATCGGCAGCACGAGATCGGCGGCGAGGTTCGACAGGATCACCACGCCGGCGAAGAGCAGCGTCGATCCCATCACGAGCGGGTAGTCGCGGGCGATGATCGCCGTCACCATGAGTCGCCCCATCCCCGGCCAGCTGAACACGGTCTCCACGAACACCGAGCCCGCCAGCACGCCGGGCAGCGCGAGCGCGAACAGCACGACGAGCGGCGCGCGCGCATTCGCGACGACGTGGCGGGTGTGAACGACGCGCGCCGAGACGCCCTTGGCGCGAGCGGTGCGGACGAATGGGAGCGCGAGCACGTCAGCGACGATGGTCCGCGCGTAGCGGGCGATGCCTGCCGCGCCAATGGCGGTGAGGGTGACCGTGGGCAACACGGCGTGACGCACGACGTCGGCGACAGCGGCCAGCCCGGTGGCCTCACCGGCGGGATCGCGCACGCCGAACGCGGGAAGTCGAAGCGAGGGTGGCAATCCCCACTGTGATGCGCCGTACGTGAACACGGCGATCAGCGCCAGCGAGAGCCAGTAGGCCGGCGCGGCGTAGGCAGCCGTCGTGAGCACGGTGAGTGCGATGTCCACCGGTCCATCGCGCCGTGCGGCCTGCACGGTACCGATGGCCACGCCGATGACGAAGGTGAGCAGCAGTGACGCCAGGCCGAGCCCGACGGAGTAGGGCAGCGCGTCGCCCAATACGGCGACGACCGCGCGTTGGTGGCTGAAGCTCTCGCCGAGGTCGGCCTTGAGGACGCCCCCGGTCCACCGTGCATATTGCAGGAGCAGCGGCGCATCCAGCCCGAGTCGCTCGCGCGTGGCCGCAATGTCCGCCGGTGAAGCGGATGGGTCGATGAGCAGCGCGGCCGGATCTCCCGGCGCGGCGCGGAGCAGGAAGAACGTGAGTGTCGTGACGACCCAGAACAGCGCGACGGCCTCGGCAAGCCGCCGCAGGAGGAATCGCATCGGGTGATGATGCGCCGCGGACGAATCGCGTCAACCGCAGGGCTGCTGGCCGCTTCCCTGTTCGTGGGCTGCGGCCGGGGCTCACGCGCACCGGATACGGTGGTGTACGCATCGGGCGCGGACCTCGAGTCGGCGAACCCCCTCGTCACCATTCACTCCCTGTCGCGCCAGATACAGCGCTACGCGCTGTTCGTTACGCTGGCGCGCTACGATGACTCGCTCGCCGCCGAGCCGTTCGCGGCTCGGTCGTGGCAGTGGTCGCCCGATCGTCGAGCCCTGACCCTTCACCTGGCGTCATCGCTACGATGGCACGATGGCGTGCCCACGACGTCGCGCGACGTCATCTTCACGATCGAGG
>DATFFQ010000144.1:0-8501 GCA_035249955.1 Gemmatimonadaceae bacterium
CGGCGCGCGGTGTGGTGTCGCGTGCGGCGGCGGCACTGTCGCGAGCGGCCTGCGCCGAGTCGGCGGCCTGCCGATCGGCGTCGCGCGCCGAGCGCACGGAACGAAGCGGAATGACCGCCGAATCGGCCGCCTTCAGTGAGAAGAGCGCGACGGTGAGCTCCTGCGCGGGATCGATGGGGCGATCGAAGCGCACGTGCAGCGTCATGGAGTCGCGCGCCGTGATGGTGGTCATGCGCGGGCCTAACGAGTCGCGCGCGAACGCCAGCAGCTCGATGCGCGCCGTGTCGGCGAGCTCCACGCGAACCGTATCCCACGCCTCGCGTGTATCGAGGAACCGATTGCCGTTGGCATCCACGTACCCGCGCACCACGTAGACGCCTGCCGGCACGTGCAGGAACTCGAACCGTCCGATGGAATCCGCCGGCGCCACGAACATCGTGCTGTCCCATTGCGCCACGGCTTCGACGGCGCCGCGCGGCGCGGGGCGCCCTGCCGTCCAGTCGAACAGGATGCCGCGAATGGCGGTGTTCGGGATCACGGCGCCGGTGGAGAAGATGACCGTCGTCCTGGTGCGCCGCGCGTTGCCGCGCAGATCGGCCATACCCGGGAGCATGGTGACGGTGTACACGGTGTTCGGCCGCCACCTCTCCCGCGGACGCACCGCGACCGCCCGTCGATCCCAATCCACACGCGGCTCGCCGTCCCACGGCGAGATGAGAAAGAGCTGCGACAGCTCGGCCGCGCCCTGTGGCCGTTCACTCACCACTTCATCGAACCGAAACACCACCGCGCGTGGGGCACGTCCCACGCTTCCACTGTCAGGTGTGGTGGACAGCACTTCCGGAGCGGCTCGATCCTCCGGACCGCCAGGAGGCGGTGCCGGACTCGCGCAGGCCACGATGCCTGCGAGAAGGATCAGCCGTCGCACAACGATTTCACCTTGTTCGCCAGCTGCTCCCGCCGCGCGCTCCACTCGCGGTCTTTCTCTCGTTCCGCTTCCACCACGTTCTTCGGGGCGCGGCTCATGAACTGCTCGTTCGACAGGCGCGCGCGCAGCGACGCGAGCTGCCGGTCGAGCTGCGAGAGCTCGGACCGCAGCTTGCCGCACTCCTTGCCGAGATCGATCGCGCCGGCCAGTGGGACGATCACCTCCGACCCATCGGAGAGCACGGCGTGAGCCGCCGTCTCCGCTGGTGCCGGGACATCGACGCGCAGCGCCGCCCGCGAGAGCCGGCCGACGAGCGCCGCCTCGTCGGCGAGCACCCGGTGCGCGGCAGTGCTCGCGGGCACGACTACCACGTCGATCGACTTCCCGGGGGCAACGTCGTACTCGGCGCGGATCTGACGAATCGCGCCCACCGCTTCCCGGGCGAGCTCGAACTCGCCGTGTGGCTGCGGGCGTGGCGTGCCAGGCCTTGGCCACTGCGCGGCAGCGAGCAACTCACCCTCGCGCCGTCCGGGGAGGCGCTGCCAGAGCGATTCGGAGATGAACGGCACGACGGGGTGCAACAGGCGCAACGCGCCATCGAAGGCGTGCACGAGCACCGCTCGGGTCACATCGCGGTCGCCGTCGGCGAGGCGCGCCTTGGCCGCTTCCACGTACCAGTCGGCGAGCTCGTTCCACACGAAGCGCCGCGCTGCCTCGATGTACTCGCTCAACCGCAGCCCGCTACGGGCCAGCGCCGGATCCCAATGCCGTCCGTCAGGTCGCGGTGGGCCGAGCGCGGCATCGCACTCGGCGATGGCCGCGTCCAGCCGCGCGAGGATCCAGTGATCGGCGCGAGTGAGACGCTCCGGTGCAATGGCGCTCAGCGGCTCGACCGAACCGCTCCCCACGTTGGTGAGGAGGAAGCGCCCGATGTTCCACAGCTTGGTGGCGAAGTTCCGGCCCGGAGCGAAGGAGCGCTCCAGGTCGGCGGGATCGAGAATGAGATCGGTGCCCAGGCCGAGCGCGCTCACCACCGTGTACCGGAGGGCGTCGGCCCCGTAGCGCTGCACGACGTCGAGCGGATCGATGCCGTTGCCGAGCGACTTCTGCATGCGCACGTGATTGGTGTCGCGCGCGGTTCCGGTGAGGTACACCGTGTGAAAGGGGGCGTCGCCCATGAAGTAGTAGCCGGCCATCACCATGCGAGCGACCCAGAAGAACAGAATCTCCGGTGCGGTGACCAGCACGTCGCTCGGGTAGAATGCGGCGAGGTCGCGCGAGCTCGTCCGTGGCCAGCCCAGCGTCGAGAACGGCCAGAGCCAGGATGAGAACCACGTGTCGAGGACATCCTCATCCTGCCTGAGCGCTCCACCGCAGCTCGCACACTCGGCCGGCTGCGGGGCCTCCCGCCGAACGAGCATCGTGCCGCAGCCATCGCAATACCACACGGGGATGCGGTGTCCCCACCAGAGCTGCCGCGAGATGTTCCAGTCGCGGATGTTCTCGAGCCAGTTGACGTAGACGGCCTCCCATCGCTCGGGGAGGATGCGGAGCCGGCCGGCGCGTACCGCCTCGAGCGCCGGCTGCGCGAGTGGCTTCATTCGCACGAACCACTGGTCCGAGAGACGTGGCTCGACGACCGTGCCGCAGCGATAGCAGTGACGCAGCGAGTGGTGGTGCGTCTCGATCTTCTCGAGGCGGCCCTGGGCGCGTAGCTCCTCCACGATCCGCTCGCGCGCCGCGAAGCGGTCCAGTCCGCGCACCAGTCCCGGCACGCGGCCGGCGGCACCGCTCCCTTCCTCCATCACACCGGCGGGCGACATCACCACCGGCATCGGAAGCTCGTGACGCGAGCCTACCTCGAAGTCGTTGGCATCGTGCGCGGGGGTGATCTTCACCGCGCCCGACCCGAAGCTCGGATCAGTGTACTCGTCGGCCACGATCGGAATCACGATGTTCGCGATCGGCAGCACCACTTGCTTGCCGACGAGGTGCCGATACCGCTCGTCCTCCGGGTGCACGGCCACTGCCACATCGCCGAGCATCGTCTCGGGGCGGGTGGTGGCGACGGTGATGCTGCGCGTGCCGTTCGCGGCGGCGCGATCGCCTTCGGCCAGTGGATACGAGATGTGGTAGAGGGTGCCCGTGGTCTCCTCGTGCTCGGCCTCCTCGTCGCTCAACGACGTGAGACAGCGCGGGCACCAGTGGATGACGCGGTGCCCGCGGTAAACGAGCCCGGCCTCGTGGAGGCGCACGAAGGCCTCCATCACCGCGCTCGACGGACCGGGATCGAGCGTGTACGCGGTACGCGACCAGTCGGCCGACGCGCCGATCGCCCGGAGCTGCTCGAGAATGGTGCCGCCCGTGCGTGCCACCCATTCGCGCGTGCGGAGCACGAAGCGCTCGCGGCCAACGTCGAAGCGCGTGAGCCCTTCTGCGGCGAGCTGCTTCTCGACGACGTTCTGCGTGGCGATGCCGGCGTGATCGGTGCCGGGCACCCAGAGCGCCTCGTCGCCGGCCATGCGGCGCCAGCGGATGAGGACGTCCTGCACGGTGTTGTTGAGCCCATGGCCCATGTGCAGCACGCCGGTGACGTTCGGCGGCGGCATGATGATCACGAACGGGGCACGCGCGCCGCCGGCGCGTGCCGATCGATCGGCGCGCGCGTGAAAGAGATCGGCGGCCATCCAGGCGGCGTACATCGCCCCCTCGACGGACGCCGGATCGAACTGCGGCGGGAAGTCGGATTCGCTGGTGCTGCCCATGATGCCGGAAAGCTAACGGCTGGGCGTCGAGCGCGGGAAGGATTTCGGCGCGCGCTCCGCGCCGGTCTAGTCGGCGCGCCGATCGATTTCCGTCGCCGTCTCCGGATTCGCCACGTGATCGGCCTTCGGCACACCGGTGGGCGCGATGGGGCTGCCGCCGGTGCGATCGCCCTTCATGCGCTTCGTCGCGCGCTTGCGCGCCGGTGCCGACTCCAGATCCTCCGCAGCCTCGCGGATGGCATTGCGCTCGTCGAGGGAGCGATCCTGAAGATCGGGCTTCGGGTCGGCGTGACGATCCGGATCGCTCGAGCGGCCCTGCCGCCGCTGGCCCGTCCCGACGCGCTGTCCTTCCCACCGCGCCTCGGTCAGGGCGTCGTCTCCATCGGCCACGCGCCGTGCGTTGTCTTCCAGCATCTCCTCCTCCTCACCCACCATGAGGCGGTTCACCACGGTGTCGACTCCGGGAGTGCCGCGCGCGAGCGTGACGGCGAAATCCGCTTCGGCCTCGGTGTGCACCCAGCCCGACAGCTCGATGATACCATCGCCGATGGCCCCGATGTCGACCGCGCGCTCGCTGAGGACGGGATCGTTGCGGAACGCCTCCAGCACTCGCTCCTCGAGCGCGTCGTGCTCTCCTTCCTCGAGCTCCTCATCCTCGGATTCGTACTCGTCGGTAGCGTAGTCGAGCATGTCGTCCTGAAGACCGCGCAGGCGCTCGCGCAAGCGTGAGGCGATACCGGAGAGCCCGCCCACCTTCTGGGCCATCACCACGCCCACGGCGAAGCCGGCCAACGCGCCCAGAGCGACACCGGCGAGCACGCTGCCCAGTGACGCTTCATCCTCGTCACGATAGCGGAACGGAGACATACGAAAACCTGTGGCGGAGGTGACTGCGCAGGGATAGCTTTCGGAAAGGATAACCCGCGAGCAGCGGGGTGCAAGAAGAAGGCCACCTACCTGTGCGCTGCGCTCGGCGCGTGGGCGCCGCGACGTGTCCTGCCGGCACCCCTCGCGAGGACGTACCCCCGAAGAACACGAACATGTCTGACGCGGTCGAACTGATGCAGGAGGAGCTCACCCTCATCCTTCCCGACGGCTCCGAGCGGCGCGTCCCGGCAGGTACGCTGCCGCGCGACGTCGTCGCCTCCATCGGCGCCGGATTGGCGCGGGCCGCGCTCGCCGTGGAAGTGAACGGAAAGGTGCAGGACCTGGTCACGCCACTCCGCGAGAGCGGAAGCTTCCGTGTACTGACGGAGAAGGACCCAATGGCGCTGGAGGTGCTCCGCCATTCGGCCGCGCACGTGCTCGCGACCGCCGTGCGCCGCCTGCGGCCCGAGGCGAAGATCGGTTTCGGACCCGCGATCGACGACGGCTTCTACTACGACTTCCAGGTGCCATCGCCGTTCACGCCCGACGATCTCGCCGCCTTCGAGGCCGAGATGCGCAAGGTGGTGGCGGAGAAGTACCCATTCGTGCGCGAGGAGGTGGACCGGACGACCGCTGAGCGGCGCTTCGCCGACGACCCGCTCAAGCTGGAGCGCCTGTCGGAGCTCGGCGACGATGAGGTGATCTCGATCTATACCGATGGGCCGTTCGTCGATCTCTGCCGCGGCCCCCACGTGCCCGATACCTCGCGCCTCAAGCACTTCAAGCTGACGCACAGCTCCGGCGCCTACTGGCGCGGCGACGAGCGACGCCAGATGCTGCAGCGCATCTACGGCACGGCCTGGTTCTCGAAGGAAGAGCTCGACCAGCACCTGCACCGTCTGGAAGAGGCGAAGCGGCGCGACCACCGCGCGCTCGGCCAGCAGCTCGATCTCTTCTCCATCGATCCGCGCATCATCGGACCAGGGCTCGTGCTCTGGCATCCGCGCGGGGCGCTGGTGAAGTGGCTGCTCACTCGCGCCGTCGAAGATGACAACGTGCAGAGCGGCTACGAGCTGGTGTACACGCCGAACATCACGCGTGAGGAGCTGTTCAAGATCTCCGGCCACCTGCCGCTGTACGAGGCGAATCAGTACCCGCCCATGGCGGCCGCGGCCGGTGAGGAAGACGACGTGCGCTATCGGGCGAAGCCGATGAACTGCCCCATGCACGCGCTCATCTACCGGTCGAAGCCGCGCAGCTACCGCGATTTGCCGCTGCGGCTGTCGGAGGTCGCGAACCTGTACCGCAACGAGCGGTCGGGGGTGCTGCATGGGCTGCTCCGCGTGCGCGGACTGTGCATGGACGACGCGCACATTTTCTGCGCGCCCGAGCAGGCGGAGGACGAGATCTTCCTGTGCCTGGATCAGGTGGATCGCATCGTTCGCCGCACGTTCGGCGTCGAGCTGGATTTCGAGCTCTCGACGCGTCCGGAAGAGCGCCTGGGCGAGGACGCCGAATGGGACCGCGCCGAGGCGATTCTCCAGCGCGCGCTCGAGCGGAAGGGGATTCCGTATCGCATCGACGCGGGCGGCGGCGCCTTCTACGGGCCGAAGATCGACATCAAGTTCAAGGATGCGCTCGGCAGGTTCTGGCAGGGTCCCACGGTGCAGCTCGACTTGCAGCTGCCGCAGCGCTTCGAGCTGGAGTACACCGGTGCCGACAACAAGCCGCATCGCCCGGTGATGATCCACCGCGCCATCTTCGGCACGCTCGAGCGGTTCATGGGACTGCTCATCGAGCACTTCGCGGGAGCGTTCCCGCTCTGGCTGGCTCCGGAGCAGATCCGCATCATCCCCATCACCGATGACGTCCACGAGGCCGCGGCCTCGATCGCGCGGCGCCTCGCGGAGGCGGGCATTCGCGCCGAGCTCGACGATCGATCGGAGACGCTCAATTATCGGATCCGAGAGGCCGAGGTGCTCAAGACGCCCTACATGGCGATTGTCGGCAAGCGCGAGGCGGAGGCGGGCACCGTCGCGCTTCGCCGCCGCGGTGCGGGCAAGGAGCAGCGGCCGGAGATCCTCGCCGTCGACGCGCTGATCGTGCGACTGCGGCACGAGATCGACACCCGCGCGCTTCCGGCGGCCGCGGCGGCCGATGCCGCGTCCGCCTGACGACGGGCGTATGGCCGGCTACTCGTCCACGCCGCTGCCCCGAAAGCTGGGGATCAAGAGCGGCTCCCGCGTGGCGTTCCTGCACGCGCCCAACGGATTCGCGCGCACGCTGGGTGAGCTGCCGAAGGGCGTGCGCGTGACGACGCAGGTGCGCACGGAAAGCGACCTGGCCGTGCTCTTCGTCACGACGGCCGCAACGCTGCGGCGCGAGTTCCCGCGACTCGTTTCGCGCATCGCGACCAACGGGATGCTGTGGGTGGCGTGGCCCAAGAAGGCCTCAGGGCTCAAGACCGACCTCTCGTTCGACGTGGTCCAGCGTGCAGGACTGTCGACCGGCCTGGTCGACACCAAGATCTGTGCGATCGACGACACCTGGTCGGGGCTGCGCTTCGTGCGCCGGCTCGAGGATCGCAAGGCTTCCGCTGCCGCGCGTACGCGCGGCGCATGACCCTTCAGTGGCAGACACGACTCCCGTGGTAACGAAGCAGAAGCGACGCAAAGCAGACGGGCGCCGGCGCTCGACTTCCAGCCGGCGTCCGCCGTCACCGTCCAAGGCGAGCGCACACCGGCGCGCCGCGGCCGGTCGCGCGAACGGCACCGACACGCTCCCGTTCGAGATTCGGACGTCCGGCATTCAAGGGCGCGGCGCATTCGCCACGCGACCCATCCGCAAGGGCACGCGAATCATCGAGTACGTGGGAGAGCGCATCTCCCACGCCGAGGCCGATCGCCGCTACGTCGATGAGGACATGGACCGTCATCACACGTTCCTGTTCACCGTGAACAGCCGGGTCGTGGTCGACGCCGCGGTGGGCGGCAACGAGGCCCGCTTCATCAATCATTCCTGTGACCCGAACTGCGAGGCCGTGATCGAGCGCGGGCGCATCTACATCGATGCGCTGTGCAACATCCCCGTCGGCGCCGAGCTGTGCTACGACTACGCCTACGAGTGGACGGCCGACGAGGATCCCGGAGCGGAAGCGCGCTATCCGTGCCGCTGCGGCGCACGAGAGTGTCGAGGCACGATCATGGCTCCGCCCGGGTGATCGACGTCTCGCCCGTCCGCTCGCCGAGCGAGCGTCGCGAGTTCATCGAGCTGCCCTACCGCCTGTATCGCCGCGACCCGCTCTGGGTGCCGCCCCTCCGCCGCGATGTCGCGGAGCTGCTCGACCCCGACCGTCATCCCTTTCACCGGCACGCCGAGGTGCGCCTGTTCGTCGCGCGGTCGCACGGGAGAGTGGTAGGCCGCGTTGCCGCCGTGAAGAACGATCTCCACCTGGAGCACCATGGTGACGGCGCGGGGTTCTTCGGCATGTTCGAGACGGAGCGCGACCCGGCCGCGGCGGGCGCCCTGCTCGCCGCCGCCGCCGACTGGCTCACTTCGCGCGGGCTTCGCGTCATGCGCGGCCCCGCCAGCCTCTCCCTCAACGAGGAGTGCGGACTCCTCGTGAACGGCTTCGACAGTGCGCCGGTGGTCATGACGCCGTACAACCCACCGTGGTACGCCGAACTGCTCGAGCGCGAGGGGTTCACGAAGGCGAAGGATCTCCTCGCCTACTGGGGTAGCGCTGATTCGGTGCCGGAGCGTCTCACGAGGGCCTCGGAACTGCTCGCGAAGCGACACCACATCGCGATCCGGCCGCTGCGGATGAAGGACTTCTGGAACGAAGTGGCGCGCGTGCACGAGCTGTACAACGCGGCGTGGGAGCGGAACTGGGGCTTCGTGCCGATGACCGAAGACGAGTTCCACCATCTCGCTCGCCAGAT
>DATFFQ010000145.1:0-4283 GCA_035249955.1 Gemmatimonadaceae bacterium
CCTGTACGAGATGCTGGAGTCGTTAGGTGGATCGGCACCGGTGCCCGTGCTCCGTGAGCGCGGCCAGGCGTCACCGGCCGTCCTCTCCGCGCTCAAGGCGCGCGGTTTGGTGCACATTGCCACGGAGTACCGCGCGGGAGATCCGTTCCCGCCCGCACCAGCGGCTGCGGCGCTCCAGCCCACGCCGGCTCAGCGCGATGCGATCGAGGCTATTCTGGCGAGCACGGCCGGCGACGTCACACTGCTCCACGGCGTTACGGGCAGCGGAAAGACGCTCGTGTACTTGGAGGCGCTCCGCGCGGTGCTGCGCGGCGGCAAGACGGCGATCGTGCTCGTTCCCGAGATCGCGCTCACGCCGCAGACCGTCGACCGCTTTCGCGCCGTCTTCGGCGATGCCGTCGCGGTGCTCCATTCCGCGTTGAGCGACGGCGAGCGCTACGATGCATGGCTGGCGCTCAAGCGCGGCCACAAGCGCATTGCCGTCGGTGCTCGCTCGGCGATCTTCGCACCGCTTGCCGATCTCGGGGCGATCGTGGTCGACGAGGAGCACGAGGGGAGCTACAAGAACGGAGAGACGCCGCGCTACCACGCGCGAGAGCTGGCGGTCGTGCGTGCGCGCGCCGAGGGCGCCGTGGTGGTGCTCGGGAGCGCGACGCCGAGTCTGGAGAGCTGGCAGAACGCGCAGCGCGGGAAGTATCGGCTGCTCACGCTCCCCGACCGCGTGGGTGCGGGGCGGCTCCCCACGGTCCAGGTGGTCGATCTGCGGCCATCGCGGGTGCGGCCGGCGGCGGCAGACGGCGGGCGCGACGATGTCTTTCGTCGCGTGATCAGTGAGCCGCTCGAGGACGCACTGGCGCGAGGGGTGCGTCGGGGCGAGCAGAGCATTCTCCTGCTCAACCGGCGCGGCTACGCGTCCTTCATGCAGTGCGAGAGCTGTGGCAACGTGCGCAGCTGCCCCAACTGCAGCATCAGTCTCACGTACCACCGGACGCCGGAGCGGCTGGTGTGCCACTACTGCCAGCACGAGGAGCCGTCGTCCCCGCGCTGCGAGCGGTGCGGGGGAGTCACCATCCAGCAGCGTGGGCTGGGCACGCAACAGGTGGAGCGGCTGCTCACCGAGCGCTTCCCATCGGCCCGCGTCGCCCGCATGGATGTGGACACCACCAGTGGCAAGTGGGCGCACGCCGAGATCCTGGATCGTGTGGGACGAGGCGAGGTCGAGATCCTGCTCGGCACTCAGATGATCGCCAAAGGGCTCGACTTCCCGAACGTGACGCTGGTCGGCGTGGTCGACGCGGACGTCGGCATCAACCTGCCCGATTTTCGCGCATCGGAGCGCAGCTTCCAGTTGCTGAGCCAGGTGGCAGGCCGGGCGGGACGTGGTCCCAAGGGTGGTGAGGTCATCATCCAGACGCGCATCCCCTCGCACCACGCGGTGCGGTGCGCAGTGACACACGACTACCTGGCGTTCGTCGCCGAGGAGCTCCCGTCCCGGTCGAACCCGCAGTACCCGCCGTGCGTACGTCTGGCCAACGTCATCGTGAGCGGTCTCGCCGAGGAGCCGACGGCGCAGCTGGCACTCTCGGCTGCCGGCTGGTTGCGCGCGCGATTGGGATCGGGCGCCAGGGCAGCGGTGACCCTGGTAGGCCCCTCCCCGTGTCCGATCGATCGCATCAAGCGGCGGTGGCGGTGGCACTTTCTGCTCAAGTCCACGCACCCAGCGGCGCTCACGCGCGTCGCGCGGTACTTCCTGGCGCGGTTCGACGTTCCGAAGTCGCACGACCTGCGAATCGCCTTCGATCGCGACCCGGTGGCGTTGTTGTAGGCACTGGGGACTGGGTACGGGGATTGGGGATTCGGGACCAGGGATCAGGCCGAGCAGTTGGACCTGACTTTGAGCTCGAGATCGCGACGGCTGCCAGCACACCAATCCCTAATCCTTGATCCCCGTCCGGTCCCCAGTCCCTGATCCCCAAGCCCCAATCCCTAGTCCCCCGTCTCTCACACGGCCATCTTTCACACGTGAGCGCCTTCTCGCATCCCGACTTCCGCATCGCGCCGTTCTCCACGGCGCCCGATGCCCGTTTCGTTGCCGCGCCGGCCGACGGCGTGCTGCCCGAGGGCTTCTTCTCGACCACGAATCTCCCCACCTACGTGAAGGTGGATGGCCGTTGGCGGATGCCTCGCGAGCCGCGCATGGATGCCGCGCTGGTGCTCACCGGCGACGGTGAGCTCTGGGTGCGTGAGATGCGCCGCGTGAAGCGGGGCGAGCGCGTGGCGGTGGGATTCAAGGAGGACGGGAGCGAGGGGATCTTCGTGGATGCCGAGGCGTTCCTCGGTGAGGGCGCCGAAGGCGAGTTCAAGTTCATGTCCAGCGAGGTGTCGCGCGAAAAGCCCATCGACTACGCGCTGATGGCGCGTCTGCTGGTCGACGAGCGGGAGCGGCGTGGGTACCCGGTGTGGGTGACGGGTCCGGCGCTCGTGCACTCGCGCGCGCGCGCCGACATGGCGTGGTTCATCGCCAACGGGTTCGTGGGCGCGCTGCTCGCCGGAAATGCCGTGGCCGTTCACGACATCGAGGCGTCGATCTTCGGGACGACCCTCGGCATGACCGGCAGCGGCGAAGCCACGGTGGGTGGACACGGCCTGCACATGCGCGCCATCAACAGAGTGTGCGCCGCGGGGTCGATCGAGGCGGCCGTCGCGCAGGGCATCATCAAGGATGGGATCATGCACGCGTGCGTGATGCACCACGTGCCGTACGTGCTGTGCGGCTCCATCCGCGACGATGGACCGTTACCCGGCGTTTACACCGATGTGCTGGCCGCCCAGGATGCCATGAAGCGCCACACGACCAAGGCGACGATGGCCATCCTGATCGCCACCGCGCTGCACGCCATCGCGACCGGCAACATGCTGCCGGCCTTCGTCACGGAGGCGGACGGCTCGCTGCGAGAGCTGCCGACCATCTGCGTGGATTCCTCGGAGTTCGTCGTGAGCAAGCTCAAGGATCGGGGCACGCACCAGGCGTTCGGCGTGGTGACGAACGCGCAGGATTTCATGCACATCCTGCGACTCTACGTCGAGCGCGAGCTGGACGGTCGAGGTGTGGGGGACCGCCGCCCCGCGGCGGCCGTGGCCACGTGAGCGACGAGGCGCGCGAGCGCTTCTTGCGCGAGATCGTGAAGAGCATCCCGGTCGAGCGCATCGAGGAGATCCGGATGTTCGAGCCGATTCGCCAGGGGGGCAAGGAGAGCGGCGTCGCTCTGATCGCGGTCCTGCCTGACGAGCCCGACCGGCCGCCGCCGCCGCCCGCCGACTCGTGGCTCAATACCGATGCCCCGCTGGCCGACGAGCGCGATCGCCCCGCCCAGGCCGACGATCCGTCGTGGGACCCGGACGGCACGACCGGTGGCGCGGCGCGGCGGCTGGTGCTCTACCGGGGCCAGTACCGTCACACGCTCAAGGGCGCCGATCGCGGGAAGTGGGAGGTGGAGATCGTGGCCGAGGCCGACGCACCGATCGCGACGGTGGACGACGTCGTACACGGCGTCCAGCGTCGCTCGGGCGATGACAGCGAGCCCGAGCGCATGACGGGCGATGCGCTGCGGGCATCGCTCGCCGGGGGACCATGGACGGCCACGCCGTAGTCGAGGAGTTCCGCTCCTACCTGCGCGACCACAACCTGCCCGTCACCGCGCAGCGTCAGGCCATTGCCGAAGTCGTGCTGCTCAGCGACCGGCACCTCTCGGCGGAAGAGATCGAGGCCGAGCTCGCCGCCCGTGGCTTTGGTGTCGGTACCGCCACCGTGTATCGGACGCTCGACGTGCTGGTGCGCAGCGGGCTGGTGGTGGAGCGCGATTTCGGCGAGGGATTCAAGCGCTACGAGACCGCACGCGGCATCCCGCAGCACGAGCACTTCCTGTGCACGACCTGCGGCCGCGTGACGGAGTTTCGGGATGAACGGCTGGAGCGGATCACGACGCTGCTGGCCGAGGAGCACGGCTACGCGCGCCAGCGGCACCGGCTCGTGATTTACGGGATCTGTAACGATTGTCGCGAACAGGCGGGGCAGGTGAGAGGGGTGACGAGAGTGGAGTGAGTGAACGGGAAGTGACGAGAGTGACGAGAGTGGAGTGAGTGACCGGGAAGTGACGAGAGTGGAGTGAGTGACAACGACTAGAGTAAGGCGCATGAGATGGGTGATGGGTTCATCACCCCGTCTCATGCTCTTCACCCCGGTCGTTATCACTCACTCCACTCTCGTCACTCGCATCACTCTC
>DATFFQ010000146.1:0-10161 GCA_035249955.1 Gemmatimonadaceae bacterium
GGAGCCCGCGCGCCGCAGGCGCCCGGCCCGCCGTGTCCGACGCGCCGTGCATCGCGCACCCGCGGTCACACTGCGCCACAGCACGCCACGCAGCGCCGCATCGCTCGCCCACGACCTCGGTTTCATGGTGTCGAGTCTCACGAGGAGCGGCTCGTGGGGCATCCTCGTCACCTCGCTCACCCGCGGCGACACGCTGTACGCGTTCAATCCCGATGTACCGCTGCAGCCGGCGTCCAACATGAAGCTGTACACGGCCGCGCTGGCGCTCGATCGGTTGGGCGCCAACCATCGCTTCAGCACGCGCGTCTTGCGCACGGGGACGCTCCACGCGGATGGCACGTTGCAGGGCGATCTCATCCTTCGTGGCGGTGGTGATCCGGCGCTGTCGGCGCGCTTCCTGGGCGGCGGACCGAGCGCAGCCGTAGACCTGCTCGCTCAGCTCGTGGCCGGCGCCGGGGTCAAGCGTGTGCGCGGTAGCCTGATCGCCGATGCCAGCGCGTTCGACGCGGAGCTCGTTCCCGCCGGATGGGAAAGCCGCTACCTGCAGTCGGGCTACGCGGCGCGCGTCTCGGCACTGTCACTGAACGAGAACCTGGTCTGGATCGTGGTGAAGCCCGGTCGTGCGGGACAGGCGCCGCTGGTGTACCTCGATCCTGCGTCGGAGATTCCGCTCATCAACAATGTGCGCACCACGGCCGGCCGGCGCGATGCGCGTGTGATCTTCGTCACGAGACCGGACGGACGCATCGAGGCGCGCGGCTGGATCGGCAGTCGCGCCGGCGAGAAGCGCTACCAGCTCGTCGTCGAGGATCCCGCCGCGTTCACCGCCGGCGCCTTCCGCCGCGCGCTCGCCGCGAAAGGGATCATCGTCGAAGGGGAGACGCGCTTCGGTCACACGCCACTGAGCGCGGCACCGGTGACCGCGCTGCCCTCACCGCCGCTCGCCGATCTCCTCTCGGTGATGAATCGCGAGAGCATCAACCATTACGCCGAGCTCATTTTCCGCAACGTGGCCTGGAGCGATCGGCAGCCCGGCTCCGCGGAGGCGGCGAACACCCTGCTGCAGCGTTTCCTGGTCGAGAAGGTGGGCGCCACTCCGGGTTCGGTGAGCGCCGCCGATGGCAGCGGCCTGTCGATCTTCGACCGCTCCACGGCGCGCGCGCTCGTGCAGCTGCTAAACTACGCCCACCGCGCCCCCTGGTCGGATGCGTTCCACGCCTCGTTACCGGTTGCCGGTGAGTCGGAGCTGCTCCGCCAGCGCATGCGCCGCACCCCTGCCCAGGGCAACCTGCACGCGAAAACCGGCACCACCAACTCGGTCATCTCACTCGGGGGCTACGTCACCGCCGAGAACGGCGAGCTGCTGGCCTTCGCGTTCATCTACAACGGTAACGACCGCTGGCACGCCCGCGTGACGATCGACGCAATGGGCGCGACGTTGGCGGGGTTCAGTAGAGACTAGGCTTACGGGTCGTGGGCGCGTCAGTGATGTGGGTGACGAGAGTGGAGTGAGTGACCAGGGCCAGGGTGAAGAGCATGAAATGCGTGATGGGTTCATCACCAGACCTCATGCCCCTCACCCTGGTCGTTATCACTCACTCCACTCTCGTCACCCCTTTCACCTGACCCTTCCGTCGCTACACGCCGGCCTCCGCGATGTGTACCCCCCGGCGGTCCAGCTCGGCGATGTACCGTGCCGCCGGGACGCACTCGTCGGGCGTCCACACGCCGGAAGGGATCGCGCCGCGCGCCTGCATCTGCCCCGTGATCGATAGCGAGAACCCCGTCGTGCGCATCATTGCGCTGATGCCCCGCGCCTCGTCGTAGAAGTCCAGCAGCTCCCACCCCAGACGCTTCGACCTGCCATCCTTGGTGCCATCCACCGTCACACGCAGCGCGACCAGGTCGCGGCCGCGACGCTTGGTGAGCCGTGGTCCCACCGTGGCGACGAACACGTCGCGCGGCACGACCTTGAGCCCGTTCACGTCTACCGGGACGAGGTCGAGCAAGCCCAGCTCGCGGATCGCCTCCATGATCTGCGCGTGCCCAGGATACCGCAGCGTCTTGTATTCCATCGTCGGGATCTTTCCTTCGTAGCGAAACGCCATGGTGGAGAGCCCACCGGCCGTGTGGAACGCCTCCAGCTCGCCTACCGGCTTCGGAAAATCCACCCGCTCGCGCTCCGAGAGCGCGGCCACCTGCACGCGCTTGCCATCGCGCACGACCCACGACCGCGTGGTGTAGTAGTCGAGCACCCCCTCCAGTGAGTATACGATCTGGTAGCCGAGCGGCGGCTCGGGATGCTGTGGGAGACCTCCCACGTAGATCTTCACGCTGCGCACGCGATCGAGCTGCTCGATGCCGTACTGCGCGAGGATGTTCACCATTCCGGGCGCGAGGCCGCAGTCGGGGACGATCGAGACGTTCGCGCTCTTCGCCCGCTCCCCGAGCAGCTTCTGCTGGAACACGATCTCGGTGTTCCCACCCAGATCGCAGAAGTGTGTCTTCGTCTCCACCGCCATCCGCGCCAGCTCGAGGTTGAAGTAGTACGGAATGGCGCTCATGACGGCGTCGCTCTCACGCATGAGCGCCATCGTCGCCTCCCGGTTCCGGACGTCCAGGACCGTCGGAATCAGACGACCACCCGAGTACTCGTTGAGAAAGTCGGGGAGGTGGCCGGTGTGGAGATCGGCCAGGCGCACCTCGGTGACGTCGGCGTTTTGCAGGAGATCGAAGGCGCAGGCCGACCCTTGCAGCCCCGCCCCGAGGACGAGCATCCGCATCGATGAATCGCTCCGCATTGACGGCAGGAGTGGGAGCTGGAAAGCTAACGCCTTCGGGGACCAGTCGTTAGCGCTGCGATGGTGCTGCGCAGGGTGCCGCGCCAGGAGAAACCGCGCGCACGCTTCTGGCGTTGATCGCCGGCATGCGACTATCCGATGCGACCGAGACCGAGTGGCGACGGCACCTGCTGGAGACGCCAGGCCAGATCCAGAAGCTGCTCACGCGCACGCGCCGGATCGCCGTGCTGGGGATCAAGGTGCCCGAATCCGGCCAGCCGGCCTACTATGTCCCCGAGTACGCGGCCGAGGCGGGCTACGAGATCGTCCCCGTACCCGTCTACTATCCCGACGTCACCGAGATCCTCGGCCGGCCCGTGTATCGCCGCGTCAGCGACATCCCCGGCGAGATCGACATGGTGAACGTCTTCCGGCGCTCGAAGGACATCCCCGCGCACGTGGACGATATCCTCGCCAAGCGTCCCGCGTCGGTCTGGTTCCAGCTCGGGATCCGAAACGACGAAGCCGCCGAGGCGTTCGCCAGGGCGGGCATCGACGTGGTGCAGGATCACTGTCTGTTGGTCGAGCTGCGGCGGATGGGCCGGTGAGCGAGCAGGGTATCACCGCGCGGCGACGATGATCTCTCCCCTCCGCGCGTTGAACGTCCACCGGCTGTTCCGCAGCACGCGTTGCGCGTCGCCGCTGCCTAACGAGATCATCGACCGCCCTCGCACCATCCACAGGCCGTCTGACCGGAGCAGCGTCGGCGCGCGGATCCCCTGAATGGATTCCTCCACCTTGCCGCTTCGGCGCAGCGTGATCGTCGACGCGCGCGGATCGAACGTCGGCGCCAGTGTACCGAGCAGGTCGATGCCGATCACTGCCCCCCACGCGCCGCGCTGGGCCGCGAATCGCACCGGCACGTTGCGCATCGAGAGCGCGCCGTACCCCACGGTGGCGGCCACCCCGGCCAGGCGCCGTGCCTCCTTCTCTCCCTCGTCGCCGAACGAACGAATACCGCGTCGGCGCGCCCAGGCCGTGTCGAGCGTGAGCCCCTCGGCGCTCGGATCGATCGACGCCTCCACCGAGTCGCTGCCGATCACGAGCGTGATGCGCCCCAGCATCCCCGCCTCCGCGCTGCGATAGCCGAGCGTCGCCGTCTCCGGACCGCTGACCACGATCGGATTGGAGCGCAGCCACTGCGCGCGCATCTGCTCCGCCGCCGAAAGGGGAGACCCCGGCAGCGTCACCAGGGAGTCGTACGCACCCAGGCGGCGATACACCGGCGCGAGCTGCTCGGCGACGACTTTCGCGTCCCCACCGAAGAAGCGCGCCTCCTCCATGAGCACCGCGCCCACCTTCAGGGCCCCGCGCGCCGCCAGGTACTTCCCCAGCGCCAGGCGTGCCGCCGGATCGCGCGGAGAGACGCGAACCGCCGCGTAGTACAGCGATTCCGCAGCCGACATCCTGCCCGCGCGAAGCAACGCGTCGGCACGCGCGATCGGATCCTGCGCCGCTGCTGGCAGCGCCAGGCAAAGGGTGAGGCAGGTCAGCAGAAAGCGGCGCATGTATGTCCTCAGCGCATGGTGATGTTCGCCAGCAACTCGACGTCCGGGTCGGCAATGACCGCTGCCGGCGCCCGATCCAGCCGAATCGGGATCTCCAGCCTCGCCGTACGCTGCGCGGGCACGGGCACCGTCGCGCGATGGGCACGCCCATCACGCTCCCGGATCTCCACCTTCAGCGGAAACCGGTACGGTGCGAACCGAGTGGACTGCTCCACTTCCAGGACGACCTGCCTCGCCCGCTCATCGAACCGCCATCGCAGCGTGGCATCGATGAAACCCGGCCGGCGAAGCCACTGGTCGAAGAACCAGCCGAGCGGCTCCTTGGCTTCCCGCTCGACCTCCCGCTGCAGCTCCTGGGTGAGCGCCGTACCATGCTTGTACTTCTGGTAATACGAGCGAAGGGCCGCGAAGAAACTGGTGTCCCCAACTTGGGCGCGGAGCATGTGCAGCACCCAGCCACCCTTTTGGTAGCTGTTCGTGTTCAGGAGCTTGAAATAGTCCGTTTCGGCCGAGTCGATGACGGGGCGCTGGAGGGTCACGCGCGACTCGATGATCTGGGTGCGGGTCTGAGCCATGGAGGTCCGAAACGCACTGTCGCCCAACGAGCGCTGCGTCCACAGCGCCGCGAGGTAGGTGGCGAAGCCCTCCGACAGCCACAGGTGGGCCCACTCGCGCTGCGTGACCGAGTTGCCAAACCACTGATGCGCCGTCTCGTGCGCGATCAGCCTGATGGAGACGTTCCGGCTTCTGAATGCTCGATCGCTATAAAAGATGGCAGTCGCGTTCTCCATCCCGCCGAACCGCGTAGACGACTGGACGTGCGCGAGCTTCTCGTACGGATACGGCGCCACCAGGGTGCTGAAGTACTCGACTATCTGGCCGGCCTGCGCGAAGGGACCCGGTAGATAGTCGCGCAGCTCGGGTGCGACGTACACCGATTGCCGCACGCAACCCGACATCTCGGCGAGGCCGCAGGCACTCCGCCCCAGATCGAAGTACGCGAGCGGCGCGGCGGCCAGCACCATGAGGTAGACGGGGATCGGCCTCGACTCGCGCCACCTCGTGAGCGTGCGGGCTCTCGCCACGGGAGGCCGGCGGCCGGCCAGTGGAGTTTCCTCGAGCAGCTCACCGTTGGCGACCACCCGACGGTGACTCGGCGCCAGCACGCTCCACGTCACCGTAGCCTTGTCGCTGGGATGATCGACGCTCGGGATCCAGTACCGGCCGCGGCTCGGCCAGTTGTCACCGAACGCCGTCCACCGTCCCGCGCTGTCGGCGCGGACGATGAGCCCGTCCCGCACCTCACCGCCGTAGCGGACGGCGACCATGAAGCGCTGGCCGATGGCCACCGGCAGGGGGATCAGGATGCGCGCCCGGTCGCGCACGAACCGCACGGGCCGGTTGTCCACGAGCACGCTGTCCACGCGCAGGTCCATCAGATCGAGGCGCAGCGTGTCGACCGGTGCCGTGCGCGCCACGGTGAGCACCGCCCGTCCTTCGATCGCCGCCCCACTGTCCGGCAGCTCGACCAGGATGTCGTAGTCCACGACATCGATGCCGCGGTGGTAGGTGGGCGCAGGGCTCTGGATCTGCGCCGCTGCCGGATCGGCGAGCGCGAGCAGAGCCGGCAGCGACAGTCGCGTCAGGCGATCAGCGAGCCACCACGTAGACGGCGAGCATTTCCTTCGCATCGTATTCCCCAGCGTCGGGGTCAGGGATCAAAGCCACCACGAAGCGTCCGCTCCGCGTCGTCGCGAGCGCCGCGCCCGGTCCAACGATGCGCCCGAGCACGCGAATCCAGCCACTGCTGCTCTCCACCTGCCCATCCTCGATCGGAAGCGTGACTCGCCGCTCGAGATCCTGCGGTATCGAGATGTCCATCGTCGGGCCGTCGACCCACGACACTTCGGCCAGTGTCGTTGGAGCGGGCAGCCTGTTGGCCGACGCACCCGCCACCGGATCGAGCCCGAACCACCCGCGCGGCTCGCCGTCATCGGCGACCATCCGTGGCCCGGCACTCACCGCGAGCCGGCGTCCGTCGGCGGACCATCGCACACGCCATCCGCCGGCCACTGGAAAGAGCTGCCGCTCACCGCTGTCGAGCTCGAGGATGCCGGGTCGAGAGAGACCCACGGCCAGCGCCATGGCGCTCGCCGCGAACGCGCTGGCTCGCGCCTCCCGCTCCGGAAGGCCGGCGCGCTCGGCCAGCACGCGCCACGCCGCGTCGCTCAGCGTATCCACGTTCTCGCGCGCGAACGTGACATAGGCGCGGCCGAACGCGACGCGCGTCCAATCGGGGGACGGCGACACATCCCACACGCTGTCCATCTGTATGCGCCGCATGCCCGGTTCGCCACCGAAGAAAAAGCCATTGGGCACCGGCTCGTTCTCGACCGCCGTTGGATCCTCCACCACGAGAATCGCGCGCCGGTCGGAGGATAGCGCCCACCGCGCGCGCCTGATCATCCCCGGCGAGCCCGTGTTGACCCGAAAGAGCTCCGACACGTGTGGACCGGTCAGTGCACCCGTGTCGGCCACAACGGTCACCTGCCGCGTTTCGCCATCCGTTCGATTGAAGGCGAAGGCGGCCAGTCGGCCAAGCGCTGGCGCGGTCGTCGGGAGCGCGCGCACACGCCAGAGCCTGCGGCCAGCATCCATGGAGCGCCGCACGTACGTGTTCCACCCTGCACGCCCGAGCGAGTCGCGAAGGCGCGCGGCAGCTGACGAATCGGTGAAGGCGGCGAACTGAATGGCGGAATGAGCGACGGCCGGTGCGGCAGGTGTGCTCTCATCCGTCGCATCGGGCGCCCGATCGCTGCCGCACGCGATAGCAAGGAGCACACCCGCGCACAACCACGGCCGGGCGCTCAACGAGAGTCGGGAGCGTAGACATCGTCGAGCGCGGACTCCGGACGAGGCATCGCGTGCTGACGGCTGAGCAGCGCTTCCCGCTCCCCCTGGTCGACCTCGCGCTCGATCTCGTCCTCGATCGCGGCCAACCGCTCGCGCGCGATCCCCTCCTCCACCAGGTACTCCTCGAACATCGCAATGGGATCGCGCGCTCCCCAGCGTGTGAACAGCTCGGCCGGAAATGTACGGCGCGCTTCCGCCTCGTCGTGCGTCGCGTGTCCCCCCATCCGGAACGTCTCGGCCACCAGCAGCGCCGGCCCGTTTCCCTCGCGGCAGCGACGAGCCGCGATACTCGTGAGGGCGTAGCCGTCGAGCACGTTGTTGCCGTCGAACACGCCGCCCCACATGCCGTACGCCTTGGGCCAGTCGGCGAAGTTCCCGTTCCCGGCGGCCAGGTGATGCTGCTCGAGCCTCGTGCCCAGCGCCACCTGATTGTTCTGGATGATGAAGATCACCGGCGCGCGCCGTACGGCGGCGAAGTTGAGCCCCTCGTGCGTCACACCGGCCTTGGTCGTGCCGTCACCGATCCAGGTGAGCGCGACACGGTCTTCGCCACGCATCGCGAACGAGAGCGCGATTCCGGTCACCACCGGAACGACGTCACCGACGTGGCTGATCGGTGGAAGCACGCCGTGTCGCATGTCGCCGTAGTGGCCGTCGCGTCCGCGCGAGGGGCCGTCGGCAGTGCCCATGTAGGCCCGCAGGATGGCGGCGACCGGCATTCCCATTTCGTGGCAGGCCCCGCTGTTCCGGATCATGGGCGCCACGACATCGCCGTTGGCGCCGCGCCGCAGCGCGTGAACGGGACCAATGGTGGCCGCTTCCTCGCCCGTCCCGAGCCACGCCTTGGAGATCACTCCCTGCCGCACCATCCGCTTGAGCGCGATGTCGACGAGACGATCCCGCAGCAGCCCTCGGTACAGGTCGAGGAGAACGTGCTCGCTCAGGCCGTCGACGATCGCTTTCCGTGCCGGGTCGCGCGCGATCGTCTCGCGGTACTCGCGCAGCAGGGCGTCATCCCGCTTCCACGCGAGGTACTCGGGTGGCTCGAATGCCGCGTAACGCTTCATGCCGGGAATGTCGTTCGGCGCGCGCCGCCGCTCAAGTCGAGACGCGGTTGCGCCCCGCCGCCTTCGCCCGATACATGGCCTCGTCCGCGAGCTTGATCAGCCCGTCGGTCGTCTCGACGCCGGGCGCGGGGAACGTGGCAACGCCTACGCTCACCGTCACCCGCAGCTGCTCGAATCCGGGACCGTGCACGAGCTGCTCCTGCCCGATACGGTCGCACACGCGCTGGGCGAACGCGTAGGCACCCTCTTCACCCGTCTCCGGAAGCACCACCACGAACTCCTCGCCGCCGTATCGCGCCACCACGTCCACGCTGCGCGCCTCGCGCTGGAGGATCTGCGCCACGCTGCGCAGCACGTCGTCGCCGACCACGTGTCCGAACCGATCGTTCACCTGCTTGAAGTGGTCGATGTCGATCATCAGCACCGACAGCACCAGCGCGTATCGGCGGGCGCGGTCGAGCTCACCGTTGAGCCGGTCGGTGAGCGCGCGACGGTTCAACGCCAGCGTGAGGGGATCGGTGATCGCCAGGACTTCGAGCCTGGCGTTGTCCGCCTTCGAGGTCTCGATGGCTCGAGCCCGCCGAATGGCCGTGACGGCCGCGCGGACCACCGTGTCGGCAAACTCGACATCGTCGGAGGTCAGGGCCGGCTCGCCCTGCACCGTGCGAAGGAGAAAGACACCGGACTGGCGGCCGTCGAGCACGAACGGCAGCGCGATCACCGAGCGGACCTCCAGGGTGGTGTCGTGCTCCTCCCAGTCGGCGCGCGCCCGGGCGAACAGCGGATCGTGCCGGATGTCCTCTACGAGCACCGGCTCCCCGCGGTCCAGCGCCGCGCGGATGGCCGGATAGCTGTGGATGTCGATCTCGTGATTGCGCAGCGACGGGCTCTCGTATGCCGTGGCAACCACCGCGCGCTGGTCTCCGGGACGCGCGAGAATGAGCGCGCAGTGCGAGATGTCCAGCGCGCGCGCCACCCGCCGCACGAGCAGATGCGACAGCTCCTCGGCCGAGAAGTCGCCGGAGACCTCGTGCAGAATGTCGACCAGCTTGCGCCGGTTCTCCGCCTCGTCCCGGGCGCGCTTGAGCTCCACCTCGGTGGTCTCCAGCTCGCGGCGCGCCTCCATGAGCTCGCTCCGGATGCGCAACTGCACCTGCACCCGCGCCAGCAGCTCACGTGTGAACAACGGACGCCCGATGACGTCGGTGGCCCCGCTGCTGAGCAACCTGGCGGCGCGAGGGTCAGCGGGGTGGGCGCCGACCACGAGCACGCGGACGTCGCGCCACTGCTCGCGCGAGCGGATACACCCCAACAGCTGCTCTCCGTCCTCGCCGAGCACGGTCGCGTCGATCACCACGAGATCGGGACTGGTGGCGCCCATGATCTCGAGCAGACGCTCCCCTCGCGGAGCGACAGAGACGTCGTACCCCTGCTCCTTGAGCAGCCACGAGATGGTGCGAAGCATGACCTCATCGCCGTCGGCGATGAGGATGCGGGGGCTAGTCATCTCCGAGCACGTCGCGCAATCCGCTCCACTCGATGTTCCCACCGCTGAGTACGGCCACCGTCTTGCCGGCCGGCGACAGCAAGCCCTCGCGCAGCGCCGCGAGCGTGATGGCACCGCTTGGCTCGGCCACGAGCTTCATGCGGTCGAGGAGGAATCGCATCGTCCTCGACAGCGCCGCGTCGTCGACGGTGATCACGTCATCCAGATACGCCTGGTGGTGGGCAAACGGGATCGCCCCCACGCTGAGCGCGAGCAGTCCATCGGCGAGACTGCTGGACTGATCGCCCCCACGCTGAGCGCGAGCAGTCCATCGGCGAGACTGCTGG
>DATFFQ010000147.1:0-21351 GCA_035249955.1 Gemmatimonadaceae bacterium
CGTGGTGGCAGGTGCCGGCGCTGGCGCCGCCGACGCGCGCGGCGTGGTCGCGATGGCCGGTCCGCTGCCTGCGGGTGGCGTGCCGACTGGTCCCGCGCCTGACGGGGCGGCTGTCGCCACGCTCGGCGGCAGAATCGGCAGCCTCCATTCCGGAAGGGAGCGGGACAATACCGGAATCGCGATGTGGGCGAAGACGGCCGCCGCCCAGACCGCATGTCGTGTCGCGGCCGATGCGGACCGCAGCAGCCGCGTGGCAATGACGGCGATGACGAGGATGAGGCTTCCCTTCACCGCGATATCGACCAGCGCGCCGGGGGTGATGCCGAACAGCGACACCGGCGAGGACAGCTCGAGTGTGGGGAACATGATTACCTGCCCTCCTTCTTCGCCTGTTCGGCGAGCTTGGCGATACGGTCGAGCTCCTGCTGACTCAGCTTCGGTGCGTTGAGCTCGAGGAGCGCCGCGACGGCTTGTTCGGTGGATCCGGCGAAGAACGTCCGCAGGAGCTGCTGGAGCGCCGAGCGCCGAGCCTGCTCCGTGGATGTGGCCGGGTAGTACACGTAGCGCGGACCGTCCTGCTCGTGCTTCACGTATTTCTTCTCCTCGAGGATCTCGAGGAGCTTGCGCACGGATGAATAGCCCGGCGGATCGGGGAGCTCGGCGAGGACCTCGGCCGCGGTCGCGCGTCCCCGGCGGTAAAGGATCTCCATGATCTGCGCCTCGCGGCGCGTGAGGTCCGTGTGCTGTGGCTTGGGCATGAGGGCGGCGATCGGGGAGCGGTTGGCGTCAGCGATTGAACGAGCGGCCATCGGGGCCTCGAGCGTTGGGTGCGAACTGATTCGCACAGTGCGAAAATGTTCGCACCGGCCCGAGAAGTCAAGGGGGGAGTTGCAATGAGGGTGGTCGACCGGTTCCTTACCCCCGCCCACGGGGGGTGCAGGTCTGGGTCCTGCGACTGGGGACCGGACGAGGGACTAGGGACTCGATTGGGGACTAGGGACTGGAGAGCGGAGACTGGACGAGGGACGCAGGATGCGAGCGGGCGAGATGTGGGACGCGGTACGCGATCTCAGCACTACATCCCTAGTCCCTAGTCCCCAGTCCAGTCCCCAGTCCCCAGAAGTAACCGAACTGGGAGAACCACCGTATGGACTGGGTAACCGACCCACAGGCCTGGATCGCGTTCGGGACGCTGACCGCGCTCGAGATCGTGCTCGGCATCGACAACGTCGTGTTCATCTCGATCCTGGCCGGGAAGCTCCCGACCGAGCAGCAGGCGAAGGCGCGCCGGGTGGGGCTGAGCCTGGCGATGATCATCCGCATCCTGCTCCTGCTGTCGATCTCCTGGATCATACGGCTGACCGATCCGGTGTTCAGCATCTTCGGCCAGGAGATCTCGGGGCGGGACATGATTCTTCTGGCGGGTGGACTATTCCTGATCGGGAAGAGCACGCACGAGATGCACGACCGGCTCGAGGGCGAGGAGGGTCACAAGTCGGCGCGCGTGGCGTCGTCGTTCGCCTCGGTCATCATCCAGATCCTGTTGCTGGACATTGTATTCTCGCTCGACTCGGTGATCACCGCCGTCGGCATGGCCGACGACCTCGGCGTCATGATCTCGGCTGTGGTCATCGCCGTGCTCTTCATGCTCTTCTTCGCCGGCGCGATCAGTGGGTTCGTCGATCGCCATCCGACGGTGAAGATGCTGGCGTTGAGCTTCCTCCTCCTGATTGGCGTGTCGCTCATCGCGGAAGGCTGGGAGCTCCACATCCCGAAAGGTTACATCTACTTCGCGATGGCGTTCTCGCTGTTCGTGGAGGTCCTGAACCTCCGACTGCGGACGAAGGCGCAGCCGGTGAAGCTGCACGCGCCGGTCGTCGATGAGCATGGCCGCACCGAGCCGGCCCAGGTCGCGGCCGGTGGCCCAGCGCCGGCCTGACGAATGCGGGACGCGGGACGTGGGACGGCATAGAGTGAGCTCGCGATCCATCGAGCCGCTCACCCCTCGAGCCTTGGACGCGTCCCGCGTCCTGCGTCCCGCATCCCGCAATCCTGCGACCTTTTTCACCGGCATGGTGTCTAACCCCAAGGACGCCACGTCCACCTTCCACAGTTGGGCCACCTCTCGGGACGTATGGGGCGCGGGATGTCGAACTTCGGCGCGGCCGGGTTGATGGACGAGCTGCGAGACAGGTTACAGGCCTCGCTGGGCGCCTCCTTCACGATCGAGCGCGAGCTCACCGGTGGAGGAATGAGCCGGGTGTTCGTCGCGCACGAGACCTCGCTCGGCCGCGACGTGGTGGTCAAGGTCCTCTCGCCCGACCTGGCCGGCCTCAACATCGAGCGCTTCCGTCGCGAGGTGATGGTCGCGGCCAAGCTCCAGCATCCGCACATCGTCCCGGTGCACGCCGCCGGCGAGACGCAGGGCATCCCGTACTACACGATGCCCTTCATCGACGGGGAGTCGCTGCGCTCGCGCCTGGCGGCCGGTGAGCGGTTCTCGGTCGCCGAGACGATCAGCATTCTGCACGACGTCATCGACGCGCTCGCGTACGCGCACGAGCGCGGCGTGGTGCACCGCGACATCAAGCCCGACAACATCCTGATGAGCCGGCAGCACGCCGTCGTCACCGACTTCGGCGTGGCCAAGGCGCTCAGCGATGCCGACGTGCGCGGGGCTCCGCGCACCGGTGCGCACACCACCGAGACCGGCAAGGGCATCGCCATCGGCACGCCGGCCTACATGGCCCCGGAGCAGGCGGCGGGCGATCCGTCCACGGACCATCGCGCCGACATCTATGCATTCGGCGTCCTGGCGTACGAGCTGCTGGCCGGCGCGCCGCCGTTCAGCGGCCGGGCCAGGCACGAGGTGCTGGCGGCGCACCTGGCCGAGCGCCCGACCCCCATCGCGCAGCTCCGCTCCGACATCCCGCCGGCGCTGGCCGTGCTCATCATGCGCTGCCTGGAGAAGCGACCGGCCGACCGGCCGCAGACGGCGGCGGACGTCCGCCAGGCGCTGGAGTCCCTCGTCACGCCGGGTGAAGGCACCGTCGTCTCGTTAGGCACCGGTCGCGACACGCGAAGCACCGTCAAGACCGTGCTCGGCACGCTGGGCACGGCGGCGGTCGTTGGCGTCGCGCTGTACATGGCGTGGCCGCGAACCCCGCCGGTGGACGAGAGCGTGGTGGCGATCGCTCCATTCCGCATCACCGGCGCCGACCCGTCGCTCCGCTATCTGCGCGAGGGGATGGTCGACCTCCTCGCCACCAAGCTCACCGGCGACGGCGGTCCGCGCTCGGCCGACCCGCGTGCGCTCCTCAGCGCCTGGCGGCGTGTGGCAGGCTCGGACACGGCCGACCTCCCGCGTGCCGAGGCCCTCGATGTGGCAGAGGAGCTCGGCGCGGGGCAGCTGCTCCAGGGCGACATCGGCGGCACGCCCGACCGGCTCGTGCTCAACGCCTCCCTGTTGCGGGTGCGCGATGGTCGCGCGCAGGCGCAGGCCAGCGTGACGGGACCGGCCGACAGCCTCGCCCAGCTCGTGGATCAGCTCACGGCCCGCTTGCTCGCGTTAGGCGCGGGGCAGGCCGAGCGTCTCTCGTCGCTCACGAGCACGTCGCTGCCGGCGCTGCGCGCCTTTCTCAGCGCACAGGCTCACTACCGGAAGGCGCACTACCGGGTGGCGGCGAGCGAGTACGATCGGGCGCTGGCCACCGACTCCACGTTCGCGCTTGCCGCGCTGGGGTTGGCGCAGGCCAGCGGATGGTACGGCGATCCGGCGGCACGGCTACGGGGGATGACCACGGCGTGGCAATACCGTGACCGCCTGAGCGTTCGCGATCGGGCGCTGCTCGACGCCACCGCCGGTCCGAACTTCCCGGGCGTGTCCTCGTTCGCCGAGACGCACGCGGCACGGCAGCGCTACCTGGCGCTCTCCCCCGATCGGCCCGAGGCGTGGTTCGAGCTGGGTGACGGGCTCTTCCACTTCGGGATGATGCTCGACATTCCCGATGCCCATGCCCGCGCGGCCGAGGCGCTGCGGCGCGCAATCGCGCTCGACTCGGCGTTCTCGCCGGCGATCGAGCATCTCACCATGCTCGAGGCGCGCGCGGGCGACACGGCTGCCGTGCGGCGACTCGGGGAGATGTATCTGCGCCTCGACTCGGCCAGCGAGAACGCCGCCGGCGTGCGGTGGCGCATGGCCGTGGCACTCGACGACCGTCGCGTGCGCGAGATGCTCGACGAGCGGTGGGAGGCCATGAGCGAGGTGAGCCTGCACACGATCCGCCACATCAGCCAGCTCGACGGTCTGCCGCTGGCCGACGCGGAGGCTGCGCTGCAGACGAGCATGCGGAGGGAGCTCACCAGACCCGAACGGATGGCGGTGTTGATGACGGCGCACGACCTCGCGCTCAACGCGGGGCACCCCGAACGGGCCGTGACCGCGATGCTGGAATGGCAGAACATCGCCCAGGCACCGCGCACCCGCCTGCGCGAGCACGTGCGCGACGCTCTCTTCTGGGATGGCGACACCAGCGCCGCCGTCGCCGCCATCCGCGAGATCACGCGCACCACCAGCGCGCCGATTCCCGCGGACAGCGTGTACCGGCTGGGCTACTACGTGGACCTCGCGCTGCTGGAGCTGTGGAAGGTCGTCGCGCGCGAGGACACGAGCACCACCCGGCGCACGCTCGCGACGCTGGCGGCCATCACCCGTGAGCGCGATGGAAATCTGGCGGTTCGGATGGGATCGCACTGGCAGATCCTGTTCGAGGCGATGCTGGCCTCGATGGCGCGCCGTCCCGACGCCGCCGTGCACGCCACGCGCCTCGACTCGCTGATGCGCACGGGCCCCGGCGGGGGCATTCAGGACATCGGCAACCTCACCCTCGCCCGCCTGAAAGAGAAGCAGGGCGACGTGCGTGGCGCGCTGGCCGCGGTACGCCGGCGCGATTACTTCCTCACGCGCCCCGCGTACCTCTCCACTTTCCTGCGCGAGGAGGGCCGTCTCGCGGCCCTGGCCGGCGACCGTGACGCGGCGATCGAGGCCTACCGCCACTATCTCACCTTGCGCGCTAACCCCGCCCCCGAGTTCAGGCGCGACGTGGAGCACGTGAGGGCCGAGCTGGAGCGGCTGGAGAGGACGAGCGCGGGGGATTAGGGGGCGAGGCTGTAACGAGAGTGACGAGAGTGGAGTGAGTGACAACGACCAGGGTGAAGGGCAGGAGATGGGGTGATGGGTTCATCACCGGCTTCATGCGCCTCACTCTAGTCGTTGTCACTCACTCCACTCTCGTCACCCCTCTCACCTTACAGCCGCCCCGTACCTTCCCTACCGCCTATCCCGCTACCGCGATGCACTCGATCTCGACCCTCGCGTTCAGGGCGAGGCCGGAGGCGCCCAGCGCGCTGCGTGCGGGTTTGTTCGTCGGGAAGAACGTCGCGTACACCTCGTTCATCGCTCCCCATTCGGCCATGTCGGCGAGCATCACCGTGCACTTCACCACGCGCTCCATCGACGAGCCGACGCGCTGGAGGACGTCACGGATGTTCTCGAGCGTCTGGCGCGTCTCGGGCTTGATGCCACCGGGGACGAGCGTGCCGCCGGCGTCGGCGCGCACGCCGATCTGACCGGAGAGGAAGATCAGATTCCCGACCCGCACCGCCGGTGAGAAGGGGCGGGTGGGCGGGCCGTACGGGGTGAGAAACTCGATCTCCGGGCGTTGCCCGCCCTTCGGTTCCTGGGTCATCGCGGTCCGCGCGCTGAGCGCCGCCGCGAGCATCACGAGCGCGCCGATGCGAACGACGCCGATCATCGTGCCTCCGTGGGTTCTTCGACGCCGACGCGGTGCTTGTAGACGAGGTCGCCGCCGAGCCAGCCCGAGATGCCGATGGCGACGAACCCCGCGATGGCGGTGAAGTAGGCGCCGTAGGTCATGTTCGACGGCGACGGGCGCAGCCACAGGCTCACGAGAAAGAGAGCGAGCGCGAGCAGGTTGATCAGCCCATGGGTGGTGGCGATGCTTCTCGGCTTCGTTCCGCTCGGGATCGCGGCGAAGAGATCGATCGTCCCGGGAATGGCGGCCAGCAAGGCGCCGATACACCCCGCGAGCGCCGTGAAGTAGGCGACCGTGTGCAGCACGTACACGTTCATGGCGCCGCCAAGGAGGTTGAAGATGACGCTCGCGGTCCACAGGCCGAGCGGCAGAGGGATCAACATCGGATGGATCGGGTGGCCGCCGATACGCGCTGAGCTCTTCATTGCTCACCCTCCTCGAGAGGACGCCGCGTAGCGCGTCGCGCGCGAAGCGCGTGGCGCGTTTTCGTGCGGCTCTAGCGTACGACTTCCCTGACAGCCCGTAAAGAGGCGACGGTAGTACCCTCCGACACCCTGGGACTCCGTGCGGACTAAAAACGGACCAAGCCGTTCGTTGGGCCGAGTAGCGATGGACACGGTAGTGATTTCCAGTGATGCAGTGCTGCGTGAGAGAGTAAGAGCCGAAGGGTGTGCCCCTTTACGCTCTTACTCTCTTATTCAGTACTGAATTACTGGTAGTTACTACCGTTAGTCCGTTGCTACCCGGCCAAACAGAGGGGCCTCCAGGTCCATCGCTGGAAATCACCCCCGGCCCTCGCCAGTCGGCCCTACTCCAGACCCTCCTCCCTCATTACCGCCGAAAAAGCCGAGTAGACGTCCGCTCTCCACCATCTCCTGCACGCCTCCATCTCCGCCAGCGCCGCCTCCCTGGTCATCGCCGCCCGGTAGCTGCGGGTCGTGGTGAGGGCATCGTACACGTCGACGATGCAGATGATCTGCGCGCCTAACGGGATCTCGTCACCGCGCAGGCGGTCGGGGTAACCGGTGCCGTCGTGGCGCTCGTGGTGCCAGCGGATGATCGGCTTGATGTCCCACGGGAACTCGAGACCGGCCAGCAGCTCCAGACCGTAGATGGGGTGCATCTGGATGATCTCGAACTCCTCACGCGTCAGCTTCCCCGGCTTGTTCAGGATCTCGTGCGGGATCCGCACCTTCCCCACGTCGTGCAGGTACGCGCCGAGGCGAATCGTCGTCTGCTCGCTCTCGTCGAGGCCCAGGGCCGTCGCCACGGCGACGGCATAGGTGGCCACACGCTCGCAGTGCCCGTGCGTGTAGCTGTCGGCCGATTCGATCGACTGACCCCAGTTCCGCACGATCGCCAGGTACGCACCCTCGAGGTCGGCGGTCTTGGCGGCAATGTCCACCAGGTCGACGCGCGCATCGAGGCGGCCGAAGAGGCGGTGCGCCACGTTGAGCAGCTTGAGCGCGTCCTGATTGCGACCCTGGTCCTGGTACAGCCGCGCCAGCTCGCGCGACGCCTCGGCCTCGCTCAGCAGCGAGCCGCCGGTGACCGCCAGCTCGATGGCCGAGCGCAGGCGCGCCTCGGCGAGCACCGGACGTCCGGTCTCGCGATAGACGACGCCGATTACCTTGTACGCGTCGGCCTTGTCCAGGTCGGCGCCCAGCTGGGTGAAGATGCGGAGCGCCTCCTCGGCGTTCTCACGCGCCTCCTCGTAGCGCTGCCGCGCCAGGAATACCTCGGTGTGGTTGAGCAGGCAGAGCGCGCGCAGGTGCACGTCGCCGATGGCCTCGGCCATCTTGCGACTCTCGTCGAAGAAGCGATCGGCGTCGTTCCACAGCTTCCGGTCGGCGCTGATCATGCCGAGGTTATGGTAGGCGATCGCGCAGCCGTGCTCGTCGCCGGCGCTGCGGAACGCCTCGAGCGATCGGTTGTAGTGGCCGAGCGCCGCCGACAGATCGCCCTGGATGTTGGCGAGGATGCCAAGGTTCTGCTCGATGCGCCCGCGCAGCTGGGGACACTCGGCGCCGAGCGCGAGCGCGCGCTGGAAGGTGGCGCGCGCGTCGTCGATCCCTCCGCGCTCGAAGTCGATGCCGGCGAGCGCGTTGAGCGCCTCCGCCGCCAGCACGTTGTCGGAGGCTGCGATGGCGACGCGGTGGCTGCGCTCGCACGCCTCGCGCGCCGCGCTCACGTTGTGACCGCGATGGTGAATCACCCCCAGCCGGCGCAGCGCTTCCGCCAGCACCGGCCGGTCATCCTCCTGCTCGGCGCAGTCGATCGCCGCTTCGTACGCGCGAACGGCATCCGTCACGCGGCCGGCGCGGTCGTGCTCGCGCGCGTCGCGTAACAGATGGCCGGCGCGGCCGAGCCCCGACTGCGAGCTCGGCCGCGACGCGGCGAGGAAGAGCGTGTTCGGCACGATCAGAAGGCGACGGCGTACCGCGAGAAGTGGTCGATCTCGGCCTGCACCTTCTTCTGACGCGGCATGTCGAGTGACAGCAGGTTCTCGAGAATCTTCAGCAGCTCGTTCGTGTAGACGATGCGCTTCGGAAGGAGCGGCAGACTCTTGCAGTGCGCGTAGCTGAGCGTGAGCGTCGGCGACTGTTGGAACTCGAGCCCGTGCGGCGAGAAGCGAACGGTGACCGCGCGGCTGGCCGGCACCTCGGCGGTGATGACCGTATTCTTCTTGAGCGCTCCGCGCGGAATGGTCAGCGTGTGCGGGCCGACGTTGATCGTGCCCCCCTCGCGTCCGACGATCTTGACGGTGGACGCATACGGGAGCGGCTTGCAGAGCAGCAGCCCCGTCACCTGCGATAGCAGCCCGCCGATGGGGCCCAGCAGATCGCCGGCGGCCTGCTGCTGGTCGACCACCATTAACGAGTCATAGATGCGGGCACTGAGCTCAGCCTCGAGGCGCGTGCGCTCGAGCTCGGCTTCATAGATGAGCTGGAGCTGCGCCTCCTCCGCGCCCCGCGCCTGAAGCACGGAAGCGATATCCCCGTCGTTCGCCGGCGCCGTCGCCGAGTCCGGTGCGCACGACGTGATCGTGAGCGCGAGGAGCGCGATCAGCAGCCTGGCATGAAGCCGCATGCGGTACATGGTCTCTCCCTGAGGTCCCGGTGCCGGCGCGGTTCGCCGGCTGGCCAACCCCATTGCACCGCTTGGGCCGCGTCTTAGAGACCGCTCATCGTGGGAGAGGCGTCGTCAGATTGTCCGAGTGAATTCGGTCGAGCCGCTGTTCGTGGAGGCACTTCGCCCGACGGCGCCGAGTGCCGCGGACGAAATGCCTGACGAGGACGCGGCAGTGGGTTTCGGCAGAAACCCGAAGGGTGGAAAATTGAGTGCCAGATGTGGCGCCGGTGCCGCACCGGCGCCTGGCACCCTACGGTGTAACCGTCAGCGAGAACCGAACTGACCGGGGCGCTCCAGGCATGATGTTGTTGTTGCCGTGCGACGTCGGATAGTACCGCTCGTCGAACAGGTTCTCGACGTTGACCTGCGCGCGCAGCGTACGCGTGAGGGTCAGGTACGCCGCCGCGTCCACGCGCGTGAAGCCCGGGAGCGTCACGCTGTTGTCGATCGCCGCGTACATCCTCGTCTGGTGGATCACGCCGACACCCGCACCGATGCGCTGCGTGAGCCGATAGCGATTCCACACCGAGAGCGTCTGCCGCGGCACGAGTGGCGCTGCCGCCCCTGGTGCCGCCGCCGATGTACGGCTGCGGATGGTAGCGCGCTGCGACGCGTAGCCGGCGGCGACCTGCCAGTCGGCGGTGACATTGCCGGTGACCGTGATCTCGTGGCCGGTCGAGCGCTGGCGTCCGGTCTGCACGATCCGCGTCACGTCGTTCGGATCGGGAGCGGCGGTATTGGTTCGATCGAGCCGGTAGAGCGCCGCGGCGATGGAGAGATCGGGACGCACGTCCCACTTCAGCCCGATCTCACGGTTGATGAACCGCTCCGGCTCGAGCGTCTGGGTCGTCGCGTTGAGCGACGCGAACTGGTCGCCGGAGCTCGGCAGATGCGAAACCGTGTAGGAGGTGTAGATCGACATCGGCTCGATGGGCTTGAATACCACGCCCAGGCGCGGCGAGAGCATCTCGTCGTCGCGCTCGAGCTGCGAGTCGTTGCGGTGGTTGTGAAAGTCGAGCGCGAATCGATCGTACCGTAGCCCCGCGATCACCTGCCAGCTCGAGCCGAGCGCGACCTCGTCCTGGATGTACACCGCGGCTGTCGTCGCCTCGACGCGGTTGTCGGCATCGGATGCGCTCTGCCGGTACTCGATCGCCGGTGAGACGGTCGGCTGGTCGAACGGCACGGAGAGCTCGGTCGCCGTCCCGTTGAAGAAGCCCGTCCTGCGGAAGTTGTCGGTCGTCTGTCGTCCGAGCTCGGCGCCGACGAGCACGGTCTGGCGCAGCCACCCGCTGCCGAAGGTGCGGGTGAGGTCGGTCTGGTTGAACAGGTTGCGGCGGTCGGTCGAGCTGTTGTACGCCGCGAGCGCTACACTCGTCCCGGCCTCGTCGGTTCCACCAGGAAAGACGTTCTGGTAGTACTTGTCGTACTGCACGAAGCGTGTGCGGTTGCGGAGCATGACGGTTCCGGTGGAGCCGCGCTCGATCGTGACGCCGGCGGAGTGCACGTAGGCTCGCGAGTGGCTGGCGTTCGGATCACCGAAGAACGTCTCGATCGGTGCCGGCGCGGGTGCTCCGTCAAAGGATGGAATCCCTCGGTTCACCGTGCGGCGGTCGGCGAAGTACTCGTAGCCGGCACGCACCAGCATTCCACCGGCGATGAGCGCCACCGTCGGATTGATGCCGTAGCGCTCGAGCTCCGTGGCGTCGCGGAAGTAGCGGGAATCCTCCGCCATGCCGTTGACCCGCGCGGCGAAATTCCCGCCGAGTCCGTCACCCACATCCAGCGTGGTCCGCCGATGCTCGTAGGACCCTCCTTCGACGGTGAGCGCTCGCGTGGGCGCCCACTCCGCTTCCTTCATCACCCGATTGATCACACCGCCGCCGCCGCCGCGGCCGAAGACCATGGCGTTCGCACCCTTCAGCGCCTCGATGCGCTCGACGTTGTACACATCGCGCAGATACTGCGCATCGTCGCGTACGCCGTCGGCATAGAAATCGGCGGTCGTGCTGTTGCCGCGGATCGTCGGCGCGTCGCGGTGCCCTTCACCCTGGCCCATCGTGACGCCGGGAATGTAGCGGACGACGTCGGCCATGCTCTGCATCGATTGGTCGGCGATGAGCGCCCGGCCGACGATGGTGATCGATTGCGGCACATCGCGGATGAGGGCGTTCGTGCGCGTCGCGGTCACCGTTCGGGGCGCCACGTAGCCCGCCCGTCGCGCCGCATCGGCGGTGACGACAATCGGTGCGAGCGACTGCGAGGCGCCATCGCGTGTCGCGCGCGCGATCATCACCGACTCGGCGCTGCGGAATCGCGCCCTGACGTCCGCGCCCGCCAGCAGGATGCGCAACGCCGCCTGCGCCGTGAGGGATCCCGACACCGCGTTGGCCTGCACGCCGGTGAGCTCCGCCGGGTCGAACTCGACGTGAATGCCGCTCTGGCGGCTGAAGGTGACCAGAGCGTCGGCCAGCGACCCGGCTGGAATGGCGAACCGAATCTGCCGGGTGGTGTCCGAGCGAACCGAGGGGAATTGGACGGGAGTCGCGATCGGCGCATTCATGGCGGCGGCCGGAGAGCCGAAGATCGTGACTGCTGCGCAAACCAGCACGAGCACAGAGAGGCGGCGGGATACGGGAGTTTTCATGTCGGAATTAACTAGATGAGAATGCGTCTCAACTCCGTCCCGGAGAGACTACAGCCAGGGGCCCCTAGCCGTCAAGTCTAGTTGAGATGCCTTCTCAACCCCGGAGCGGCTGAGGGGTGGACGATAGCGACTGCCTGGGTAGGCTCGCTGCGCGATGGGTCAGCCGCGCCCGGCGACGGCGGAGCGGAGCATCATGAACTCGCCGATGTTCTCGCTCGTGATCACGCCCACCAGCTGGCCGTTCCGCACCACCGGGAGCGTGTGGCAGTTGCAGCCCTGGAGGCGCGCGAAGGCGTCGTCCACCAGCTCGCGCTCGTCAGCCGTGCGGAAGTCGCGCTGCATGGCGTCGCTCACCAGCAACGTGGGACCGTGCTGCGTGAGCGCCTTGATCAGATCGGCGCGCGTGAGCACTCCCACGACGGTCCCGTTCTCCACCACCGGAAAGTCCTGCTGAAAGCCGCCCAGCACGTGCGAGACGGCGGCGCTGAGCGGCTCGTTAGGCGTGAGCGTCCGCACATCGGTAATCATGACCTCGCTCACCGGCACGCCGTCGAGCGCCAGCCGCGTCTGCGCCATCGCTGCCTCGCCGGCCGCCCCCAGCCAGACGAAGAGCGCGATGAACACCAGGAACGGATTCCCCAGCCAGAAGAGGCCGGCGATGGCGAACAGCAGCGCGAACCCCTTCCCGAAGCGCGCCGCCACGTCGGTGGCGCGGGCAAAGCCGAGCTTCATGGCCAGCGCCGCGCGCAGCACACGCCCACCATCCATGGGGAAGGCCGGCAGCATGTTGAACAGCAGCAGCACCACGTTCACCTGCATCAGTCGCGCGAAGAACGGCACCACCGCGCTCGGCGCGATGCTCGTGCTCTCCGGCATCCCGGTGCCCGCGAGCGCCAGGTACAACACCGCCGCGATCGCCAGCGTCACCGCCGGTCCGCCCAGGGCGATGAGCAGCTCCTGCTTGGGCTCGGTCGGCATGCGCTCCAGCCGGGCGACACCGCCGATCGGGAGCAGCGTGATGTCGCGCGTCCCGACCCCGAAGCGGCGCGCCGTGAGCGCGTGCCCCAGCTCGTGCAGCACGACCGACGCGAACACGGCGAGGATGAACAGCACCCCGGAGATCGCGGCCGCCACCGACTGCCCCTGCTGGTAGTTCACCACCGCCACCCACACCAGCAGGAGCAGGAAGGTGGCGTGAATGTGAATGCCGATGCCGAACAGGCGCCCCACGCGCCAGGACCATCTCATAGATTGGGGACCAGGGATTAGGGACTAGGCACTAGAGACTTGGGACTGGCGATCGGGGACCAAGGGACGAGCGATGGGGCACGGGGACTCGAAACTCAGCGGCGGCTGATCCCAGTCCCCAATCTCTAATCCCCTTCTATATTGAGCTGCAGCACGTCCCAGGCCGCGCAAACGCTCGCTGCCGCTACTCACACTTTCGGCTTCCCACACGTCATGTCCTTCCCTTCCTGGCGCCTCCTCGCCATGGCGCTCGTTGTCTGCGCGAGCGGCGCGGTCCAGGCGCAGACTCCCGGCAAGATCGCCTTCGAAACGTACAAGCTCGACAACGGGCTCACCGTCATTCTCGCCGAGGACCACTCGGCGCAGGTGGTGGCGGTGGATGTCTGGTATCACGTGGGGTCGCGCGACGAGCGCCCGGGTCGCAGCGGCTTCGCCCACCTGTTCGAGCACATGATGTTCCAGGGCTCGCAGCATGTGAAGAAGGGCGAGCACTTCCAGCTCGTCGAGCGCGCCGGCGGCGACGTGAACGGCTCCACCCAGACCGACCGCACCAACTACTTCCAGGTGCTGCCGTCCAACCGGCTCAACCTGGGGCTCTGGCTCGAGGCCGACCGCATGCGGTCGCTCGCCATCACCGACTCCAACTTCACCAACCAGCGCGAGACGGTAAAGGAGGAGCGGCGCCTGCGCGTCGACAATGTCCCCTACGTGAAGGCGTTCATCGATGAGACGCCGGCGCTGTACGACTCGGCCACCTGTCTCCCGTACGCACGCTCGATCATCGGCTCGATGGACGACCTGAACGCCGCGAAGACGGAAGACGTGAAGGCCTTCTTCGATCTCTACTACTCGCCCAACAACGCGACGCTCACCGTCGTCGGCGACTTCGATCCCGCCGAGACGAAACGGCTGATCCAGCAATACTTTGGTGGCATTCAGCGCGGGCAGGACCCACCGCCGGTGACCTGCAATCAGCCCTTCAGCCCCGGACAGAAGAAAAAGGCGGTCCACGACGACAAGGCCACCGTCCCGGCGGTCCTGCACGCTTACCGCGTGCCGGCCTACGATCATGCCGACACGCCGGCGCTCGACCTGCTGGCGACGATCCTCGGTCAGGGCGAGAGCTCGCGGCTGAATCGCAAGCTCGCCCGTGATGCGAAAGCCGCCGCCGTGGTCCAGGCGTCGCTCAATCCGTTCGGTCCGCGCCGCGGACCGGGCCTGTTCGTCGCGTTAGGCGTCACGAACCAGGGCGTCACTCCCGACTCGCTCGACAAGCTCCTCACCGCCGAGATCGCCGGCATTGCCGGCGGCGGCGTGACCGCCGAGGAGCTCACCAAGGCCCAGAACAATTACCGGTCCGACCGCATCAACGAGCGCCAGCGCGCGCTCAGCGTGGCCGAGGCGCTCCAGGCCGCCACGCTCTTCCTCGGCAATACCGAAGCGGTGAACAGCGACTTCGATCGCTACATGAAGGTGACGCCCGACGACATCAAGCGCGTCGCCGCCAAGTACCTCGTTCCGGCAAACTCGCTCATTCTGTACGTGAGCTCGGAGACAGCGTCATGAGACACCGATTCGCTCTCGTCGCGGGCGTCGCGGCGCTTGGCCTGTCGCCCTGGGCGCTCGTGGCGCAGACGGGTGACTATCCCACGTCGCCACCGCCGGCGGCGCCGGTGAAGCCGGCGCAGTTCCCTCCCTTCCAGGAAGCTACGCTCGCCAACGGCGTGCGCCTCGTCGTCGTGGAGAGCCACGAGCAGCCAGTGCTCTCGGTGACGCTCTCCCTCCCCGCCGGCTCGGCCTACGATGCGCGCGGCAAGGAGGGGCAGGCAGCGATGGTCGCCCAGCTCCTCACCAAGGGCGCGGGAGACCGGAGCGCCGAGGAGATCGCCGCCGCCATCGAGGGGGTGGGCGGCACGCTGGTGTCGTTCGTCGATGACGATTTTCTCACCGTCCGCAGCGACGTGCTGTCGCCTAACGCGGCGCTGGCGTTCGAGCTCGTGGCCGATGCCGTGGTCCGCCCGACCTTCCCCGAGTCGGAGCTGGAGCTGCTGCGCACGCAAACGCTCACCGCGCTGCAGCTCGAGCAGTCGCAGCCGGCCGCGCTGGCGCAGCGTTACTTCGCGCGCACGCTGTACGGACAGCACCCGTATGCACGGCGCCCGTCGGCCGCATCGGTGCGCGCGATCACGCGCGCCGATCTCGTGGCGTTCCAGCGGGCGCGGCTCCGGCCGGCCCGCGCGCTGCTCGTCGTGGCCGGAGACATCAGCCTCGACAGCGCCCGCGCGCTGGCCACGTCGGCGCTCAGTCAGTGGAGCGGAGCGCCGGCCGCGGCCGCGGCATTCCCCACCCCGCCCGCTCGCTCCCGCAGCGAGATCACCCTCGTCCACCGCCCCGGCTCGGTGCAGTCGAACATCCTCGTCGGCAACACCACCTTCACGCCGGCCGATCCGCGGTACTACGCGGCGGCGGTCGCCAACCGCGTGCTGGGCGGAGGCGCCGACGCCAGGCTCTTCACCATCCTGCGCGAGCAGAAGGGGTGGACGTACGGCTCGTACTCCCAGATCGAGCGGCCGAAGGGGCTGGGGCACTTTGTCGCCAGCGCCGAGGTACGCACCGAAGTCACCGATTCGGCGCTGGTCGAGATGCTGGGCCAGCTCCGCCGCATCGGGCGCGAGCCGGTACCCGCGGCGGAGCTGGAAGCGGCCAAGGGCGCGCTCGTGGGGAGCTTCCCGCTCTCCATCGAGACCGCCACACAGGTCGCCAACGCCGTGAGCCAGGCCAAGCTGCTCGGCCTCCCCGCCGACTACCTGCGCACGTATCGCACGCGTCTCGCCGCGATCACACCGGCGCAGCTACAGGCTGCGGCCCGCGTAATCGCCCGGCCGGACGCCGCGGTGATCACCGTGGTGGGCGACGGCGCGAAGATCTATCAGGGGCTGAGCAAGATCGCGCCGGTGCGGATGGTGAGCGTGGAGGGCGAGCCGCTCACGCCCGACGACCTGGTGATCAAGGCCGCGGCGCTCGACCTCGACATGAGCAAGCTGGTGGCCCGGACCGACAGCTTCACGGTGATGGTGCAGGGCAATCCGTTCGGCTGGCAGCGCTCGACGCTGGCGAAGACCGACAGCGGCTTCACGTTCACCGACGAGTCGGTGATCGGACCGATCGCCCAGCAGACCACGACGGTGACGTTTACCGACGAGATCGAGATGCGGACGGTGAAGCAGACGGGGAAGGTGCAGGGGCAGGACGTGAAGATCGATGTCACCTACGCCGGCGGGCGCGCCAGGGGCTCGGCGATCTCGCCGACCCCTCAGGGCCTCCAGCCGATCACGGTGGACGCCGAGGTGCCGCCGGGCGTGCTGGACGACAACGCCCTCCTCGCGATCCTCCCCGCCCTCGAGTGGTCGCCGACGGCGAAGTTCACGCTGCCGGTGTTCAGGTCGGGACAGGGAAACCTGCAACAGCTCACGCTCGCGGTGTCCGGCACCGAGTCGATCACCGTTCCGGCGGGCGCGCTGGAGGTGTACAAGGTCGACGTCACCGGCGGTGAGCGCCCGTCGACGTTCTACGTCACGACAGCCGCCCCGCACCGGCTGGCGAAGATCGCCGTGGCCGGGGCGCCGATCGAGATCGTTCTGGTCAAGTGAGGCGAGCGACGAGGGTAACGACGACAACTGCCCTACGAAGGCGAGTTGCGCGACGTCGTTAGGCGGGTAGAGAGCGTTTCGACGAGCTCGTCCGTGGCGACCTGTCGAATGTCTACAGGAGAGCGGCCCGTCGCCCAGCGGACCTGGCGGGCGAAGAGGCGCGTGCTCGCGTAACCCAGCCGCTTCGCGGCTTCGCGGACGCTCACGCGCCGGCGGCGCAGCAGGTGATGCGCGCGCTCCACGCGAGCGCTCACCACCAATCGCTTCGCCGAGCCGATCCCGGCTCGGCCGAGTCCGCGCTCCACGTTGCGGCGATGCATGCCCGCGACGCGGGCCAGATCGTCTACATCGTGGAAGTCTCGAGGAAAGCGGAACAGCCGCTCGACAGCGCTGCTCAGCGGCTCGGGCGCGCGGCCCAGGTGCGGCCGAACGCGCGCGTCGAACAGCGGTGACTCCCATCGGCCTCCGGCCAGTTCCTCGAGCAGTGCCGAGAAGCGCTGCGGCGTGTCGTCGAACCCCTTGAGCACGACGTTCCGGATCCCGGCGCGGGCGAACTCGACCGTGCCGCGCATCGCCTGGGACGAGATGAGGGTGTAGACGACCACCGGCGTATCCGGATGCATCCCGATGAGCTCGAGGAGCCCGGGAAACTCGCGGCGCACCACGTCGCTGGGCTCGACCACGAAGACGTCCGCCGCGCGCCGGTGAAAGATGTCCGCAAGGCCATGCCGGGTGGGGGTGAGGATCACGGCCTCGTCCCCCATCACGGCCACGCGGAGCGTTGTGAGCAATGGTGCCGAGAGGCAGGCGGCGATTTGCATGGGCTGAGAGGACTCCGCTCTGGCGCCGCAAAAGTGGTACGTAGCGCCGCAAAATGAGTATTTCGCAGGGAATTAGCCAGCGTAGCTTCGGGGCACCACGAAGCACCTTCCCTCCGTTCCTGCCCCGGAGACATCCATGACCCGCCGAATCGCCCTCCTCCTCACCCTCGCCACCCTGGCCCTCAGCGCCGCCTGCTCCAACCCCACCGGCCCGTCCTCCAGCAAGAGCCCGCGGCCCAACGCGGGAGTGTTCTCGGGGTCGGGGACCTGAGGGCGGGGGAGTGAGAGGGGTGACGAGAGTGGAGTGAGTGAACGGGAAGTGACGAGAGTGACGAGAGTGCAGTGAGTGATAACGACTAGGGTGAAGGGCATGAAGGGCGTGATGGACTCGTCACTCTGACCTCATGCTCTTCACCCTAGCCCCTGGTCACTCACTCCACTCTCGTCACCCTAGTCACAGGCGCTGAACGCCGGGCGTGAACGCCCGGTGCTCTACGCGCCCAGTCTCCACTCTCGTCACCCTAGTCACAGGCGTTGAACGCCGGGCGTTCAACGCCCGGCGTTCTACGCGCCCAGTCCGCCGTGCATTGCGCCGATCGCCGCGATCACGTCCTGCACGGATGGGGAGGGCAGCTCGGCGGCCGGCGCTTCGGTGGGTCTGGTGTGGGTCAGCTCGCGCAGGGCTACCTCGGCGCGGATGAGCACCTCGTTCACGTCGTGCTCCTGCGCCACGGCGATGGCGCGCTCGTAGGCGTCGCGGGCGGCGCCGTACCGGGTGAACCGGCGGTTCCCGTCCCCCACGTACAGGTGGAGATACGCCGCGAGCAGCGGCGGCAGCGGTGCGTCGGCCAGCTCGCGACGATAGCGCTCGAACATCGGCTCGCTGCCGCTGAGGGAGGCGAGCTCCACCAGATTCACCGTCGCCAGCCAGCGCAGGTACTGCTCCTGGGCCGTGAGCGCCAGCACCTGGAACGCCTGCTGCGACGGGAGGTGATGGCCGAGCATGCCGAGCAGGTTGGCGATGTCGGCCAGAATACGGTCGCGTCGAGTGGCATCCTCGCAGAGCTCGAGCGCTCGGTACGCGTCGACCACCGCCGCGTCGAGCCGACCACGCCGTGCCGCCACCCCGGCCCGGTCCTGGAGCGCGCGCGACACCACGTCGGGGAGCTCAGCGTTGAGCGCCTCCTCGATCACACCATCGAGCATTGCCGCCGCGGCGGGAAGATTGCCGCGGTGCAGCGCGATGCTCGCCTGACCGATGTCGGCCCGGAGTGCGCCGGCGACGTCGTCGTTCCACTGTGAGATCGCGCGCGACTCGTCGTACGCCGCCTCGGCATCGTCCAGGTCGCCGGCCATGCGCAGGCAGTACCCGAGCTGCCCGGAGGCGCCGGCGGCGAGGTCGTTGTTCTCGGAGGCGAGCGCGAACCCCAGCGCCGTACGGTACACATCGGCCGCCAGCTTCCACTCGGCGTCGAACTGGAGCGCCCGCGCGTAGGCGACGAGCCCGGGAGTCGCCGCGGCGGGATTGGACGGGCGGTCGGCGATCTGCTTGACGATCTGCGCCAGCAGCCGGCGGAGGACGTTGCGCTCATCCATCCCCTCCACGGCCTCGACCACCGCCGCGATCTCCCACCTCTCCAGCCGTGCCCCCAACCGCTGCGCGTGCCAGGCCTTGTCGACGAGCCGAAGGGTGAGCAGCCCGCTCTGCAGCTCGGGCCACTTCGGGTCCGCCTCATCGATCGCCGCCAGCGCCTCGAAGAAAGACAGGTGCTCCAGACCGCTCACCGATTCTCCCGACGGGAATGGTCTCTCAGCATGACGGAAACGGTCACCTAGTATAACGGGTCGTCGGTATCTGGCCACTATGGTGCATTTTGACCTACAACTCGTCCCACTCTGTTGTCGTGCATCCATCGCGCAACGAGCCCTTCACTGGCTGGCATCCAGGTCACGGACATCCGGGTCACAGGCATCCTGGTCACAGGCATCCAGGTCACGGGCATCCCGGTCACAGGCATCCAGAACGAGAGTTACACGGATGAACGCGGATGAAGGCGGACAAAAGGGCAGTGTGTTGGGGTCGCGCGAGCGAGGCTCCGTGCGCCACACCCACAAGCAATTGCTCTTTCATCCGCTCAATCCGCGTTCATCCGTGTAACCCTTCGTTCTGGATGCCTGTCACCCTGCGTTCTGGATGCGGTTCGTTGCGCGATGGATGCAGGGCTAGCTGGTCCGCCAGCGGATCATGGCGCGCACGACGGCTCCTCCGTAGATGTGGGCGGCGAGGAGAAAGCCTAACGAGATCGGCAGCGCTACCGTGTAGAAGCGCCAGAACAGCAGCAGTTGTGTGGCGCCCTGGCCGACATAGCCGCCGGCGCCGCCCAGGAAGCCGATGTCCACCGTACCTGCGCCCGACGGCGTGGGAAGGATGAGCTGGCTGTAGAGCAGCGTGTACGAGCCGAGCGCGACGGCGCCGTGCGAGACGGGGGCGGGCGCGGCGGAGGCGAGCACCACGAGAATGAGCGTGCGGCTCGCGACGTTGAGCAGCGTGCAGGGGATCGACGCCAGCAGCAGCTTGGGCGGCATGCGGCGCGCGTTGGCGAGCGCCATGCGCAGCGAGCCCATGAGCGTGCCTGACGAGTGCGGGGCCAGCCGCCGGAGCGCGACGATCGCCGCCCCGCTCAGGAGCGCCACCCCGGCGACCCACGGCCAGGCATCCTCGACCACGCCGGGCAACGTGGGCGACACGGCCTCCCACCACCGCGGCGCGTACATCCAGACCAGAAAGGCGCCGCAGAGCACGATGAATGGCCAGGCCATCATCACCTCGACGCCGATCGACACCACGGCCACCCCCGCCGGGATGCGCGAGCGGATCATCTCCGCCAGCCGCATCGGCTCCCCACCCAGCCGCATCGGCGTCACCGACGACGCGCCCTCGCCGAGCGCATTGATGATGAACGCCCGCTTGAAGGTCACCGGCGACCCGAGCGCCTTGAGGACGACGAGGAGGCGAAGGGCTCGCGCGACCTGATCGACGACGACGAGCCCGAGACATGCGGCGTGGACGACGAGGGTCACCGCGATGGACCATCCGGGCGGGCTTTACCGCCACGAGCCATGGCTAACCACAGAGGCACGGAGGACACAGAGGATTCACAGAGGGATTCGGATCGGGGAGAGTCCACGCCGCAACGAGCAGGACTGTACCACAGAGGCACCGAGACACAGAGGAACCACAGGAGAGAGCTCCTCTCCTGCTCCGATTCCTCTGTGTCTTTGTGTCTCCGTGGTTCAAGCTGCTCGTGGCGCGAGGAGCTCCGTGCGACGAAGGACCCTCTGTGGATCCTCTGTGCCCTCCGTGTCTCTGTGGTTAGCCGAGGCTCGTGGCGCGAGGAGCTCCCGGGCTCGTTGCGTCGACCCACTCAGAAAATCCACCTGAGGCCGGCCTGCACCTGCCGCGGGTCGCCGAGGCCGCTGCGGATGGTGCCGTCGAAGTTGAACAGCAGCGACGTCGCGGCCGGATCGCGGAAGTTGTCGGTGTCCGTCACGTTGAAGATCTCGACGATGGCCTCGAGCGTGCCGCGCGGCAGCTCGAAGGGGCGGGAGATACGCAGGTCCCACGAGAAGAACTCGTTCTCCTTGCGGATCGTGTTGCGCTCGAGGATGCTCCCGTCGGGACAGATTCGGTCGCCGGGGCCGGTCGCGGGCTCACCGGTGCCGCGGTTGTCGGCGCCGCACTTCTCACTGCGCGGCTGCGCCGAGTACGCGCTGATCCGGTTGTTCAGGTAGATGTTCCCGGGGATCCGCGCCAGCACCCAGGCGTTGAAGCGGTGCCGCTGGTCGCGGTCGCTCCAGTTGTACTCGCGATCCAGCGCATCGGCGCGCGCGTAGCGGAAGCTGAACGGGTCGCGCTCGTTGTCGTCGTCCGACTTGTCGAAGGACAGCGTGTAGTTGAGCTGGAACTGGAAGTCGGGGTCGAGCACCCGCTTGAGCCCGAGCGTCACGCCGTGATAGCG
>DATFFQ010000148.1:0-16603 GCA_035249955.1 Gemmatimonadaceae bacterium
CTCACCGCCAGCACCGCGAACGCGAGCGTGCTTCCCACCGCGTACGCCTTCAGAAACCGCACGTCGCGGCGCGTCTTCTCGTCGATCGAGTGATTCATTGGGTACCCCCTCACGGGTCCGTGGTGCATCGCCACGAGCCCGCGCTAACCACAGAGACACGGAGGGCGCAGAGGATTCACAGAGGGTCCTTCGTCGCACGGAGCTCCTCGCGCCACGAGCAGCTTGAACCACGGAGACACAAAGACACAGAGGAACCCGAGCACGAGAGGAGCTCTCTCCTGTGGCTCCTCTGTGTCTCGGTGCCTCTGTGGTCCAGTCCTGCTCGTTGCGCGGTGGACTCTCCCCGATCCGAATCCCTCTGTGAATCCTCTGTGTCCTCCGTGCCTCTGTGGTTAGCCACGGCTCGTCGCGGTAGATGCCTGGTGTCCTTGCATAGCCTAGCGGTTCGCCTGTGGCAGACGGTACGTCACGGTGCCGCGCTCGTCCAGGAATTCGATCGACTGGGCGCCGAGTGAGTCGACCATGAGACGCAGCCGGGTGCGGCCCTGGGGGTCGGCGAGCATCACGACCGATTCCTTGTTGACTCCCTTGCCGGCATAGAGACGCCGCGCCGGACCCAGTCCACGTCGCACCATGTCGGCGCGCAGCGCTTGCATGCGCCGATCGCGCTCCGGACCTTCGGGCAGCTGCCGGATCACCATCGCGCTCTCGGCGTACACCTGGAGGGGAACGTTCGGCCGATCGGTGACCGTGAGGCCGGCACGCCGGCCGCCGTTGTCATCCCCGTACGACAGTGTCACCGTCTCGTCCTGATCGAACTGATCGAAGCTGAGGCCGGCGTAGGCCTGGTAGCCGCTGTCGCTGCGCGCGGCCTGATAGATCAGGCCGCCATTCTCGTTGCCTTCATTATTGAAGAAGATCAGGCCCGCGTAGCCCGCGCCGGAGCCGCTCCGCAACGGGTACGACTTGCCGCCCAGCACCGGATCGGGCAACCGCTCGCGGTTGGCGATGGCCATCCGCAGCGTGCCGTTCCTGTCGACGACGTTGATGCGCTCGACATCGATCACATCGAACTTCGTCGGCTGCTCGCTCCGCTGAAATGCAGCCACCGCCAGCACGAGCAACACCGGCATGCTGATGAGCGCGTACGCCTTCAGGAAGCGGATGTCGCGCTCGGCCCTGCGATTCAGTCCGTCCTCCATCGTCACCTCTCGGTCAGCCGCGTCGTGCGCCACGCGCCACACGCGACGCGCCACGCGCCACGCGCCTTTCAATATTTCGCCAGATACTCGTCCAGCTCCCACTGGTGCACCTGGGTGATGTACTCGCGCCACTCCTGCCGCTTGGCTTCCAGAAAGTGCGCCGTGATGTGCTTGCCGAGCGCGTCGGTGATCACCTTGTCCTTCTCCAGCTCGTCGCAGGCTTCGCGCAGGTCGTACGGCAGGTCGTCGATGCGCAGGCGGCGCTTCTCGCGGTGCGACATCTCCCAGATGTTCGTGTTCACCGGCTCGCGCGAGTCGGCCTCGCTCTCGATCCCTGCAAGACCGGCAGCGAGCTGCACGGCCAGCGCCAGGTACGGGTTCGCTGACGGGTCGGGCATGCGCAGCTCGACGCGAGTGCCGAGGCCGCGGCGCTCGGGAATACGGATGAGCGGCGAGCGGTTGCGCATCGACCAGGCTACGTTCACCGGCGCCTCGTATCCCGGCACCAGTCGCTTGTAGGAGTTCACGAGCGGGTTGGTCACGGCACAGTAGCCGCGCGCGTGCTGGAGCAGCCCGCCGATGTAGTGCAGCGCGACCGCCGACAGCTCCCACTGCGCGTCGGGATCCCAGAAGGCGTTCTCACTGCTGCGGAAGAGCGACTGATGCGTGTGCATCCCGCTCCCGTTCTGCCCGAAGATCGGCTTGGGCATGAACGACGCGTGCAGCCCGAACTGGCGCGCCACGTTCCGCACGACGAACCGGAAGGTCGCGATGTTGTCGGCGGTGGTGAGCGCGTCGGCGTAGCGGAAGTCGATCTCGTGCTGCCCGTGGGCGACCTCGTGGTGCGCGGCTTCCACCTCGAATCCCATCTGCTCGAGCACGTCGACGATCGCGCGGCGCGCGTCCTCACCGAGGTCCACGGGGGTGAGATCGAAGTAGGAGCCCACGTCGTGGGTGACAGTCGTCGCCTCGTCCTCCGCGCCCAGCTTGAACATGAAGAACTCGGCTTCCATCCCCGCATTCATGGTGAACCCCATCGCCGCCGCGCGCTCGATCTGGCGCTTGAGCGCGGCGCGCGGATCGCCCGGAAACTGGCTGCCATCGGGCAGATACACGTCGCAGATCAGGCGGGCGACGCGGTTCTCCGGATCACCCCAGGGGAAGATGCGGAAGGTGTGCAGGTCGGGAGCCAGGAGCATGTCCGACTCCTCGATGCGCACGAACCCTTCGATCGAGGAGCCATCGAACATGATGTCGCCCTTGAGCGCCTTCTCGAACTGCGACGCGGAGATCTCGACGTTCTTGTTGACGCCCAGGATGTCGGTGAACTGGAGCCTCAGAAACCGCACGTTGTGCTTGGCGGCCAGCTCCAGGATGTCCTTCTTCGAGACGCCGGTGAGGTCCGGCAGCACGGCACGCGAGCGGTTCGGCAAGCAGCCCTCGAGACGGTGATTCAGAAGTGACGTAGGTGTCGACGCGCCAAGCTATTCCCCGCTGGGAGGAGACGCAACGCGACGTGCGCGTGGGGCGCGTGGGGCGTGGCGCGTGGCGCGTGCCGCGCTGCGCGCCCCGCGCATGCCGCATACATTTCCTCCATGCCGTCCGCTACGACCACCAGCGCTACTACCTGCCCTGCCTGCTCGGCGCCCGCGAGCGGCCGCTACTGCTCCAACTGCGGCGCGCTCGTCTCCAACGCGCGCTGCGTGGCGTGCGCCAGCCCACTCTCACCGGGCGCCCGGTTCTGCCACGCATGTGGCACGGCGGTGGGTACATCCGGCGGTGAACGCCGGGAGTCGGCGGGCCTGTCCACCGCACTGCCGTGGACCGTCGCCGCGATCGCGCTGGTGGCGCTCATCGCGCTCGTCGCCGCGCAGCGCTTCAACGCCCGCACGGCGACCTCGCTCGACGCACCCTTGAACGCGCTGCCGCAAGCCGGGATCGACGATCGCGGAATGGGCGCACCCGCGCGTGCACCCGACATCTCCGCCATGTCGCCTCGCGAGCGCGCCGACCGGTTGTTCGACCGGATCATGCTGCTGGACTCGGAAGGCAAGCAGGACAGCGTGCGCTTCTTCGCGCAGATGGGCATCGAAGCCTACCGGCTGCTCCCCGACATCGACCACGACGCGCGCTACGACATGGGGCGCATCGCCGCCGTGGCGGGCGCCTACGACATTGCCGCCGCGCAGGCCGACACGATCCTCCGCCAATCTCCCGCGCACCTGCTCGCGCTCTCCCTGCGCGCCGACGTGGCCCGCAAGACCGGTGATGAAGCGCGGGCGCGCGACCTCGAGCGCCGCTTCCTTGCCGCCCTCGACGCCGAGCGCGCGAAGAGCCTGCCGGAGTACCAGCGACATCAGAATGACATCGAGGCAGAGGCGAGGAGACTGCAGAGTGGGAACAGTAATTAACAGTCATTACCAGTAATCCTGCATGCTGTAAAGGGACGAAAGGTTGTAAGAGGCGCGCTTACAAACTTACGTCTCCTTACAGCGTGCAGGATTACTATGATTACTGTTAATCACTCTTCGCCCCTCCCAACGATGCTCATCCGTCTCGCCCACAGCCCCGATTCCGACGACGCCTTCATGTTCTGGGCGCTTGCCGACGGAAAGATCGATACCGAAGGGATCACCTACATGCACGAGATCCAGGACATCGAGACGCTCAACCAGCGCGCGCTCCGTGGCGAGCTCGAGGTGAGTGCGGTGTCGATCCACGCGTATGCGTACCTCGCCGATCGCTATGCGCTCCTTCCGCACGGCTCGTCGATGGGCGATCGCTACGGACCTCGTCTCGTTGCCCGCGAGCCGATGGACAAGGCCGACGTGAAGGGCAAGCGAATCGCCATCCCCGGTCCCCTCACCACCGCCTACCTCGCGCTCCGACTGTACGAGCGCGACTTCGTCGCCGTCGCCACCCCCTTCGACCTGATCGAGGACGCGGTCGTGCGCGGCGACGTCGACCTGGGACTCCTCATTCACGAGGGGCAGCTCACCTACGCCGACCGTGGGCTGAGTCTCGTCGCCGACCTCGGCGTCTGGTGGTTCGAGCAGACCGGGCTGCCACTGCCGCTCGGCGGCAACGTCGTGCGCAAGGATCTCGGCGAGACGCTGATGCGCACCATCTCGCGGCACCTGCGCTCGAGCATCGCCTACGGGCTCGAGCATCGCACCAGAGCCCTCGACCACGCCATGCGCTACGCCCGCGACATGGACCGCGAGCGGGCCGACACCTTCGTGGGGATGTACGTGAACGAATGGACGCTCGACTATGGCGAGCGCGGACGCGAGGCGGTGCGCCGGCTGCTCGACCGGGGCGTCGAGGCCGGCATCATCTCGGTCCCGGTGCGCGTGGAGTTCGCCGATTGATGAGAGGACTCTAACCTCGTCCGGCGTTACACCCCCATCCGCGGATTCGTCTTTTCAGTGTGCGATGACCACGTGCATCGCGCACCGCGGAGCCCGCTGGCATACCCCTTCATTCAGCTAATCGCTCGTTCACTCGACACGGCTGGTCGCGCCGTACCGTGAGTCATCCTACATGACCAGCCGCGCCTACCTCTCTCCATCGCCTCTCCCCGCCGCAGACGCCGGCGACGACCAGGTTCGACTGCGCGCCGAGCGCAGCGCTCGTGAGGCGCGCGCGCTCGCCGAGATCGTCAACCACATCAATCAGTCCCTCGAGCTCGACCGCGTGTTCGCGCTCATCGCCCGCCACGCGGCGGAGCTGATGCAGGCACGTGGCTCCCAGGTGTGGATGCTCGACGAGCAGCAGGTGGTGCTCGTGGGCGGCTTCGCGCCGGGCGTGGACGTCGGCACGGCGGTGCCGCTCGAGGTGAGCTTCGTGGGCGAATGCATCCGCTCGCGCAATCCGGCCTATACCCGCGACATGGCAGCCGAGCGACTGCGCTGGCCCTGGAGCGCGGCGCGGGCCAGCGCCGAAGCCCCGGTCGCGATCGCCGCACCGCTGCTCATCTCCAATCGCGTGCTCGGCGCGATCATGGTGTTCGCCGACGAGGAGCGCGCCTTCGACGAGCACGACGAGGAGCTCCTGCTCGCGCTCGCCAACCACGCCTCGGTGGCGATCGAGAACGCGCGCCTCTATCGCGCGTCCGTCCGCATGATGCGCCACGCGAACGTCCTGGCCGCATCGGCCAGCCGCCTCGCGCACAACGTCACGCCGGACGCGATGTACGCCGACATTGACCGCGTCGCTCGGACCGCGCTGGGCGCCGACGGTGCCGGTATCTACCTCGCCGACCCCACCGACGGCCGCGTCCAACTCGTGTTCTGCAACGGCGCCGGCTGCGGCGCCAACGTGGATCTCGCCCTCTCATCGTTCTGGACCACCGCCGCCGCCAGCGTCGTCAGGAGCGGCGTGCCGCTCTTCCGCCGGGACCTCCGCGAGTTCGCCGACGAGCCCGTGATCGCCGCGCTCCTCGCGCAGGGACTCTCGTCGCTGGCCGTGCTGCCGCTGATAGTCGAGGGACGCCCGCGCGGCCTTCTCTCGCTTCGCTTCCTCACGATCCAGCCGTTCGACGACGAGCAGCGGCAGCTCGTCTGCGACTTCAGCACGCATGCCGCGGTCGCGGTGCGGAACGCGCTCCTCTTTGCCGATCTCGAGCGCCGCGCCACTCGTTTGGCCGCGGTCGCGCAGGTGCAGCAAGCGATCTCGGCCACCGTGGCACCCGATGCGCTCTACGGCGAGATCTACAGAGCGGTGGCGAAGGTCGTCGACGCGCCCTGCTTCGCGCTGCTCTCCTTCGATGAGGAAGAGGGCGTGTTCGTCCCCGAGCACGTGGTCAACGATGGGGAGGCGATGGACTGCAGCCTCCTCCCGCACTTCCCGCTCGGTGAAGGGATGACCAGTCAGGCATTTCGCTCGGCCAGCCCCAACGTGGCGGCCCGCAGCGGACGCGGCTGGACGGGGCTGGCGCACGAGGCGGCTGGGGAGCGACAGGTCGCCGTCATTCTCTCCGCGCCGGTCACCCACGGCGAGAAGGTGCTCGGTGTCCTGCAGGCGCAGTCGTATCGCCAGGACGCGTACACCTGGGATGATGTCGATCTCATCATGTTCATCGCACGGCAGGCCGGTACCGCCATCGCCAATGCGCGTCTGTTCGAGGCCGAGCGACGCGAGCGCGAGCAGGCCGAGGCGGTTGCGGCGGTCGCGCGAGCCACGTTGCGGGCGGGCACGCTCGATGAGGCCGCTACCGCCGTGCTCGCCATCCTCGAGCAGGTGATCCCCTCCGCTGGATCGGCGCTCAGTGTGGTCACGCCTGGGCGGGAGGGGCTCCGGTGCATCGCGGCCCGCGGAACGGCTGCCCCGCTTCTCGGCGCCGTGATCCCGCTCCCCGGGCGTAATGAGGGTGACAATGGAGGGATCACGCGCGTCGTCAGAGAAGATGGCACCAGTGGTCCGACGTCACCTCTCCTGTTCTCCCACGCCCTGCTGGACGAGCCGCTGCTGATGGTTCAGCTGTCGGCTGACAGTCACCCCATCGGAGCGCTGCTCGTCACCCCGGCCACCGATCCGCGCGATTCGCGCGCCGCGAGCGCGACCCTGGATCGACTGGCCCCGCCCGTGGCGCTGGCGCTCGACGCCATGCTCCTGCGCGAGGAGGAGCGGCGTGAGCAACGAGAGCTCCGCGTGCTGGGAGCGGCGCTCGACACGATGAAGCAGCCCGTATTCGTCGCTTCGCCCGACGCCATCATCCAGTACGCCAACACCGCCGCGCTCAGGGAGTACGGCTATTCCAGCTCCGAGATCATCGGTCTGCCGGTCTCGGTCCTCACCATCCCGGCGCTCACCGTGGCCGACATTGATGGCGTACACCGGACGATCGAGGAGCAGGGGGTATGGAGCGGGGAGCGGCTGCACCGCCGCGCCGACGGCAGCGAGTTCCCAGTCTGGGTCACGGTGAGCGCCATTCGCGATGGTGATGGCCGGCGTATGGGCCAGGTCTGCAGCGTGCGCAACCTCACCGAGGAGCGCCGTGTCGCCGAGCAGCTCCGGCAGTCGGAGAAGCTCGCTGCGCTGGGTGAGCTCGTCGCCGGCGTCGCGCACGAGGTGAACAACCCGCTCACCGGCATCTCGGCCTTCGCGCAATTGCTCCAGGAGGACACGCTCTCGACCGACCAGCTGGAGTCCGTGCAGCTCATCAAGCGCGAGGCCGATCGGGCCGTGGCCGTGATACGCGACCTCCTCACCTTCGCGCGCAAGACCGGACCGCGAAACGTCTCGGTCGACATCAACGAGCTGATCGAGCAGACGCTGCGGCTCCGCGCGTACGGCCTCCGCACCGCCGGCATCACGGTGAAGACGACGCTCGATCATGACCTGCGCACCGTGCAAGGGGACGACCGGCAGCTCCAGCAGGTGCTCCTCAACCTCGTGGTGAACGCCGAGCACGCCATGACTGGCGGCTCGCGCCGCACGTTGACCATCCGGACCGCCAACGAAGGAGCGCGCGTGGTCGTCGAGATCAACGATACCGGTGTGGGGATGTCGGCGGAGATTCAGAAGCGGATCTTCGAGCCGTTCTTCACCACGAAGCCTGACGGCAAAGGCACCGGGCTCGGTCTGAGCGTCAGCTACGGCATCGTCCAGACGCACGAAGGCACGTTGACCGTGCAGAGCCGCGAAGGCGCCGGCTCCTCGTTTCGGATCTCGCTGCCGGCAGCCGAGCCGCCGGTGGCGCTCACACCCAGGCAGGGCATCGCATGACTCAGGCTGCTTACCCCCGCGACAACGTCCTGGAGTTCGGGTCGGCGCGTTCCGGCCCGTCGCGACGCATTCTCGTGGTGGACGACGAGGAGAGCATCCGTATCGCGCTGTCGAAGTTCCTGCGATCGCGGGGATATCACGTCCAGGTAGCGGACAGCTCGGCGGCAGCGCTCACGGCGCTCGGCGAGATGGAGTACGCGCTCATGCTGTGCGACGTGCGCATGCCCGGCGTCTCGGGGCTGGAGATGCTACCACAAGCGCTGGCCCGGCATCCGGACATGGCGGTCATCATGATCACCGCCGTGAACGACGCGCCGACGGCGACCGAGGCGCTGTCGTGCGGCGCGTACGACTATCTCATGAAGCCGGTGGAGCTGAACGACCTCCTGCGCGCAGTGGAGCGGGCGCTGCACAAGCGCGACCTTCTGATCCAGAATCGGCGGGTGGAGGAGCTCATCCGCGATGAAGTCGCGCAGCGCACCTTCGAGCTGGAGCAAGAGCAGCAGGCGCTGCGCTCGCTCACGGTGAGCATCGCCGAGGCGCTGATCAACGCCATGGAGGCGAAGGACATCTATCTGCGGGGCCATTCACACCGCGTGGCCGAGCTCGCGGCCTCGATCGCCGATGTGATGCAGCTCGACGTGGACACCGTCGAGGCCGTCCGCCTGGCCGGCCGGCTGTGCGATGTCGGAAAGATCGGCACGCGTGAGTCGGTGCTCAACAAGCCCGGCGCGCTCACCCCTGAGGAGTTCGAGCACGTGAAGGACCACGTGCGGGTGAGCATGGAGATTCTGGCACCGCTTCACCATCTGGGCGCCGCGCTCGAGTTCATCCAGGATCACCACGAGCGGTTCGACGGAACGGGCTATCCTCGCGGGCTCAGAGGTGAGGAGATCTCGATCGGCGGACGGATCATCGCTGCGGCCGACGCCTTCAGCGCCCTGACCGCCAGGCGTGCCTACCGTGATCTCATGACACCCGACGAGACCATCGAGCACCTGGCCGCCCACGCCGGCGCGCTCCTCGACCCGGCGGTCTACGACGCGCTCCGCACCGTGGTGTCCAGGCGGCAGTCGCTGGTATTCATAGACGAGGCTTAGCAGTAGCGACGAGGCTTAGCAGCAGCGCGGGGGGAAGTGAGAGGGGTGACGAGAGTGGAGTGAGTGACAGGGACCAGGGTGAGGAGGCATGAGGCGGTGATAGACCCATCACGCACTTCACGCTCTTCACCCTGGTCCTTGTCACTCACTCCACTCTCGTCACTCCCCGTTCACTCACTCTACTCTCGTCACCCCTCTCACTCCCCTTCCCGGCGCCGCACACCCCCGGCCCGTCCGCCACTCGCAACGCGCAGCCCACCATACGCGTATATTAAACGCCCATGCTCCAACAGCTGACTCGCGCCGCGCTGATCGCGGCGCTCGCCGTCTTTGCGCCTCGCGCACACGCGCAGACCGGCGACACTCTCGCCCTGTCGTTGCACGAAGCCGTGGAGCGCGCGCTTCGCGCCAGCGACGAGGTGCGGCTCGCCGCCGCCCAGGTGGATGTGGCCGATGCGCAGGTCGTCACGGCGCGGGCCACGGGCCTGCCGCAGCTCCGGCTCAGCAGCAGCTACACCCACGTCTACGAGAACGCCCGCGGTCAGGCCGTCGGACAGATCTTCAATCAGCCGAACACCTACAACACGAACGCCAACCTCTCGCAGACGATCTTCCAGGGAGGCCGTGTGCTCGCCGGGTGGCGGGCGGCGTCGCGCCTGCGGCAGGCGTCGCGTCTGAGCGCCGGCGAGGTGCGGGCGCAGGTCGCGCTCGACGTGCAGCGAGCGTACCTCGAGGCGCTCTTCGCCACGCGCATGGTGGAGATCCAGACGGCCAACTTCACGCTGGCGACCACGCGTCTCACCCAGATCGAGCAATTCCAGACCGCGGGTCGCGCGGCGCGCTACGACGTGCTGCGCACGCGCGTCGAGCGTGCCAACCTGGAGCCGCTCGTCATCCAGGCCCGCACCGATCGCCAGATCGCGATGCTCGAGCTCAAGCGCCTGCTCAACATCCCGCCCGTGCAGCCGGTCTCGCTCACCACGGCCATCGACGCGGGCGCGGTGCAGGCGGTCCTCGCTTCGTTCCAGGCACCCGACTCGGTAGGGACCGACACGCGCGCATCCGTGCGCGCCGCCGAGCTCACCGCGAGGGCGAGGCACGACGCCATCTCGGTGGCGCGCGCCGACTTCCTACCCACCATCTCGGCGTTCCTCCAGGTGGGGTATCAGGCCTTTCCGCTCAGCGGTTTCCCCACCGATCGCGGGCGGCTCGATTCATCGTTCTGCCCTCCGAATAGCGCACCCGATCGTGCGTGCTCCAACGGTGGATGGTTCAGCGATCGCCTCATCGGCCTCACCGTGAGCTGGCCGATCTTCGACGGGTTGCGTGCCAAGGGGAACTTCGACCTCGCTCGCGCCCAGGCGAGAGTGGCCGACATCGAGCTCCAGCTGGAGCGCGAAGCGGTCGCGCTCGAGGTCGCCCAGGCACGCGCCGAGCTCGAGCGGGCGCGTTCGTTCTACGCGGCGCAACAGCAGAATGCGCAGGAGGCCGATGAGGCATTCAGCCTGGCGTCGTTGCGCTACACCCGAGGGCTCGGCACACAGCTCGAAGTCTCCGATGCGCAGCTCGCGCTCCTCACCGCCCAGACCAACGAGGCGCGCGCCACCTACGATCTCTATCTCGCGACCGCCGAGCTCGCCCGGGCGATGGGCCGGCCAATGATGCTTCCTCCCGCTCCAGCGGAGCGGGCCCCGACCCGCACCACGTCCGGATCCGCGACCACACCACATGCGAATCCCTGAGCGCGCGGCACTGGCCGCGCTCTTGTTGTTCACTGTCGCTTGCGGCAACGAGTCTTCCGCGCGCGGCGCGACTAACGGTGCCGCCGGTGACACAAAGGCCGCCGGCCAGCAGGGCGAGGGCGGCGGCCGTCGCGCGCCGAACATCACGCTCTCGGAGACGGACATCGTCGCCGTCAGCCGCACCGAGCTGGAGGAGGGAACGCCGATCACCGGCGACCTGCACCCCATCGAGACGGTCGAGGTTCGAGCGCGTCTGGAGGGAGATCTGGTCGGCGTCTTCGTGCGCGAGGGCGAGCGTGTGCGTGAGGGACAGCTGCTCGCGCGCTTCGAGGCGAGCGAGCAGGAAAGCGACCAGCAGAGTGCGCTGGCCTCGAAGGCGGCTGCCGAGAGCGAGCTCGCCACCGCGCAGTGGAACCTGGAGCAGGCAGAGGAGCTCTTCCGCGCCGGCGCGATCCCCGAGCGCGACCTGAAAGCCGCGCAGCAGAGCGTAGCCGCGGCGCGGGCGACACTGGCGGCAGCCGATGCTCGCGTCCGCTCGACGTCGTCGTTCGTGCGCGACACTCGCGTGCTCGCTCCGACGTCGGGCGTCGTGCAGCGGCGCTACGTTCAGGATGGCGAGCATCTCGCGCGCGGCGCGCCGATGTTCACCGTCGTGCGCAACGACGTGCTCGAGCTCGCCGCTGCCGTGCCGGCCAACAGCGCCGAAGGGGTGACACCGGGCAAGGTCGTCCACTTCACGGCCTCGGGACGGCGGATCGACGGCCGCGTGGCGCGCGTGAGTCCCACCGTCGACCCGGCATCGCGAGCGATCACGATCTACGTCCAGATCCCCAATCGCGATGGCGCCCTGAAGGGTGGAACCTTCGCTTCGGGACGCATCGTCGGGCGCACCATCCCGAACGCGCTGGCGATCCCGACCTCAGCGCTCCGTCAGCTCCCCGATGGGCAGCCGTTCGTGTTCAAGATCGAAGGCACCGTGCTCGCGCAGGCGCCCGTTCGACTGGGCGCCATCGATCAGGAGCGCTCCATGGCCGAGGTGGTGGAAGGCCTGGTGGAGGGCGACCGCATCATCGCCGGCAACGTCGGCACCCTCGGCACCGGAATGAGCGTCACCGTCGTCGGCAGGGAGAGGGGTAGGGAGTAATCACTTCCCTCGCTTCAGCCACACCAGCACCACCCCACACACCGATCCCGTCTGGTTGTACTCCGGCGGGATCTGCGACGCGCCGGTGAACACCTCGATCGCCTCGATGCTCTCTGGCTGAATCGTCTCGAGGATCGATCCCTGTGTCACCCGCGCCGGGCTCGCCCGGCGCATCGCCCCGGGCGGCGGAGGCGGTGGTCCCCCCGTCGTGATCTCGTTCATGACCTTCACGCCATCCAGGTACACCTGGGGCTGGCATCCGCCACCGGCCGCGCGCGCCATCCGAATGACGTACCTGTCCCCGCCGATCGGCAGCAGCCGCACGCCGGGCACCCGGCGCATCAGCTCGATGCTCTTCGTCGGCTTCAAGCGCTCGATGTCGGCGCGGGTGATGGCGTGTCCCAGCCCGACTCGGCGGCGACCTTCCCACCCCGGCAGACTGCGCCAGGGCTCGCGGTCGGCGGCCACCTCCACTTCGGCCAGCTCCGCCGGCACGCGCCGGAGCTGCAGGGCGATGCGCGTCGTGTCACCGGCGTGGAGCTCGATCCTCGACAGCGCGGGGCCGTAGCCCAGGAAGCGCACCAGGGCGTCATCCGCCCCGGGCGCGAGTGCCGCGAGCCGGAGCAAGCCTTGCGCGTCGGTCACTCCGCCGGTGGCTCGGTCGCGGAGCCGAACCTGCGCGCCGGCGATCGGCGTCCCCGACTCGGCATCGGTCACGGTCACTTCCAGGGTGGCGGCCGGCGCCGTTTCCTGAGCCAGGAGCGACCCCGAACCTGAGACAGGAGAGACCGCCGGCACGGCGAGCGCGAACAGGGCCGGCAGCAGTCCCGCGCGCCGGGGAGCGGGATCCAGTCGCCCCAAACCTGCCGCCCGGTGCGTCGTCATAGAACACACTCCCCAGCGCCAGGGCGCCCTGCTGCGTATTCTTCTGAGACCCGAACACGACATACCAGGGCCCTCCCTTCCATGTTCCTTTCCGACGTCTCAATCAAGCGCCCCGTCTTCGCCACCATGATGATGGTGGCGCTGGTGGTGCTCGGCGTGGTGTCCTACCAGCGGCTCGCGATCGACGAGTACCCCGACGTCACCTACCCGGTGGTGATCGCGCAGACCACCTATCCCGGCGCGTCACCCAGCGTCATGGAGCGCGAAGTCTCGCGACCCATCGAGGAAGCGCTGAACACCGTGCAAGGGATCCGCGAGGTGACCTCCACCTCCCTCGAGGGCTCGTCGCTCGTGCGCGTACAGCTCCATCTCGGCGTGAACGTCGCCGAGGCACAGCAGGATGTCCAGGCGAAGATCGCCCGCATCCGGCGACAGCTGCCGCAGGAGATCGAGGAGCCCGTGATCCTGCGCTTCGACCCCAACGAGCGCCCCATCATGTCGGTGGCGCTCCAGAGCAGCCAGCGTCCCATTCGCGAGATCACCAATCTCGCCGATGAGGTGGTGTCCACCCGCATCGAGGCAGTCCCCGGCGTGGGTGGCGTGAACGTGGTGGGCGGCGCACGCCGGCAGATTCGCGTCCAGCTCGATCCAGTTGCCCTCCGGTCGTACGGCGTGAGCCCTCCACAGGTGATCAACGCGCTCCAGCGCGAGAATCAGGAGGTGCCCGCCGGCCGCGTACAGCAGGGAGAGACCGAGCAGGTGATTCGCGTCACGGGCCGTATCGTCGATCCCATGGCCTTCGCCGACATCACCGTCGCCGTGCGCGACGGCGTGCCCATTCGCGTCGGCGACATCGCGAGGGTCGTGGACGGCATCGAGGATCGCCGCAGCACGGCGATGCTCGACGATCGCCAGGCGGTGTCGCTGGACGTCCTGAAAATCGCCGGATCGAACACCGTCGAGGTGGCCGATGGCGTGCGCGCTGCGCTGGGCGATCTCGAGCGCACACTTCCGCAGGACGTGCAGCTCACCGTCATCCGCGACGACTCCTGGCGGATTCGCGAATCACTCTCCGCCGTGCAGTCGGAGCTGATGCTCGGCGCGGTGCTCACGATCGCCATCATCTACCTCTTCCTCAACTCCTGGCGCTCCACGGTCATCACCGGCCTGGCGCTCCCGATCAGCATCATCTCGGCGTTCTTCATCATGTGGGTCGCCGGGTTCACGATGAACACGATGACGCTGCTCGCATTGTCGCTCTCGATCGGCCTCCTGATCGACGACGCCATCGTGGTGCGAGAGAACATCGTACGCCACATGGAGATGGGAAAAGACCACCACCGCGCCGCGCGCGAGGGCACCAGCGAGATCGGCCTGGCGGTCGTATCCACAACGCTGGCGATCATCGCCGTGTTCATACCGGTGGCGTTCATGGGTGGCATGATCGGCAAGATCTTCTTCCAGTTCGGGGTCACCGTGGCCTTCGCGGTGCTGGTCTCCCTCTTCGTCTCCTTCACGCTCGATCCCATGCTGTCGAGTGTGTGGCACGATCCGGACGTGGAAGGGCAGCGGGACGCGAGACGTGGGATGCGGGACGCGACTGCCCCGCACCTCGGTGGAGAGGAAGGGTCGCGTCCCGCGCCCGGCGTGCCGCGTCCCGTCCGTTCTCCCATTCGCCGCATCGCCCTCGCCTTCAACGCGCTGTTCGAGCGGATCGCCGACAAATACCCGAACGGCCTGGCGTGGGCGCTGTCGCACCGGTGGAAGGTGATGTTCGGGGCGCTCGCCTCGATCGTGATCGCATTCGCCATCTACCCACAGCTGGGATTCACCTGGATGCCGGAGGTGGACGGCGGCGAGTTCAACGTGAGCTTCCGCGCTCCGCCGGGCACGCGCCTCGAGGAGACGGTCGCCCGCGGCTCGGAGATCGCGAGCTTCCTGCGCAGTCGACCGGAGGTGGAGTTCACCTATCTGTCGGTCGGCGGTGGATTCCGCGGGTCACCCAGCAACGGTCAGGTGTTCGTCAAGCTCAAGGACAAGGACGAGCGAGAGAAGTCGCAGTCGGAGATCCAGAACGACCTGCGCGGCGCCTTGCGCGGCATTCCGGGTGTCCGGGCAGCGATCCTCGGCGCTCGCAGCATCTTTGGCGGATACGGGCAGCCGATCGTCGTGAACGTGCAGGGCCCCGAGCAGACCAGACTCAAGTTCGCGGCCGAGCGCGTGCTGGATGCCATGCGTGAGGTGCCCGGCGTTGCCGAGCCGAACTCCAGCGACGAGGGGGAGATCCCACAGCTCGATGTGAACGTGGACCGGCAGCAGGCCTGGGCCGCCGGGCTGGGTATCGGATCGATCGGTGCGACCCTCCAGCCGCTGTTCGCCGGCCAGCGAGCCACCGAGTGGGAAGATGCGCAGGGGTACTCGCACGACGTCGTGGTGGTGTATCCCGATTCGATGCGCACATCGGCCGCCGATGTGGCGGGGATACCCGTGCCAAGCGATCGCAGCGACCCGCGCACCGGGCAGCCTTACCAGATTCCGCTGGCTCAGGTGGCCGACGTGAGGGCCGGCGTAGGACCGCAGCAGATCGAGCGCCGCAGCCTCGAGCGGCAGATTTCAGTGTCGGCCGGTGTGCTTCCGGGCAGGAACCTGGGTGATGTCGCGAACGCCGCCAAGCAGGCGATCGATTCGATCGGCCTCCCCCCGGGCTATCGCACCGTGTTCGGGGGTGACGTTCAAAACATGAACGAGACGAAGGGCTACGTCCTCGAGGCGATCATCCTGGCGGTCGTGTTCATCTATCTGATCCTGGCGTCGCTGTTCGGCTCGTTTGTGCAGCCGTTGGCCATCATGCTCGCCCTTCCCCTGAGCTTCATAGGTGTCGCCCTCGCGCTCTGGATCACCGGCGGTAACCTGAACGTGATGACGATGATCGGGGTCATCATGCTGATGGGTTTGGTGACCAAGAACGGCATCTTGCTGGTGGACTTCACCAATCAGGAGCGGGCGAAAGGGCACGACCGATTGCACGCCCTGCTCAGCGCCGCGCGCACGCGCCTGCGGCCGATCATCATGACGACCGTGGCCATGATCTTCGGGATGTTGCCGCTAGCCATGGCGCTGGGCGAAGGCTCGGAAACACGGGCGCCGATGGCGCGGGCGGTGATCGGCGGGCTGATCACGTCCACGATTTTGACCCTGTTCGTGGTGCCAGTGGTGTACACGTTGCTGGATGACGCGGCTGCGGTGCTGGTGAAGCGGCGCGCATGGCGTCGCTCTGGCACCCCGGAGCCGGCGGTTGGTGACTGAGATTCGGCACGGCTCCGGCGGCGCTCCGGGATCGCGCGATCTTCTTGACGGATCGCGCGATCTGTTGTATTGGGTGGGCGCGTTGCGCTCCGCGACACATACTCCAGGAGGCTACAATGCCGCGCGGTGACGAGTACAACGACATTCTCCGCTTCTCCGACCGGGATGATGAGGAAGAGGGAGACCTCGGAAGCTTCGGGGGCGGCGGCGCCTCATATGATGATGATGAGGATGAGGAGGGGAGCAGCTGGGGGATGACCAAGCACCACGGCGACGAGCTGTGGGATAGCACCGACGAAGACGACGACGGCGAAGACGAGGGCGATCTCGCCGATGATGAGGAAGAGCTCGACGAAGACATCGCTCCGGCCGCCGAGACCGGACGCGGCGCGGGCACGCGCGGCGGCACGGTGACCGGTGGAAGCATGACGGCAGCCGGCGCGGCCGGCGGGGCCATGACGGCGCGCACCCCGGGTGGCACGCAGGGCGGCACGA
>DATFFQ010000149.1:0-5973 GCA_035249955.1 Gemmatimonadaceae bacterium
GAGCGCCAGCGGCCCTCGTTCTGGCGACAGCTCACCGCACCGCAGCTGTTCGTCGCATCGTTTCTCACGCTCATCGTGCTCGGCAGCGTGGGACTCAAGACGCTGCCGGGGCTCTACACCGGCGCGCCACTCGACTGGACGGACGCCGTCTTCACCGCCGCGAGCGCCGCGTGCGTCACGGGCCTGATGCTCGTGGACATGGGAACGTACTTCACCCCCTTCGGCCAGGCGTTTCTGCTGTTGCTCTTCCAGCTGGGCGGGCTCGGGATGATCGCGTTCACGACGCTGATCATCCTCGCGCTCGGACGGCGACTGTCTCTGCGTCACGAGCGGCTCGCCGCGACGGTGGCCGAGGTGGCGCCGCGGGTGCGCGTCGAGACGCTGGCACGCAACGTCGTGCGCTTCACCCTCGCCATCGAGGCGGTGGGTGCGGTGCTCCTCTATGCCGCCTGGGCTCCGCGACTCGGATGGTCCGAGGCGTTGTGGCCCGCCGTGTTCCATGCCGTGAGCGCCTTTTGCAACGCGGGTTTCTCGATCTTCTCCGACTCCCTCGTCGGGCTCCAGCGGTCGCCCGACATCCTGCTCATCATCTCGCTCCTCGTCGTGGCCGGCGGGCTCGGATTCATCACCGTCGAGGAGGTGAGGCTCTGGCGCCAATCGCGCCAGGTCGGCAAGCAGCGTTACCGGATGTCGCTGCATTCACGGCTCGCACTCGTCACCACCGCTGTCCTGGTGGCCGGCGGGTGGGTAGCATTCGCGGCCTTCGAGTGGCGCGGTGCCCTGGCCGAGCTGTCGATACCGCTCAAGGTGGTGAATGCGCTCTTCCTGAGCATCACGCCGCGCTCGGCCGGCTTCAACTCGATCGATTACGGACAGGCCACGGATAGCACCAATTTCCTCACCATCCTCCTCATGTTCGTCGGTGGCTCGCCGGGCTCGACCGCCGGAGGCGTGAAGACCACGACCATCGCGCTGCTCTTCCTGCTGGCCTGGTCGCGATTCCGCGGATACGAGGTGACGCACGCCTGGGGACGGTCGATTCCCGAGGAGACGATCCAGCGCGCGGTGGGGCTCGCGCTCACGGCCTTCGCGCTCACCACGGCGTCGATCTTCCTCTACACCTTCACCGAGCACACGGGAGCGACACCGGGAAATGCCCGATTTTTCTCGATCATGTTCGAGGCGGCGAGCGCGGTGAATGTGGTGGGGCTCACGCTCGGTGCCACGGAGACGCTCTCGCCGGCGGGGAAGTGGATCACGATCTTCCTCATGTTCATCGGCCGCGTGGGCCCACTCACCTTCGCCGCCGCGTTGGCGCTGGCGGCATACCGGCATCGCGAGCAGTTCCGCTACGCGCACGAGGACGTCATCGTCGGATAGTCTCTCATCAGGCTCGGAGACATGAAACGATTCTTGGTCATTGGGCTGGGGAACTTCGGGAGCACGGTCGCCGAGGCGTTGCATGCGGAGGGGCACGACGTGATCGCGGTGGATACCAGCGAGGCTGCCGTGGACCGCGTGGCGGCGCACGTGACACGCGCCGCCCTGGCCGACGGCAGGAACATCGCCGTGCTCGAGCGCCTGGGAGGGCGTGGCGCCGCCGGCGCGGTGGTGAGCACGGGGGATGACATTACCGCCAGCATCCTCAGTAGCCTCGCGCTCCGCGACCTCGGGGTCGCCGAGATCTACGTGAAGGTGGTGTCGATCGACCACGCGCGCGTAATGGAGAAGCTCGGCGTGACCGAGACGATATTTCCCGAGCGCGACTCGGCGTCGCGCCTCGCCACGCGGCTCTCCGGCACCGCGGTGCTCAATTACGTGCGACTGGGACCGGACTTCAGCATCCAGGAGATGGCGGTGCCGTCATCCTGGATCGGACGATCGCTCCGCGATCTCCGGCTTCGCGAGCAGTACCGCGTCTCGGTGGTCGCCGTGCACGACGTGCTGGCCGACAAGGTGATCTCGGCGCCCAATCCCGACACGCCGCTCAAGGACTCGGACACGCTGCTGCTCGCCGGGGACGACGAGGACCTGGCCGTCGCCGCGAAAGTCGACTGATGCGGCGGCCGGCAGGGGTGGCAAACGCTGTCGCCCGCTCCAGAGCGGTTGAAGATGGTGCCGCGCATGGTTAGACTGCGTAGGAAGCAGTTGACAATCTACTACGCCGAACGCGCGGCCCCCGGGCCGCGCGGCGGGGGACCCAAGAGTCATCGGGGTGCATCCGGCTCGTCCGGAGGGAGACTTCCTGCTCCTAACCCGTCAGCTAACCCCGCAGGCCGGCACGGAAGGGAGTAGAACGCGCGCGTTCCTCTCGACCGAGTCGGGCCCGTAATCCGGGACGGCTCGGTTCGTCGTTCCCTCCCCGTCGTGGCACGCGATTCATCGTGCCATGCGGGCACATGATGCGAGTGACGCTGTCCCACGCGCTGTTTCCCGTGGCCGCGGCTCGGCTTCGATTGTCGTGGAGCTCACCACCTGTGCGCGGAGGCAAAATTGAACACAGCCACGACGACGTCGATCACCACCCGTGACTTCGGCTCCAGGCACGGCTGGTACGGAGCGATGACCCCACAGGTGGCCGCCTTCCTCGAGCGGTTGCGCCGTATTCCCGCCGAGGCCTGGGCGACGGCCGCCGACCGCGATCCGCACATCGCCGCGCCGGCCGACGCCTCCTCGCACGATGGACAGCGGGCGATGCAGTTCCTGCGCGACCTGGAAACCGATCAGCTGGCACGAGCGCGTCTCCGCGACGTCATGGAGTCGATGCCTGATGTGGTGCGCCGCATCCGGCGGCGCGTCGATGAGGATCTGACGGTGCTCGACGGGATTGCCTCGAAGGTCAGCCTGTCGCGCATGCGGCGCTCGGCGCGCCTGGCGGCGTGCGCACTGGCCGCGCGGCCGCACATGTCGGCAACCGAGTTCGAGCGGCTCTACCGGCCGTTCCGCACGTTGATCCCACTGGAGGAGCTGACTCCGGCTGACGCCGGCAATTGGTATCCAACTGCTCCTAATCCCCCAGCGGGGCCGCGGAGGCTGGACGACAGATAGGGAGGCCACCCATGGACAGTCGGAGCTATTACCACCTGCTGGAGCGCGTTCAGAGCATCCAGACCGTGTCGGAGCTGGAGGAGCTCAACCGGAGTGTCCTGGAGTGCTACGGCCACACTCAGCGTCGCTGGGCCGTCGTGACGGCGCTCGAGGAGCGCCGTCTGGACCTCACGCGTACAGACGCTCCGTCCATCACGCCCGCACCACCGAGACCGTTGGAGTAGTCTCGCCGGCCGTTCAAGCGTCCTCATCGCCGCTCTGCTCCAGCTCCTGCTTCAGGCGCGCCAGTAGATCCACGGCCTGCACCGCGTACCGGCTGATCCACCGGTCGTGGATCTGCTTGATGGGGAGTGGGTTGAGGTAGTTCCAGCGGTGCCGGCCGCGCCGCTTGGCGATCACGAGCCCCGCCTCCTCCAGTACGCCCAGGTGCTGCATCACCGTGCAGCGGTCGAGCTCATCCTCGAAGTGCTCGACCAGCTCCCCAGTCGTCCGCGGCCTTCCCTTCAGCAGGTCGAGCATCGTCCGCCGCCGAGCATCTCCCAGCGCCTTGAAGACCGGGTCCAGTGTGTCCCTTGACATGTTATATAATTATAACATATTATTCGCCGGCAGTCAAACACGGCATGGCGGGCGGCTGCCGGCGAACGTTCAGGCAAGGGAGATGACGATGGAGCTCAAGTTCGAGGTGTTCGGAAAGATCGCGAAGCCGGTGAGCGAGGTCTTCGATGCCGTCTACGATCCAAAGAAGCTGAGTGGCTACTTCACGACCGGTGGCGCCAGTGGCCCGCTCGACGAGGGCACGACCGTCACCTGGGATTTCCACGACTACCCTGGCGCCTTCCCGGTCCGCGTCCGCAAGGTCGACCGCGACAAGCTCATCGAGCTCGAATGGAAGGCCGCTGACGGTGACTACGACACGCGCGTCCGGATGGAGTTCGAGCCGCTCGATGCGACATCGACCATGGTGCGCATCAGTGAGTCGGGGTGGAAAGAGTCCCCGGAGGGGCTCAAGAGCTCCTACGGAAACTGCATGGGGTGGATGCAGATGCTCTGTTGCCTGAAGGTCTACGTGGAGCGGGGATTCAACCTGCGCGAGTTCTTCTTCTAGCCGGGGCGATCTAGATTCAGGAGCACGCGACTACGCCTCGCACTTCATGGAACGCGGCTGACGCGCTCAGCCACCGCGGCCATCAGGGACTCGAGAGCACGAACTGATTGCCGTCCTGGTCCTTGAAGACGGCGGCCGTTCCCCAGTCCGCCTTCTGCGGCTCCTGCACGATCTCGACGCCCCGCTCGCGCAGCTCGGCGACCGTGGCCTCGACGTCGTCAGCCATGAACGTCACGTTCATGAACCCACCGATCATCGACTCCTGACCCGTCGCGGTGAAGAGGACCAGCTTGGTTTCGGCACGCGGGATACCGAGCTCGATCCACCGCTGATTCTCATCGAACGGACTGTCCGTGATGATGCGTAAGCCGAGCTTCTTCGTGTAGAACTCCAGCGCCCTGTCCTGATCGCGCACCGGGATGCTGGCGAACTTGATCGCCTTGATCATGCGTGGCTCCGACGTGAGAGATGGCGCGATGCTTCGCTCGTGCGCGCACGATGAGCGAGCCAAGCATTGTGGACAAGGCGTGAAACCCCTACTATGGCAACAACTGCCATAGGAACGATCCGTGACCAGCCTGAAGCTCGACCCGTACATCATCGACTCGTTGATGCCCGATCTGGTCGGACACGATCGGCAGCCGTCCGCCTTTCTCGTCTACCTCTATCTCTGGCGCCACACGCACGGCGCCGGTGGGAGCCGCATCCAGATCGCGCTGCGCGACGTCGCCGAAGGCACGGGCCTCTCCAAGCGCTCCGTCCAGGACGCGCTCACGCGACTGGTGAAGCGAGGGCTGGTGGAGGTGGCGCGCGAGAGCATGACGGCGGTGGCCGTGTACGCGGTGCGGCACCCGTGGCGACGAGGCTCCGGTTGATACGGACACCGTGAGCGCGTACCTCCTGGCCGCCTCCCCCATTTGGCCGATGGTACGCGGAGATGCCATCCCACATCGTGAATGCGCACCGCATCACGACACGAGAGGCATCGCATGTCACAACCGAAATCCAGCAGCGTGCTCGCCGAGCTCTCAGCGCAGCTCGCGACCGCGGTCGAGAGGGCCGGCAAGTCCATCGTCGCCATTCACGCCCGTCGCCGAATCCCGTCCAGCGGTATCGTCTGGCGTGAGGGTATCGTGGTCGCCGCGAGTCACACGGTCCGGCGCGAGGAGGAGATCAGCGTCACGCTACCCGACGGCGACTCGGCCACCGCGACCATGGCCGGCCGTGATCCCGCTACCGATCTGATCGCGCTCCGCCTCGGCGACACCAAGGTCCCGGCTGCCTCTCGCGGTGACGCCGAGTCGCTGCGCGTCGGCACGGTCGCCCTCGCGCTCGGCCGACCGGGACGCAGCGTGACGGCCAGCTTCGGAATCGTGAGCGCGGTCGCCGAAGGGTGGCGCACGTGGCAGGGCGCGCGCCTGGATCGGCTCATCCGGCTCGACCTTGCCATCTATGACGGTTTCTCCGGCGGGCCTCTGGTCGACGCCGGCGGGGGAGTCCTTGGCGTGAACAACTCGGCGCTCGCCCGGGGAACGCCGGTGGCTCTTCCGGCAGTGACCGTCGATCGCGTGCTGGACGAGCTGCTCGAGCGCGGCCACGTCCGCCGCGCCTATCTGGGCATTGCCGTGCATCCGGTTGCACTCGGCGCCGCACTGGTCGAGCAGCTTGGCATAGCTCGGCAAACCGCGCTCGTGGTGGTGTCCGTCGCCGAGCGCAGCCCTGCCGACCGGGGCGGCATTCTCGTCGGCGATGTCTTACTCGATGCCGGCGGACAGCCTCTGCGCCATCCGAGTGATCTGCTCGACGCGCTGTCAGGC
>DATFFQ010000150.1:0-9928 GCA_035249955.1 Gemmatimonadaceae bacterium
CTGCCGCCGCCGACACCGGACAGGCCGGCCGCCGCGCCGCCGAGAACGTCGCCCTCCCGGCGGGTGACTCGGCGCGCGTCGCGCGGAGCGCGGGACGCGACAGCGTCAAGCCCGCCTACGAGCCCAACCGTGTGGACGTGCTCATCACCGTGCGGCGCGATCGGCCCGAGGGCACGGTGGCGCTGCGCGGCGCCAGGCTCATCACCATGCGCGGCGACGAGGTGATCGAGAACGGCGACGTGCTGGTGCGCAACAACCGCATCGCCGCGTTAGGCGCACGGGGCAGCGTGCAGATCCCGGCCGGCACGCGCGAGATCGACGTCGCCGGCAAGACGATCCTGCCCGGGTGGGTGGACATCCACGCCCACCTGCGCCCGAGCTTCGGCATCCACAAGACGCAGATATGGGAGTACATGGCCAACCTGGCCTACGGCGTCACCACCACCCGCGACCCGCAGACGGGCACCACCGACGTGCTCTCCTACGGTGACCTGGTGGAGACGGGCGACATCGTCGGCCCGCGCATCTTCTCCACCGGCCCGGGCGTGTTCTGGTCCGACGACATCTCGAGCCTCGATCACGCGCGCGACGTGCTGCGCCGCTACTCCGACTACTACAACACGCGCACCATCAAGCAGTATGTGGTGGGTGACCGAAAGGTCCGCCAGTGGGTGATCATGGCCTCCAAGGAGCTGGGGCTCATGCCCACCTCCGAGGGCGCGCTCGACTTCCGGAAGAACATCACCGAGGCCATCGACGGCTACCCGGGTCACGAGCACTCCTACCCGATCTCCCCGCTCTTCAAGGACGCCGTGCAGCTCTTCGCCCAGAGCGGCATCACCTACACGCCGACGCTCCTCGTGCAGTACGGCGGGCCCTGGGCCGAGAACTACTTCTACGAGAGCTACGACATCCTGAAGGATCCGAAGCTGCGCCGCTTCACGCCCTACACGGAGCTGGCGCGACGCGGCCTGCGCCGGCCGGCGTGGTTCCACGAGAGCCAGTACTCGTTCGAGCGGCACGCCGAGCAGGCGGCGAAGGTCGTCGCCGCCGGTGGACGAGTGGGTCTCGGCGGACACGGACAGCTCCAGGGGCTCGGCGTGCACTGGGAGCTGTGGGCGATCGAAAGCGGCGGCATGCCGCGTCACGAGGTGCTGAAGGTCGGCACCATCTACGGCGCCGACGCGATCGGCTTCGGCAAGCAGCTCGGCTCGCTCGAGGCCGGCAAGCTGGCCGACCTCCAGGTGCTGGACGCAAACCCGCTGGAGGACATCCGCAACACCAACACCGTGCGCTACGTGATGAAGAACGGCCGTCTCTACGATGCGTCCACGCTCGCCGAGATCTGGCCCCGCCAGCGCACGCTGCCGCGCGCCTGGTGGCAGGACCCGGAGACGGTGGCGGCCGACGCCGGAGGGAGGTAGGGACGGAGGAGAGTACATCGCCGCGCCTGGAAGGCACCTGATTGCGGTGACGAGAGTGGAGTGAGTGAACGGGAAGTGACGAGGGTGACGAGAGTGGAGTGAGTGAACGGGAAGTGACGAGGGTGACGAGAGTGGAGTGAGTGAAAATGACCAGGGTGAGGAGCAGGAGACGTGGTGAGGAGCCCATCACGCATGTCATGCCCTTCACCCTGGCGCTGGTTACTCACGCCACTCTCGTTTCCGGGATCCACGGCCTCCGATCTCGTCGATCCCTTCCGCCACGCATGCTGCCTCTCGGCTGTCCATTCGTCCCACGCCTGGACAGCCGCAGCACGTCGCTCTTGACTTCGCGCGGCCGGCTCCTGATTTTCCCCTCACCATGTGTGGGGAGAACGCATGACGTCGCCGTCCGCCTTTCGACGCTTCTTCCGATTGCCCACCCGCAGCGCGTCGCGCATTCGCGAGGATGTGGACGACGAGCTGGCATTTCACTTCGTCATGCGGACGGAGGAGCTCGTCGCGCAGGGGCTCACGCCCGACGCGGCGCGGGAGCAGGCCGGGCGCGAGTTCGGCGACGTGCGCTTCACCGCGCAGTATTGCCGCGCCGAGGACGCCCTCCGCGAGCGGGACGTTCGCCGGACGGAGTGGGTGCGCGGCGCCATGCAGGATGCGCGCTACGCGTGGCGCCAGCTGCGCCACAATCCCGGATTCTCCATCGTCGCCGTCCTCACGCTCGCGGTCGGCATCGGCGCCACCACCGCGATCTTCGGGGCCGTGGACGGCGTGCTGCTCAAGCCGCTCCCGTATGGTGACGTCGACCGCCTCGTCACGCTGAACGAAGTCGATGAGAGGCTCCGGCAGGACGAGGAAGGGGTCTCGTCAGGCAACTTCCTCGACTGGGAGCAGCGCGCGACGTCGTTCGAGGGGATGGCGGTGGCCGAGCCGTACGGGATGGATCTCGTCGGCCCCGACGGTCCGCTGTACCTGCGCACGTGGCTCGTGTCGGCGGACTTCTTCCGGGTCATGGGCACCACCGCCCTGCTCGGCAGAACGCTCATGCCGGAGGACTTCGTCCCCGGCAATCATCGCGTGATCGTGATCTCCGAGCCGCTCTGGCGTACGCAGTTCGGCTCCGACCCGTCGATCCACCAGAAGAAATTCATCCTCGAAGGTGAGCCGTACTCGGTGGTGGGTGTGATGCCACCCGAGTTCAGGTATCCGGCGGGGCGCGACGTGTGGGCACCCAAGATCTTCGAGGAGCGGGAGAAGCGAGACCGCGTCGCCGCATATCTGGATGCGGTGGCGCGACTCAAGCCCGGCGTCACGGTCGAGCAAGCGCGCGCCGAGCTCGGCGCCATCAGCCGGCAGCTGGCCGCGGAGTACCCGCGCACGAACAGCTACGCCGGGATCAAGACGGTGCCCCTCGCCGAGCGGCTGACGGCCAGCGTGCGGCCCGCACTGCTCGTGCTGTTGGGGGCGGTGGTCTTCGTGTTGCTCATCGCCTGCGCCAACGTGGCGAACCTGCTCCTCACCCGCGCCGTACGTCGCGAGCGCGAGTTCGCGATTCGTGCCGCACTCGGCGCCGGACGTGGACGCGTGCTGCGGCAGCTCGGCGTCGAAAGTCTGCTGCTCGGCGTGCTCGGCGGTCTCGGCGGAGTCCTGCTGGCCTACTGGGGTGTGAGTGCCATCAAGGGACTGGCGCCGGCCAACTTGCCGCGGGTGGATGACATCGCGGTTGATGGACGATTGCTCGCCTTCGCTCTCGCCGTCTCGCTGGGCACAGCGGTGCTGTACGGCTTCGTCCCGGCGTTTCGCGCCACCACGCCGCAGCTGCACGACGCCTTGAAGGCGGCAGGCCGGTCGGCCGCCGGCCGGGCGCGGAACACCATGCGAGGCATGCTCGTGGTGGGACAGATCGCCGTCGCCATCGTGCTGATCGTTGGCGCCGGTCTGCTCGTGCGGAGCTTCATCTCGCTCCTCCAGGTGGATCGCGGCTTCCGCACCGACAACGTAATGGCCCTCAGCGTCCAGGCGTGGGGGTACTACGACACGCCGGCGCAACGGGCGAGCTTCGTCGAGCAGACCGTGGAGCGCATCGCCGCGCTGCGGGACGTGCGCGCCGCCGGAGCGACCACGTCGCTCCCGCTGCACGAGTCGATCGGCGGCGAGACGACGGTATTCGCCCGCGACGACCGTCCTCCCCCGGGGCCCGGCGAGGCGCCCACGGTGCACGCGGCGGTGGTGAGTCCGGGCTACTTCGAGGCACTCGGCATCCCGCTGCGCGGCGGCCGCCTCTTCTCAGGTGCCGACCGCTCCGATGGCCCGGCGGTCGCGATCGTGAGCGAGGCGCTGGCCGAGCGACACTTCCCGGGCGAAGATCCCGTCGGCAAACGGATCACCGTGGGCAGCGGTGAACGGGCGACCTCGCTGGAGATCGTGGGCATGGTGGGGAACGTCAGGCAGAACGGTCTCGAGCGGGAGGCGGCATCCACGCTCTACTTCCCGTTCGCGCAGGCGCCCAGCGGCGCGATCATCTTCACGGTTCGCACCGCCGGCGATCCCGACCGGTCGCTGACCGCGATCAAGGAGGAGATCTGGGCGCTCAACAAGGCGATGCCGATCGCTGCCGTCGCGACGGTCGAGGGATTGCTCGACGACTCGCTGCGCGAGCGACGCTTCCATCTCTCACTCCTCGCCGCGTTCGCGGTGACGGCGCTGTTCCTGGCGGCCATTGGCATCTACGGCGTGATGAGTCACGCCACCAGCGAGCGCACGCGCGAGATCGGCGTTCGCATGGCGCTCGGCGCGAGCGCCGCCGATGTATTGCGGATGGTGATGCGCCAGGGCGGCACGCTGGCGCTGGTGGGGCTTGCGCTCGGCCTGCTGGGCGCGGCGGTGCTGACGCGACTCTTGGGCGGGATGTTGTTCGGCGTGGGTCCAATCGACCCGCTCACCTTCGCCGGCGGATCGCTGCTGGTGCTCCTCCTGGCCGCCGCCGCCACGTATGTCCCCGCGCAGCGCGCGACGCGGATCGAGCCAACGGAAGCGCTGCGCGAAGCGCAGTGACAGGGGCCGAGAGTGGAGTGAGCGACAGAGCCGGGAGGGGCGAGGGGCGAGGGCTCCGGCGGTTCTCCCATCTCTTACCCCTTACGCATCACCTCTGACGCCTCCACCGCTCGCCTCTAGTCGTTCGCTCTCTCGCCACTCACCACGTCTCTCGCGGACTCTCATCGCCATGCCACCCTTCGGCCTCAGCGTGAACAGCACCTGCGGCTGTGCCTCGTCAGGCGAGGTGTAGCGCGGCTGCCAGCGCTGAGCGATGGTGGCGAGCAGAAGGATCTGCTCCATCCACGCGAACTGCTCGCCGATGCACTGGCGCGGGCCGCCACCGAAGGGGAAGTACGAGAAACGCGGGCGTCTCGCCTGCTCCTCCGCCATCCAGCGGTCCGGGTCGAAGCGCTCGGGATCGGGGAACCAGCGCTGATCGCGGTGCACGATGTACTGGCTCATCAGGATGAACGAGCGCGCGGGGATCGCATAGCCGCCGAGCGTGAAGGGTTGCAGCGCCTGATAGCCCACTGCCCACGCGGGCGGATAGAGCCGCATCGACTCGGCGAGCACCATTCGCGTGTACGGGAGGTTGGCGACATCATCGGCGGTAGGAAGTCGCCCGCGCAGCACCGACGACAGCTCCTCCATGAGCTGTGCTTCCACGCCCGGATTCCGCGACAGCAGATACCAGGTGAAGGTCATGGCGTTTGCCGTCGTCTCGTGGCCGGCGAGCAGGATGGTCATCACCTCGTCGCGCAGCTGCTCGTCCGTCATCTCGCCGCCGTCGCCCTCGACGTCCTGCGCCGCCACGAGCATGGAGAGCAGATCGCCGCGATCCCGCCGTTCGGCGCGGCGCTCCTTGATGATGCGATAGATGGTGTCATCCAGTCGTGCGCGGGCGGCCCGAAAACGCCGCACCTGAGGCAGCGGGAGCTTGAAGACGAGCTCGGGGACCGGAAGCAGGGCGAAGTTGAACATCTCGAGCGCCGAAGTGAGCGCCGTGCCGATCTCCCGCGATTCGGATTCGATGTCGTAGTCGAAGAGTGTCTTGGCGGCGATCGCGAGCGTGAGCTGCATCATCTCACGCATCATGTCCACCTCGCCGCCGTCCACCCACCGGCTCGTCGTGCGGAGCGCGTACCGTACCATCGTGTCGGCGTACGCCGCGATGCGCTGCCGGTGGAATGCCGGCTGTGCCAGCCGGCGTTGGCGGAGGTGAAACTCGCCCTCGCTGGTGAGCAGGCCATTGCCGAGCAGCAGCCGGGCGCGCTGGAGGCCACGCCCCTTGATGAAGCTCCGGTTATTGGTGACGAGAATGTCCCGGATGTAATCGGGGTGGCTCACCAGGATGAGACACACGTTGCCGAAGCGGACCGACGCCAGGTCGCCGTACTCCTGGTGGATGCGCAGTAGATATCCCAGCCGATCGCGGCCCAGGGCGACGATCCGGGCACCGGGAATGCCGCGGCGCGGCCCCGGAGGAAGCGTCATCGGTCCCCTCTGGCTACGGATCCGGGTGGTCGTGTATGTTGTTCGCGCGCGCGGCTTCGCGCACCACCCTGCATCGATTCCGCAATGTCCAAGCGCCCACCATACGCACTCGTCGGCATACTCTGGTTGATCGCCATCGGCGTCCTGGTGCTGATCGTCATCGCCTTTCCCGAGCGAGTTGCGGCGAGGTCGGGGTTCCCGTACATGCCCCGCTACGGCGCGATCACGTGGTGGTTCTTCTTTACGATCCCGCTGATCGGCTGGACGTGGGGCGTGTTCAATGACCTGAAGGACCGACGCGACCGCTGACGCTCGCGCGACTCGGTGGGTGAGATGAAGCGCCGCAGGAGCTTGCCTGCGGCGCTCGTTGCTTGTTGGGGGAAGCTAAGCGCATTTCGCCTCCGGCGCATTTGCCTGCATGGCGCGACGTGAACCCTTGCGCATCGACCGCTCTTCGCGATTCGCGAATCGCGAAGGGTGTCGCCGATGCTGGGAGCACGCGCGCCGGCGCGCAGAATAGATCCACCGTTGGGCACGGTCCGGCGCGGCTTGCTATTGTGACCGGCGGTCATAGTATTACTGGTGGTCACACATGCGAGGCGACCGGATGGGGGTGAAGGACAGGAAGGCCCGCGAGCGAGCGCGACGAGAGCGGGAGATTCTGGACGCAGCGCTCGAGCTCTTCCGTGTCGACGACTGGGAGGCTGTGACGATCGAGCAGATCGCGCAGGCGGCAGAAGTCGGCAAAGGCACGATCTACAAGCACTTCGAGACGAAGGAGGAGCTTTATGCCAGCCTGGCGGCCGAGTTCCGTGAATCGGTTCTGGCCAACCTGAGGGCGATTGATCCTCCCCCGGACGTGCCGGCTCGGCTACGCTCGATCCTTCTGACCGTGTGGCGGTCACACCTCGAGGCCGGCAGCGCATTGCGTCGAGTCCTCGAGTACTGCAACCGGCGCGCTTTCCAGGATCGACTGCCCGAACGTGCTCGCCGCCGCCTCCGAGATCTCGATGCCGAGCGGGACACCCTGGTTCAGGAGACGCTGGAGGCGGGGAGCGCACAGCGGCTCTTTCCGCGCAAGCCCATGGAGCTCCTGGTGTTCGGCGTACGCTGCGCCATGAACGGCGGCATCTGGGCCATCCTCCGCGGCGACGTAGCACGCAGCGAGGCCGACACCTACCTGGGGGAGCTGGCGAACTTCACCGTTGCTGGGCTCATGTACCAGGGCCGAGTGCGCGACGAGGCGGCAACGTCCTGAAGCTGGCCTGGTCAGGAGATAGTTGACCATCGGTCATAAATAGACCCGTAGGTTCCTCAGCCTAAACGGGCGGATCGCACCCTGTTGCCCGCCTGAAACCCGGGCACGAGCCGTCGCGTACGGTGCAAGCATCCACTTGCTTGCACGCACGCGCCACCGGTACTATCCGCGCCCCATGGACGTTCGCGAAAAACTGCTGAAAGCCGCCGCCGACGTTTACGCGGAGTCCGGCTACCGAGGCGCCACCACGCGCCGCATCGCGCACGAAGCAGGCGTGAATGAGATCACGCTCTTCCGACACTTTGGCTCGAAGGACGCACTCCTCAACCAGGCGCTCCACTGCTGCGGCTTGCACACCGCTCTCGCCGCACTGCCGCACGAGCCGCGTGATCCTGAGCGGGAACTCACCGAGTGGAGCCGCGACTTCATCGACCACATGTATCGGAACCGGTCGATGATCCGCACCTGTCTGGGCGAGATCGAGTCGCATCCCGAGGTCATTCCCAACGCTGCTGAGGGCCCGGCAATGGCATCGCGCGAGCTGTGCGAGTACCTCGTGCGGCTCCGAGAGCGCGGGATGGCGGGCGACCACTTCGATCCGTCGGTCGCGGCCGCCACACTCATGGGCGCGATGTTCGCCGACGCGATGGGACGCGATCTGATGCCCGACATGTACCGCTACCCCGCCGAGGACGCTGCGGCGCTCTACGTGAAGCTCTTCCTCCACGCGATCGAAGCGGGATAGAGCGCGCGCACCGCTGTCCGAGCGCTGCCGTCGTGATGAAGACTGTTCTTGCTGGAGCACCACATGACCACGACCAATCACCGCATGCATCGTCTCGCCGTTGCCGTCCTGATCGGCTCATCGCTGGTCGTCTACGAACCGCTACGCGCTCAGGACGCACAGCCACCGTCGCAACGCGCGATCTCGCTCGATGAGGCGCTTCGAATGGCCGAAGGGGTGAGCGAGGACGTCGCCGTCGCGCGAGCCGGTGTCGAGCGGGCGCGCGGGCAGCAGATGCAGGCGCGGAGCGAGTACTTCCCGCAGCTCTACGGCTCGGCGTCCTACACGCGCGCGCTGGCATCGGAATTTCAGGGACTCGGCGACACACGCGATCCCGACGCGCCACCGCCGCCCGAGAACTGCGACTTCTTCCGGCCCGACCCGTCGCTACCGCTCGATCAGCGCGTGGCGGAGCTCGAGCGCGCCGTTGACTGCGCGACCAACAGCGATCCCTTTGCCGCGTTTTCCGATCTGCCGTTCGGTCGCGAGAACACGTACCGACTGGGACTCACCTTCTCGCAGACGCTCTTTGCCGGCGGACGGATCAGAGGCCAGAGCCGAGCCGCCTCGGCAGCGAGGGCGGCCGCCGAGGTGACGCTGACGTCCGAGCGCGCGGAGCTCCTGCTCGCAGTGACGGAGGCGTACTACGATGCCGTGCTCAGCGACCGCCTCGCGGCCATCGCCGACTCGACGCTCTCGCAGTCGGAGGAGACGCTCCGCCAGACTCGTCTGGCGCGACAGGTCGGCAATCAGCCGGAGTTCGAGCTGCTGCGAGCACAGGTGACGCGCGACAATCAGCGGCCGGTGGTCATTCAGCGGCGATCCGAGCGCGACATCGCGTACATGCGTCTCAAGCAGATCCTCAATCTGGCGCTGGATGAGACCATCACGCTGACCACCGAGCTCGGCGATGGAGAGCTGCCGGCGCCGGTGCGCGCGCGCCTGGCGGCGCACGGACTGGGGACCGAGGACGTGGGACGGGACACGAGCAGCGTGCGGAATCCCCAATCCCCAATCGCTGCTTCCCAATCCCTGGCCGACGATCGCGCGCCGGTTCGCGCTGCCGAGCAGAGCGTCGTTGCCAGCGAAGGTCAGCTCACCGCGGCGCGAGCGCAGTATTTCCCGACGATCAGTCTCACCTCGTCGTACGGGAAGGTGGGATACCCGACGGGTGGTTTTCCGGATTGGAGCGACTTTCGAGAGAACTGGAACATCGGCCTCAGTCTTCAGGTTCCACTGTTCGTGGGTGGCCGCATCCGCGGCGAGTCGATGATCGCGCAAGCGAACCTCGCCGAAGCGCGCGCGCGATTGCAGCAGACGCGCGAGCTCGCCGCGCTGGACACGCGCAACGCAATGGCGCGTCTCGAGGCCGCGCAGGCGACGTGGCTCGCCAGCACCGGCACGGTGGAGCAGGCGGCGCGCGCCTACCGCATCGCCGACGTGCGCTATCGCGAGGGTATCTCCACGCAGACGGAGCTGAGCGACTCCCGGATCCTCTTGCAGCAGGCACAGGCCAATCGCGCGCAAGCCGCGCGAGACTTGCAGGTCGCGCGCGTGCGCATCGCGCTGCTGCGCGATCTGCCGATCACGACGCTCGCGACACCGACGGCCGGCGGCGCGCAGCAGTTCCAGCAGCAACCACAACAGCAGCGCCGCCCACAGGTCCAGCAGACGGCTGACCAGACACAGCCGGTACCATCGGGAGTACAGCAATGAGTCGAGCAACACGGGACGAGGGACGCGGGACGCGCCCGCTCGGCCGAGCGGGCGCGTCGGCGCCGGCGGTGATCCGGCGCGCGATGGCGGCCACCATCCTCGTCGGGGGGGTCGCTGGTGTTGCGGCGTGCGGTGGCGGCACGGATGCCCGCGCGGCCAACACCGGCGCCGACAGCGCCACGATGATGATCGGGCGGGAGGCGA
>DATFFQ010000151.1:0-27877 GCA_035249955.1 Gemmatimonadaceae bacterium
CGACCAGGTGGTGGTGACGGGAACCGTGACGCCAACGGAGGTGAAGGCCATCCCGACGCCGATCACGGTGGTAACGGCGCGGGAGATCGAGCAGCTGGGCGTGACGCGGGTGGATCAGCTGCTGCGCGGGATGGTGCCGGGCGTGATGGCGGTGGACATCGGTCCGCAGGATGGGAACCTCAACGTGACGTTTCGTGGAGGGGTCAACTTCGATCAAGGGTACGTCGACATTCCGGTGAAGGTCTACATCGACGGCGTCGAGATGGCGTACACGAACGCTCTCACGCAGCTCGACGCGCGCAACATCGAGCGCATGGAAGTGACGCGTGGGCCGCAGGCATCCACCATCTACGGGGCCGGCGCGATCATCGGCGTCATCCAGATCTTCACCAAGAGAGGCGCGGATGTGTCCGGCCGCCCGCGGGTGACTGCGCAGTTGGGTGCCGGGGCGCTGGAGAGCCAGTGGAGCGACGGCAGCACGCTGACACAGGAGTACTCGCTCTCACTGGCCGGAGGGTCGAGCGAGCTTTCCTATCAGCTCGGTGCCTCCCATTCATCGCTCGGCGAGTGGGTGCCGGAGTACCGCTCGCGCCGGTCGAGCGTCTTTGGGGGCGCACGCTGGTCGAGCGCGAAGTTCTCGGTCGATCTGTCGGCGCAGTACTCCGACCGCAAGTACAACGTGGTGGCGGTGCAGCCCTACTTCGCCGAGCAAGTGCGAAACGACCATTGGAACACCGGGCAGGACGCGTTCTTCGGAACGCCGTTCTACCCCGATGTCGATCGCAGCGAAGGCACCTACGCAGTGAATCTCGCCTATCAACCCACGAGCTGGTGGGAGCATCGTCTCACCCTGGGGTACGACGGTTACTACAACCCGCGTGGTCAGACGCGTCCTCGGCAGCTCACAGCTGCCGACACACTCCGCTCCTTCGCGCAGTTCGACCTGGCCAAGACGTCCGCGGCGTACAACATGACGCTCGCGCCGCAGATCACGTCCGTGCTCTCGTCCACGCTCACGTTGGGCGTCGACTGGTGGGGAACGAACGAGGACTTCGTGTCGGCCCGGCAGCATTCCGACGGATCGTTCGCGCCGGGAACGCATTTCATCGTCAAGCGCGAATATGGAAACAGAGGAGCCTTCGCGCAGCTGCAGCTCGGCGTCGCTGATGCGCTCTTCCTCACCGCCGGTGTGAGGGCGGACAAGAACGACAATTTCGGTGACGACTACGGAACGGCGGTGTCGCCAAGAGTTGGTGCCTCGTACACGCGCGATCTCGGCAGCGTGACGGTCAAGGGTCGCGCCTCGTACGGCAAGGCGATCCGGTCGCCGCTGCCCTTTCAGAAGGTCGCCGATCGACAAGGGCTTCCCTTCAGCGAGCAGTTGGCTGCTCCGGGTCTCGCTCCCGAGGTCCAGTCCGGCTACGACGTGGGGCTCGAGCTCTTCTTCGGCGCGCGCGGCTCGATTCAGGCAAGCTACTATGACCAGGAGGTCGAGGATCTCCTCTCCGTGCTCACACTGAGCGAGCCGGGTGACGTACCCACGCTGTTTCAGTGGGGGAACCTCGGCCGCATCGCGAACAGCGGATGGGAGCTCCAGAGCAAGGTCAGTTTCGGCAGGATCGCCGTAGCCGCGACATACTCGATCTTCGAGAGCACCGTGCTGGACGTGGCACCGGGCGCGCTGGGTGACAACCGAGGTCAGTATCGTGTCGGCGACCGCTTGCTGCTCATCCCAAAGTCGTCCGGCGGAGTCACGATCGCCTACGACGGTCCGCGAACCAGCATCGCGGTGAGTGCGGCGCACGTGGGCTCTTTCCGGAACTACGACAACATCGCCTTCAACGAGGCGCGCTTCGGCAGCGGCGGACCGGCGCAGCCGGCACGCCAGTACATCGTCGATTACCCCTCGTCCACCAAGTGGAATGCGAACATCACGCAGGAGCTGACGCGCCATCTCAGTGCGTTCCTGCGGGTGGAGAACATCGCCAACTCGTTCGCGCCCGAGTCGGACAACCTGGCGGCGATGCGTGGACGCATGACGATGGCTGGAGCGCGGGTGAAGCTGTGACCGCGAGACGTGCGGCCGCACTCCGTGCATCTATCGGGGCCGCGCTCGCCACGGTGTGCACGGCGGCTGCGCTCCCGGCGCAGTCGGCGGCGAGGCGCGCATACACCGTGGACGATCTGCTCGGCGTGGAAGGGATCGAATCGGTCGCCCCGTCGCCGGATGGGGAGCTGATCGCCATCGCCGTGCACCGTGGGCGCGGCGAGGGCGAGATCTATCAGCGGCAGTGGATCGATGAGGAGCTGCGCTCCGACATCTGGCTCGTGCGTCCCGATGGCAGCGGTTTGCGGCGGCTCACCAACGGCCGTGCAGATGGCTCGGGGTACTGGAATCCGGTCTGGTCCCCCAACGGTCGCTGGCTGGCGATGCTGTCGACACACGGTGGAGAGACGGTACGAGCCTTCGTGTGGACGCGCGGTGATTCTCTGCCCCGCCAGGTGAGTCGGCAGCCGGTGGACATCATGGCCAACGTCGAGCTGGGGAGCTCGCCATTCAATCCGCTCTCATGGCTCAACGACTCGACGCTGCTCCTGCCGCTCCTGCCGCCTGGACAGGAGCCGATGTTCGATCCACATGCGATGATCGAGCGAAAGACGCGCAACTGGTGGCGTCTGGCACGCAACGGGTCGGCGGTGACGAGCAGCGTGCTGGACACCGAGCAGCGTCCGAGAATGTACGCCGAGCAGCTGGTCGGCATCGTGATGCCGAGCGGCAGGGCACGGCTGCTCGCCACCTTTCCGGCCGATCAAACCACATCGGGCGTGCGCACGGTGCTCACATCGCCGGTAGGCAACGCGATCGCGATCGTGACGGCGGAGCTGATGCGGCCCGATCCGGCACGGCCACTCACGCGCAGCATGACCCGGGACCGCCTGGGGATCGTGATACCTGGGGTCGACACCGCGATGACATGGCCCGCCGGTTTCAGCGTGAGGAAGTGGGAAGACTTCGTCATGCTGCTGCGCTGGTCACTGGACGGCAGCAAGCTTCTCGCGTTAGGCATCAGCGACACGGTTCGTGGTCCCAAGCCGGCGCTGTACGAGCTGATTGTCGGCTCACAGGTGCGCGGTGGCGCCAATGCTCGGAGGTTAGTCGGCAGCGGCATCGCACCCTATACGCCGGCACCGGGGTATGCGCGCGCTGCCAGTGTGTGGCCAGACGCGGTGTGGACGCGTGATGGCGCGCCCATCCTGCTCGACGATCGCGGCGGGCGTGCCGATTGGTGGCTCTACCCTCACGCCGGCGATCCTCGTAACCTCACGCGTTCCCTGCCCACTCCCGGCGTGCTCGTTCCAGGAGTAAGCGCTCGCACTGTGTACTCGGTGGCCGAGCATGGTGTGTGGTCGATTGATGTTGCATCGGGCGTACACGAGAAGATGAGCGGGCTGCCCGAGGGGCGCGTGCATATCGCCTGGCCCGCGGCCGCTGCCCTCCGTCGCGTGCCGCCGCTCCAGGTCGTCGTCGAGGTGACCACCGACACGGCACGCCTGCTCGTCGAGCTAGATGTCTCGCGCGAGCGCGCCGCGGTGACGCCCATCGGCACGCTCGCCCCGGGGTGGACCGTCGTCAACTATCTACCGCGGCGCCGCACGGTCCTGACACAGCGGGGCGGGAGCGAGCTGACGGCCGTTGCACGCAGCGGTGCCACCCGGCTACTGCGGTTGAACGCTCACCTGAACGATGTCGCGAGACCAGCGCACCGACTCATCCGCTATCGCAGCACCGACGGAGATTCGTTGAACGCCATCCTGGTACTGCCGGTGGGGTACGAGCCGGGTCACCGATACCCGATGGTCACCTTCGTGTACGCCGGCAGTGTGTTTTCCGACACGCTCCAGGCTCGATCGCGACCAGACGATGGGACCTTCATCAACCCGCTGTTGTTCAACTCGCGCGGGTTCGCGGTGCTCTTTCCGTCGATGCCGGCGCCACCCTTGGGCGGCGCGGGAGTCGACAAGATGCACATCATCCCGACGGGCGTGCTGCCGGCGGTGGACAAGGCGATCGAGGTCGGTGTGGCTGACCCCAAACGGCTGGCTGTGATGGGTCACAGCTATGGTGGCTACAGTACTCTCGCCCTCGCCACGGCCACCCGTCAGTTCCAGTCGGCCATCGCCGTCTCTCCGATCAGCAACCTGCTGACGCAGTACGGCGCGTTCCGGCCATGGGATCGTGTGCGCGACGATTCCCACCTCAACATGGCCGACCCCAAGCAGGCAGAAGCGGGGCAGAATCAGACCGGCGGTCCACCGTGGAATTTTCTCTGGCGGTACCTCAAGAACAGCCCAGTCCTGTTTGTCGATCGAGTCGAAACGCCGGTCATGCTCGTTCAAGGATCATATGATCACCAGAGCACCCTTGCCAGCGAGGAGTTCTTCACCGGTCTCTACCGACTCGGTAAGCGCGGCCGGTTCGTGCGGTATTGGGGTGAGGGCCACGTCTTCGAGTCACCTGCCAACATCCGCGACTACTGGCAGCAAGTGTTCGCGTGGCTGGACGAGACGCTTTCCATCCGCGAGCGCCCCCGGCCTTCGGCAGGCCACGGGACGCGCGATGGACATCGCTGACCTGTGTACGCTCTCCGGGCGGAGTGGCGGCGTGTCAGATGCCGAATCCGATCGTGCCTGCCGGATACCGACCGGTCATGTCGGTCTCGACGGACGACACCAGCTGGTTGCGCGTCTCACGCTCCACGGTGCCGTGACAGAGCACGGCGGGAGCGTCGTAGCGCTTCCTGGTCGTGTTCATGGGCTGCTCCTTCTCAAGGTGATGAGCCGCGATGAGCTCAGATCCCGAATCCCACGCTGGCGGCTGCCTCGCGCGGCTCGAAGTCGATCTCGACCGAGCCCACGATGCCGAGTCTGGTCTTCTCGACGATGTCGCCGCTGAACGCCACGACGGGCGTCTCGTACCGCTTCAATGTGCTCTTCATACGATCCTCCTGTGAGTGACTACGTAGTACTACGCGTACTGCCGAACCTCACTTCCACTACCACTCCTCCGCCCGGAGAAGCACAACCTGCCCGTCCGCGCCCGCAGCCACGTCTCCAGCGCCAATGCCCTGATCACCTCGGCGCGCAGATGGTGGCCGCCGTGCGCGGCAACACGAATCGCATCACGAAGCCCGACCGGATCGACGCACCCCATGTCGGCGAGCAACGGCTCGCGCAGCAGCTCGTCGATCCGCTCCCGCTCGTGCAACAATGCCCACGATGCCTGACCATCCACCGATCCCTTCCCTCGCCGCGTCCGCACCACCTCCGGCAGGATTCCGCGCATGGCCTGGCGCAGCACCCACTTCCGCGCGCAGGGCTGCGCGCACATCTCGGGCGGCAGCGAGAGCGCGAACTCCACCAGCGGCCGGTGCAGGAACGGGTGCCGCTCCTCGATCGATTCCTGGATCACCGCGTGCAGCGCCGGCACGTCGGCCATGCCGAGCACCGCACGGAGAATGTCGCCCACGTACTTGCCGCCACGGGGGCCGTCGTAGGCGTGCTGCACCACGCTCCGCTCCTCGAGCGCCAACCGCCTGACGAGTGGCGACGGGATCCACGATGGCACACGCGTCTCGGGCACCGAGCGCCGACGCAGAGCCGATGGCAGCAGCGGCAGCGCCGCATTGTGCCAGGCCAGCTTCCAGAACGACACGCGGCCGATGGCCGCCCACCGCGCCATCTCACGCAGCGCGTCCCGCACGCGGCCTCGCGCCAGCCAGTCGGCAAAGAAGATCGCGCTCCCGCCCAGATACTGGTCGGACCCGTAGCCGCTGAGCAGCACGCGACCGCCGGCGCCGCGGACGATCGTCGCCAGCCGATGGTCGCGCCCGTAGGCGAGGTACGCCGGAGTGGGGCGGTCGGTGAGCGGTGGGTCGAGATCGTCGTCGCCCCACCAGGGGTGATCCACGATCTGTTCGTTCCGCAGCCCGAACCTGGCCGCTACGGCGCCGGAGAACGCGCGCTCGTCTCCACCCGTACCGCGCGTGTCGACCAGTGTCACCGTGCCGCCTAACGATCGCGGCCCGCTCCCCTGCTGCTCCAGGGCGGCGGCCATTGCCACCACGGACGACGAGTCGAGGCCGCCCGAAAGCTGTGCCCACGTTGTGCCGTCGCCGGTGAGGCGAAGCCGGACGGCTTCGGCGAAGAGCCGCCGGAACCCGGCGATGCACTCGTCAGGCGCAGCCCGCGTCGGGTGCGCGTGGTGAGCCGGGTGCCAGTAGCGCTCGAGCCTCACCCCTTCGTCGTCGGCGATGAACAGGTGAGCGGCGGGTACGGCGCGAACACCGCGGAACGCGGTGCGAGTGGGATCGCTGGAGGCGTTGGCCAGAAGCTCGGCGAACCAATCGGCGTCGAAGGCGTCGGCGCCAGCTGTGGAGACTGCGGTGTCCGGCCGCCGCACCACTCGCTCCCACTCCCTGATCGCGGTGGCGGCCACGTCGGCGCGGGACGAGATGACCAGCTCGCCCGCTCGCCGAGCGATGTGAAGCGTGCCGATGCCGAAGGCATCGCGCGCGGCGAAGGTACGGCGGGCCCTGGCGTCGTGGACGACGAGAGCAAAGTCGCCCAGTATGCGGGAGATGATCCGCGGCCCATGTCGCTCGAAGGCGGACACGACCAGATCGAGATCGGACGAGTGCGGAGACGAGTCGGCGAGCGCTCTGAGCTCCCCGGGATTGTCCAGACGCAGCGTACCGACGGCCGTGAGCCACCGTCCGCTCGCGGTCACGGGAATCGGACCGACACCGTTCGAGGCCACGGCGCCGCGAAGCGCACCCTGCTCGAAGGTGTGCACGTGATAGGGGGGTGCGGCATCGCGAACCATCTCGGCACGCAAGTGAGACACCGCCCCGGTTCCGCGAGCGTCGATGGAGCAGACGAAGAAGCTCACGGAACCGGGTCGAGGAGCGGGGTGAAATGGCTGACGTGCTCGAGCACGTCGTTCACCGGCTCGCCCGCGACCTCCACCCACGCGTGCGCGGCGAAGGGATGTGGCTGCACGCCGAGGCGCAATCGACTGTCGACTCCGGCGCGGCGCAGGAGAGCGTGCAACGTGAGCGATTGCTCCAGGCAGAGCGCGCGTCCGGGAAAGAAGGCCGCCGCCAGCGCCACCACGTGTTCGGTGCGCCGTACCAGCGAGATGTCCCATGCGGCCGCCGGTGCCCGGCCGGACCATCGGACCAGCAGACGCCGCGCCCTCTCGAAGCCACAGATGGCGAGCGCGAGCTTCACCGTCGCGAGCAGCACCATGCAGGCGAGCACCGACGGCACCGTCGGACCGCGCTCACGCATCGGCGCGCACCAGGAGCGATGCCGCGAGCATCTCGGCGATCAACGATTCGGTGTCGGACCGGGCACGCTCGACGTCCACCGCGTACTCCTCGGCGATTCGCCGCGGAAGCTCGGCGGCGGTGACGCCGTCGTTCAGCAGCGCCCAGATGCGGCCGGCGACGGCGTTGAGCGTGTAATAGCGACCGCGATCCAGGTCGAGCAGTACCGTGGAGTCACCGGTGCTGGCGGCCATCACGTGCCGGGGAACCACAACGGACAGGATCGCGCCTGATGCCACCGTGTGTGCCCTCCAGTCGATCGAGCAGGCAGAGCTCCGGCTTCGTCACGCCGGCGTCACTCGCCCCTCGATGGATCGGGAGGATCGCCGCGTCAGGCGCTGCGGTCGATGGCCGAACGCGCGGATCGTTGTGCGAAGGCGCTGGCGCGTCGTTCGTCCGCGTCGTCGAGCGCCCGCAGGATGGCACGGCGGGCCCACTCTCCCTCATCGACCTGTTCGGCTTGCGCCGCGGCGCGAAGACGATCGCGCTCATCACTCGACAGGACGATGCCCAGAGATGCTCCCGAGAGCTCAAGGGCGAAGCGGTCCCACAGTCCATCCAGCGCGGCGCCGCTCCGCACGTCGCGCGTGTTGGCGCCGACATACCGTCGAAAGCGCACACTCACGGCCGGAGGGTCCGGAAATGGAAGCAGGGTGGACACGCGGCGAAGGGTGCAGCGCGGGTCTTGGAGGAGGATGGCAGCGCGCAGGACCATGATCGTCCAGAACAGGACGTGCGCCGTGGGCAGCCCGCCGGCCGACAGGTGCTGCTCCAGCGTGCGAACGGATGAACCGATACGCCTGGCGAGTATGGTGACCGTACAGACCGCGCGCGGCGCGTGAGCCGCCTGGAGGAGGAAGTCAGTGGCGAGACGATCGAGCGGGGGCGTCATGTCATCGACGATCGCCTGCATGCGACCGGCGGCGCTCCGCGCGAATGCCTGGGCGAGCAACGCCTCCAGGCGGCAACGCAGCTCGGTAGTGCGCGCGTCGGCCGGCGCTTCCCCGGCGCTGCGCAACGCGCCGCGGGTGTCGGAAGGAGGCGGATTGCCTTCAACGCGCATGACAGGGAGGTGCGGGAATCGAAGCGCGACGTGGTCGACGATCGCCCCGTGGCTGTCCGAAGCCGATCCGGAGTCGAGGATCAGCGCGCCCATCTCCAGCAGCTCCGCTTCCCTCACCAGCTGCGAGACACGCTCGACCTGTCGCGCGACCGCTCGGCCGTACAGCGCGCGCTGGACCATCTGTCGAGCGGCTGCGTCTCTGATGGAGAGGAGGACGATCGGGGGATGCTCGGGCTGCACGACGAGGACTCCAGCGGGGGCGACCACGGAGAAAGCACGACTAGTCCGTCATGCGACAAGTACCGAATGGGAATTCACCCTTACTCATTGCACCACTTGCCTTCGTCAGGGGGTCTTGCGGTGATCCGATGTTTCGGGTTGATCCCCCGGCCGTTGTCGTGACTGCCAGCCCCACGAAGGACTCCATGCCCGACGGCTAGGGACGGCGGCTGACGGCGACGTGACGTCGCAATAACAATTTCGATGGTCGATTGCCCATTGCGTGATGGAGATTGCCCATAGAGTAACCGTACCAACCGCAACGATCTGTTAGCTTCACGACGGCGGTTTGCCGATGTCCATTGCGGCGCTCGTACTGGATGAGCTCGCTCGATTGCGACTGCGCGTGGCGTTGCGCCATCAGCAGGCGGAGCTGTGCTACTGCCGGCTGGCTTCGGAGCTCACCAACCTCGTCGCCGACCGATGGACTGATGTCGTGATCGTCGAGCCGTGGGACGCGGAGGGTGCAACAACGGTAGATGCGGTCCGCCAGATTCGCTCGCGCTTCCCCGCTCTTCCCATCCTCATCTACTGCTCGCTCACGACCGACTCGGCTCGACAGATCGCCGCGCTGTGCAAGGCAGGCGCTGATGAAGTGTTGATGCGCGGCACCGACGATATCGGCTCGGTGCTGCGCGAGGTGATGCGCACCGCCACGCTGAGCCGTGTCGCGTCGGAGGTGTGCCGCTGGGTGGAGCCACGAGTTCCCGCTGACGCGATGATGATCGTGAGCTACTGCGCGCAGCACGCAGCGACGCCACTATCGGTCGCCGGCGTGGCCAGAGCTTTGGGGATCAATCGCAAGACGCTGCTCAATCGCCTCGCATCCGCCAATTTGCCCGCACCCGGCGTGGTGATCTCGTGGTGCCGGCTGCTCGTCGCCGCGTGGGTGCTCGAGCAGGGCGAGAGGCCCATCGAGCAGGTCGCGCTCGCCCTTGGCTTCGGCTCGGGCACCGGCTTCCGCAACATGCTCCGGCGGTACACCGGACTGCGTCCCAGCCAGCTGCGCTCCGTCGGCGGCTTCGAGGCGGTGGCGGAGCGATTCACCAGGGCGTGTGATCACAGTCGACCAAATGGCCGGAGGGAAGCATGCCCACGGTGATGCCGCTGCTCGTGCCGGCACAGGCGTTCGCGCGGGACCTCGATGGCGCCCGGAGATCGACGTTCGGCCGCGCCGAAACCGAGTGGCTCGCGCTCGCCACGATTCTGCATCGCCTAGCGCACTCGGCTCCGGACAACCATACCGCGCTGGCCCGACAGCTTGCCGATTCGCTCCGGGTCGATGAAGCGCACATCCCGGCGATCGAGTGGACGATCGGCGATGACGCGCGAGACTCCCTGGCTGACAGCTTGTGTACGCTCGGCGACCAACGGGGAGCGGAGCAGCTGGCCGCCTTCGTCATGACGCGGGCCGCGGCCATGGAGAACGTGGGTGCGTTCCGGCTTGCCTACGCCACGCTGCTGTCGCTGCACCGCGCGCTTCCTGGTCTCGCCGAGCCGGCTCGTGGTCTCGTCATCGCGCAGCAGGGACGCGTCGCGCGACAGTTCGGCGATGTACGCTTGGCGCGCGAGCATTACGAGGAGGCGTTGCGCGTGGGCCGCAGGACGGGGACCCCCGACGTGATCGTGCGGGCACTGTTGGGGCTGGGTGTGCTGGCGAACATGCGCGGCAACTATCCAGAGGCTCGCCGGCTGTTCCGGGCCGTGCTTCGGCGCGCGAGCGCGCCATCGCTCGCGTCTCACGCGGCCGCAGCGCATCACGGGCTCATGCTCGGAGCCTTGGCGGCATCGGACCTGGCACGCGCCCTCGATCATGGATGGGCGGCGTTTCAGGACACGGGCAAGGACCCCGATCGCCATGCCGACATGGCGATCAATCTCGGTGAGATCTGCCTGCGTCTCGGTGAATATCGTGCCGCTCTCAACAGCTACCTTGTAGCGCTCGCTGGGACTTCGCTGGCGAGACTGCGCCTCGCGGCGCTGGGTGGCGCCGTCCTCGCGGCCACACGGGCACGCGAGCCTGGAACGCTCGCGCGGCTGGCGCGCGAGGCCGAAGCGGAGATCGCGCGCGCGCAACAACCATTCGAGAGCGCACACACGCTCGTCGAGCTGGCGGAAGCGTTCGAGCTCGCCGGCGCGACAGAGCGGGCGGCGAGCTATCGCGATCGCGCGGCCGAGACCGCGGAGCGCGGTGGCTTCTACGAGGTGATCCACCGCGCCGACTCCATGGCGGCGCGGCTTGCCGCGCGCGCGGAGTCATCCCGTCTCAGTCTCGGTGAGCGCTCCTCCCGGATCGTGAGGGCGATCGAAGCGCTGCCGATCGACGAGTCCGCGTCAATCGCCAACCGCTAGTACCACGGCTGAGTGCCGTGACAGGTCTGTCCCGCGGTGGTGTCGCAGGGCGCGCCATCGAACGCGGCTGCGTCTTCGCGCGATGGCGCGGTCGTGGGCGGTTGACAGGCGAGCATCAAAGTCGCGCCGACGACGAGGGCGAGACCGGCGAGCAGTCGAGACATGGCAGCGCTCCGGTAAAGAGGAGCGCTAGTGATAGGAGTCAACGTGCGCGGACATGGACACGCATTGGGGAGTCCACATACGGCATGTCACCAGCCGCCGGCCACGCACTCCCGGCGATAGCCGCGCTCGTTCTCGACCGCGAAGGACGAGCACGCATCCAGGACGCACTCCGTGGACGCGCGACGGTGCAGTTCGTCGACGAAGGGCGCGAGCTGCTGGCGATCCTCCGTCGCGCGACGATCGCCGCGATCATCGTCGAGGCGCGGGATCGGGCTGGGGTCGCGATCTCGCCGCTCGTCCGCGCCATCCGCGATGGCTTCCCTTCGATCGCGCTGATCGGCTACGGCAGGCTCTCGTCGTCCGGCTCGGGCGAGGTTCTTGCGCTCGCGCGCGCGGGCGTCGACGAGCTGATCATCTACGGCTGCGACGACGTCGGCATTGCCCTCAGGAGCGCGGTCGAGCAGGCACGCGAGCGACGCACCGCCGCCCAGGTGCTCACGGTGCTCGACGATGTCGTTCCGCCCACTTTGCAGCCGTTCGTCGCATTCTGCCTGGAGCATGCGCGGCAGGCCACCTCGGTCAGCGCCGCCGCGCGCGCATTGGGCGTGCATCGCAAGACGCTCGTCAACCGCGCGCGTCAGGCTGGAGTGGCCGAGCCGAGTCGGCTGCTGGGATGGTGTCGGCTGCTGGCAGCGGCGCCGGGGCTCGCCGATCCCTTCCGCTCCGTCGAGCAGGTGGCACTGGAGTCGGGCTTCACCTCGGCCACCGCGTTCCGGAACATGCTCAAGCGCTACAGCGGCCTCACGCCAACGGTGCTTCGCGAAGCGCACGGTACCTTGCGACTGATGAAGCTGGCGCGGGAGGCAATCTCAGCCAAAGCACGGCGTTGAACGCAGAGTGGAGCGCTCGCGGGACGGCGGCCACGGCTGATACCTTCAGCCGATGCGCCTGCCATCCTGCATCACCCTCGTCCTCCTCGCCGCGCCGCTCGCCATCGGCGCGCAGCAGGCAGATACCGCTGTCCGCCCCGATTCCACAGGACGAGCGCTCGAGCGTGTCGTTGTGAGCGCGACCAAGACGTGGACGTCGGTCGGTGGCGCCGGGGCGGTGATGATCGCGGTCGACTCGCTGCGCCTGCCGCCGTCGCCGATGCTGGAGCAGGCGCTGCGGGAGATGCCGTTCATCCTCGTCCGGCAGAACTCGCGCGGCGAAGCGGAGCTGTCGGTGCGCGGCTCCGACTCTCGTCAGGCGGCGGTCCTCGTCGACGGCTTTCCGCTCACGCTCGGCTTCGACCACCGCTCCGACCCATCCATCCTGCCGCTCTCCGGCGTGCGCAGCATCGTCCTGGTGCGGGGGCTCTCGTCGCTGCTTCACGGCCCGAACGTGCTGGGCGGCGTGCTCGAGCTCGGGATCAACCACGTACCGATCGCCGAGTCGGAGGAGCGATCGCTGGAGCTGCACAGCGGGTTCGACCAGGTCGGTGGCCATGCGCATCAGGTCACCGCCGGCGTCCCCATGAGTGTGGGTCGTGGCCGCCTCCTGGTACGAGCCGGTGCGGGCTTCCGCGATCGTCCCGGCGTGCGACTCAGCGGTGACGTCCTGGACACGTCCGCGCGGCGGCAGCGCCGCACCAACAGCGATGTACAGCAGGTGGACGGCTTCATCGCCGCCCGCTATCAGAGCGGCGCCGGGCGATGGATGGGATTCTCGGCCTCGGGATATCAGGCCGAGCGAGGCGTGCCGCCGGAGCTGCACGTGGAAGAGCCGCGCCTGTGGCGCTACCCCGACTCGCACCGCCTGCTGGCCATCCTCTCGGCCGGAACCGGCCGCATCGGCACACCGCTGGGCACGGGAGACGCCGAGCTCGTGTTTGGCGTGAGCGACGGCCGGAACGAGATCCAGAGCTTTGCCACCACTGAATACGCGGACATCGTCGGTAGGGAGCTCGGAGAGGACCGCACCATCACCGCTCGCCTCCTGGCGGACCACTCGTTAGGCAGGGGGGAGCTGCGGACGTCTGTCACCTTCGCCGACGTTCGGAACACGGAGACGATCGACGGCGACCCGCCGGGCCGCTACCAGCAGCGCCTGTGGAGCGTGGCCGCCGAGGTGGAGCAGCCGATCGTGGGATATCTGCGGGCGAGCGGCGGTATCGTGCTCGACGGCGCGAGCACTCCCAGGTCGGCGGACAAGCCACCGCTTGGCGACCTCGAAGCGTGGGGCGCGCGGCTCGGGCTCAGCTCGCTGGCGTTCGGGACCACGCGCGTGCACGCGTCGATCAGCCGCCGCGCGCGCTTTCCCGCGCTGCGGGAGCTGTACTCCGGCTCGCTGGGGCGGTTCGAGCCGAACCCGAGCCTCGAGCCGGAGCGGCTGGTGGGAGCGGAGGTCGGCGCGACGGTGCTGAGCGGCGCGCTCCAGCTCCAGGGTGTGGCGTTTCACCACCGGCTGAGCGACGCCGTGGTGAGGGTGAGCACGGAGAACGGCAACTTCCGACGTGTGAATCGACACCAGATCCGGAGCACCGGACTCGAGCTCCTCGGTGGCTACGCGTGGGAGCAGGGAGCCGCCATCACCGCCGACCTGCTGGTCCAGCGAGTGCGGCTCATCGATCCGGCCGTGGCCGGTGATGAGCGCGCCGAGCATCAACCCGAGCTACGCGGCGGGGTCGACCTGAGCGTGCCGCTTCCGCTCGGGCTTCGTGGTATGGGTGCGGTGCAATACATCGGGAAGCAGTACTGTGTGCACCCCGAGCGCGATCGGCAGGTGTCGCTCACCGCGGAGGGGCGAGCCGACGTCGCGGTGGAGCGCGAATTCCAGTTGAGCGGCGGCGACAGGCGTGGGTTGCTCCGGCGGCTGCGCGTATCGGTCGCGGTCGACAACATCACGGACGCCGCGATCTTCGACCAGTGCGGGCTGCCGCAGCCGGGACGTACACTGCGCGTGGGAGTGACCTGGCGGTAGCGTGCTTGCGATGCTATCGCTCGGGGTGCTAGTGTAGCGGAACAGCAGTCGGCGATGGAGTTCGCCCTGAACCACCGGCACTGATGCCTAACGAGCAACAGTGGGCGGTTGATGACTCCTCCCTCGGGCCAGGCCCGGCGGGAGGATTTCGTTTTCTTGGAGGCACGGATGGTCGCGCTCGTGGTCTTTCTCGGTGCCGGTGTGGGTGGGGTGGCTCGATATGCCGTGAGCCTGTGGATCCAGCAGGGAGCCGGGACGTCGTTTCCCTGGGGGACGCTCGTGATCAACGTCACCGGCTCCCTGCTGCTCACGCTGGCCTATGGCATGCTGGCAGGCACGACGGCGCCGCCCGAATGGCGCGCGTTTCTGGGGATTGGGTTCTGCGGCGGGTACACGACGTTTTCGACGTTCAGCTTCGAGAGCCTTCGTCTTCTACAGGGAGGACAGTGGCTTCGGGGTGCCTCCTACATTGCGAGCAGTGTCTTCCTGAGCCTCCTGGCTGCGGTGCTCGGGTTCGGAATTGCAACTCTCTTGCTGCGACGGGGGTGAGCCATGCCGCACGGCTTCAAGGGCGAGCGCACGCTCATGCGGATTCACGTCGGCGAGCGGGACAGGTTCAACAGGAAGCCGCTGTACCAGGCGATCGTGGAGCTCTTGCGGGACCGACATTTTGCTGGCGCCACCGTGTTCCGCGGGATCACCGGGTTTGGCGCGACCGCGAAGTTGCATACCGATCGCATCGAGGTGCTGTCGCTCGACCTGCCGATCGTGATCGAGTGCGTCGAGACAGAAGAAAGGATCCAGGCGATTCTGCCGGAGCTGGACCGGATGATCGGGGGCGGACTCATCACGCTCGAACGCGCGCGCGTCGTGATGTATCGCCCGGAGCTGCGCTCCGACGAGCGCCCTCCGGAGTACGGCATCGACGTGACGCCGAGCCCTTGAAGAACGGGGTGGACGGCTGACCCTACCCTACCGCCACAGCGCCTCACCGGATCGCGACTCATCACGGATTCCTCCCGTCCGGCACAGGTCTCGGTCGATCTTGCTCTGTCGCGACCTGGTTCATCGCCGACGGATCTCCAGACAACACCATCATGTCACCTTCAATCATGCCGATCCTGCTCGTCGCTGTCCTTCAGCAAGGACAGCCGGGCCAGCCGATCCGGGTGCTCGAGGTCCCGAAGGACTATCGGACCATCCAGGCGGCCATCGACTCCGCGCGGCCCAACGACACCGTGCTCGTGGCGCCGGGTCGCTACGTCGAGAACCTGCGGATCGCGCGGCGCGGTGTCGTGCTCGCCAGCCACTTCGCGCGCACAGGGAATCCGCAGGACATCGAGCGCACGATCATCGACGGCGGCACACCGAGGCATCCCGACACGGCGAGCGTGATCATCATTCACGCCGTGGAGCGCGGCACGGCCATCGTTCAGGGGTTCACGATCACCGGTGGGGCGGGTACAGTGTGGCTCGATGCGAAGGACACCGAGCACTTTCGCGAGGGCGGGGGGATCCTCTGCGAGCTGTCGGCGCCGGTGATCAAGAACAACTACATCGTGGGCAACAAGGCAGTGGACGTGCCCAAGGGCTCGCTCAGCGCCGGGGGCGGCGGGATCCGCTGCGGGTACGCCGAGCCGACGATCGTGAACAACGTGATCCGCGACAACGAGGGACGGTACGGGGGCGGCATCGTGCTCTTCCACTCGGCGGCAACCGTGCGCAACAACCTTATCGTGGGCAATCGCGGTGGTGAGGACTTCGGCGGCGCGGGGCTCTGGGTGGTGGGACACCTGAGCCGACGTCTCGCCAACGTGATCGAGCACAACACCATCGTGCGCAACGTGGCGACGGGTGTGGATACGGGCAGCGCCCCGTCGCTGCGCGGCCGCGGCGGCGCGATGTGGACGGTCGGGACCAACGTGGAGCTCCGCTACAATATCGTATGGGGGAACGAGCAGATCGCCGGCGGCGCGATCGGCCATCCTCCAGGACAGGCGCCGCGAATGACCTACAACATCATTCAGGGCGGCGCACCGGGCGAAGGGAACCTCGACGTCGACCCACGCTTCGCCGACACCGTGCGCTTCGAGCTGGCCCCCAACTCTCCGGCGTTAGGCGCCGGCGTGCCGACCGCCGCGGACAGCCTGCCCGACGCCGACGGTACCCGCCGCCCCGCCCCCCGCGGCAAGATCGACCTGGGCGCCTACGGCGGCCCGAGCGGCAAGCGACTACTCAGGTAAGTCTTCGCGGCGTTCATCGCGAATCGCGCAACGAGCCCTGGCTCGCCACGAGCCCTCTGGCTAACCACAGAGACACAGAGAGCACAGAGGATTCACAGAGGGATTCGGATCGGGGAGAGTCCACTCCGCAACGAGCAGGACTGTACCACAGAGACACAAAGACACAGAGGCACCACAGTGGAGAGCTCCTCTCCTCCTCGGAGTCCTCCGTGTCTTTGTGTCTCCGTGGTTCAAGCTGCTCGTGCCGCGACGGAGCTCCGTGCGACGAAGGGCGCTCTGTGAATGCTCTGTGCCCTCCGTGTCTCTGTGGTTAGCCGGCCAGGGGCTCGTGGCGAGCTAGGGCTCGTTGCGCAATACGCGATGAACGCCGCTTCATGGCCGCATGCGTGATTCGATGCGGTCGCGGTACCAGCGGCTCAGCTTGAGCTTCGTGCCCGTGGCGAGGCGGACGATGTAGTCGCCGGAGCCCCAGAGCTCCATCTGCGCGACGCGGTCCAGGTTCACGATCGTGGACCGATGGATGCGCACGAACTTCCGCTGATCGAGCATCCCTTCCAGGGCACCGAGCGTCCTCCGCAGCAAATGAGACTTCGCGCCGGTATGGATGCGGACGTAGTTGCCGTATGCCTCGATCCAGTCGATGTCGGCGGTGAGCACGAAGTACATCGTGCCACCGTCCTTTACCAGCAGGCGATCGAGTGGCTCGGCCGGCGTCGCGGACATGGGCTCGGGCATGCGCGACGCCGCGAGGGTGGGCTGCATGTTGCTCGCACCGCTCTCTTCCAGGAACGCCATGAGCCGCGCGTGCCGCTCGGCGGCGCTGGATTGCGCGAGCTGTACGCGGGCGCGCTCGATGGCCGCGGCGAAGCGCTCGGGCTCGACCGGTTTCAGCAGGTAGTCGAGCGCGTGCACCTCGAACGCCTCGAGCGCGTGCTGGTCGAACGCGGTCACGAAGATGATGAGTGGCGCGCGACCCGGCAGCGCGCGAACCACGTCGAACCCGTCGAGGTTCGGCATCTGGACGTCGAGCAGGACGAGATCGGGGATCTGCGCCTCGATCGCCGAGATGGCCTCGCGACCGTTCGCCGCCTCGCCGACGACCTCCACGTCGGCCACCTCGCCGAGCAGGCGCCGCAACCGCTGTCGGGCGTAGCTCTCGTCGTCGACGATGAGCACGCGCACCGGCATCATGCCCACCGCTCGATCTCCCGGGCACGAAGCTGGTTGGGCGCTTGTCCGTTGCGACTGGCCGCAGCCTCCGGCGCGGCGACCTGGACGGCCCGGGTCGCGGTCGGAGCCGCCGCGCGCCGATAGGGAATCGTCACCGCGGCGATGGCACCTCCTCCCGGTCGCGGCTCGAGGGCGAAGCTCTGCGCGTCGCCGTAGAGATGAACGAGCCGGTCGCGCGTGTTGCGCACGCCAGTGCCTTCCCGCACGTGGCTCGCGGACAGCCCCGGTCCGTTGTCGCGCACCTCGATGTCGAGCGTGTCGAGGTGGGGATGAACGGTAATCTGGAGGACGCCTCCGTCCTCGCGCCGCTCGATGCCGTGCCGCAGCGCGTTCTCGACGAGTGGCTGGAGGAGAAGGTGCGGCACCATGGCGTCGAGCGCGTTGGGGTGGACCTCCATCTCGATCGTCAGGCGGTCGTGGAAGCGCTGGCGCATGATGTCGAGATAGCACTGAAGGAGCTCCAGCTCCTCGCGGAGCTCGACCTCCTGCGCGTCGCTCAGCGCGAACGATGACCGGAGCAGTACGCCGAGCCTGGTGATCATCGCGTCGGCGCCGGCGGGGTCGGTGTAGACCTGCTCGGCGATCATGTTGAGCGTGTTGAACAGGAAGTGCGGCCTGAGCTGCGACTGGAGCGCACCCAGCCGTGCCGCGGTGAGCTGCGCCTCCAGCTGTGCGGCGCGGAGCTCGCGCTGGTGCGAGAGGCGAGCGTAGTAGCGCACCTGCGCGAAGGCGGCAATGGCCACGTAGCACAGCATGTACAGGAAGAAGACCCGCGCGAACGCGACGTGGACGGGCACGCGAACGGTACCCGGCAGATCGAGCGAAGCCGGGAGCGCGCGCATGACCAGCACGTCGACCGCGGTGAAGAGGGTACCGGCGGCGAGGTGCACGAGCATCGCGTGCAGCCACGTCTCCCGCTCCACGCGGTAGCGCCTGCCGAGCCAGAGGATGGCCGGCGTGAAGCACGCCCAGAGCCAGACGCTGGGCAGCGACGAGACGAACAGCCGCCCCCACGGCTGTGGCTGTCCCATCTTGGCCATGGCGTAATACTGGAGCTGCGTGGTGACCACGCCCACGAGCGTCCAGAGGCCAAGTATGACCGCGCCCGACCGGAGTGTCCGCATTGTTACCACGATATGACGGCGAGGGAGTCGGTCACAATGCGAAGTGATGAGGCGGGACGGCGAGGGGCGAGGCGCGAGAACTACAGGGCGAGGGGAAGAGTAATTAACAGTCATTACCAGTAATCCTGCCTGCTGTAACTGGACGTAAGGTCGTAAGTGCGGCTTACCACCTTACGTCCCCTTACAGCAGGCAGGATTACTGGTAATGACTGTTAATTACTCCCGTCACTTGCTTACCCCAAACCCCTCCACCGTCACGTCGAGATTGTGGTTCACGCGGATCCCGGCCTGACCGCTGCTGCCCGAGTGTTCGCCGCCGGAGTCGATGGTCGACCGCGGCGCCGAAAATACCTCGGTACCGTTCGCCATGAAGCTCACCTTCTCGGCGCCGAACTGGATGGCGAGGGCGTTGGTGGCCTTGCCGCTGGCGTCGGCGGCTTTCACGGCGTCGTGCTTGGTCCACCCCTGGATGGTGTGGACGGTGGAGTCGTTCGCGCGGTGCCGCACGGAGTACGAGCCGTCGCCGCGCACGATGAAGTACAGGTAGCTCTGCTCCGGCGACTGGAGATCGTGGCCGGCGGCGAAGAGTCCGTAGGCCTCGGGATGCCGCGGCGCGGTCATCTGCGTGAAGGTGCCGCGAACGGTATAGTTCCCCTCGGCCACGTCGCGCGGATTGTAGTAGATCGCCGCCGAGCCCGAGGTGACGCGGTAGGCGTTGCCGCTGGCGACGAACGCCGGCAGCGCAGGCTTGTTGGCGTCCTTGGGATCGACGCGTCTCTCCCACCCAGCGGGGAGCTGACCACCGGCCGCCACGCTCTGGTCCGCATCCCGGTTCGCCTGCGCCACGAGCGGCGTCGCACTCACCCCAAGCAGGGCAAAAGTAAGTACTGCCTTACGCATACGGGCCTCTCAGGAAAGGTTGGTATCGGCCCTGGAAGGTAGACGGCGGAACGCTGATCGCGACAGGGGCACGCTGCAGGATGCTGGATCGGGGATGCGGGATGCAGCTTTCGCCGGCCCGCTGCCCCGTTGCGTCACTCGGCTGGTGCCCGCCGTAGGCTCGTTGCGCGGTGGACGAGACCTTCGCTCACCTCCCACAGGCGCTTTCTGAGCTGTTCCTCGTACGACTGCCGCGACGATCGGGCTTCGTGGTCGCGCTCGAAGTAGCGGCCCGTGACTCCAGCCAGCTCTGGCGACACCGCGAGGCGCAGCACGAATCGGGCGGCCTGCTCGGGGGTGAGCAGGAAGGGCTCGTACAGCGCGCGCAGCCATCGCGGAAGATCGCGCATGAGGTCCGTCGCGACGAGGCCGGGGTGGACGCAGTTCGACGTCACGCCGCTCCCGCGCAGCCGCTCGGCGAGCTCGTACGCGAACAGCACGTTGGCCAGCTTCGACCGGGAATAGGCGCGAAACGCGGTATAGCGGCGTGTGAGCTCGAGATCGTCGAAGTCCATCCGTCCCCACCGCTCGTACTTCGACGTCACCGTCACGATGCGCGATGGCGCGCCGGCGCGCAGGCGCGGCACCAGGAGCGTGGTGAGCAGAAAGGGACCGAGGTGATTGACGGCGAAGGTCATCTCGTGACCGTCGGCGCTCGTGGCGCGCCGTCGGAGATTCACACCGGCGTTGTTGACGAGCACGTGCACGGCCTCGAACCGGCGCACGACCTCCGAAGCAGCCTGGCGCACTGACGCCAGCGCGCCGAGGTCGAGCGGGATGGACGAGACGTTCTCGTTTCCGCTGTCGCGCGCGATCTCCTCGCGCGCCGTGGCCAGCCGCGGTTCGTCTCGTCCCAACAGGACCACCGTTCCACCGAGACGAGCGAGCCCGAGCGCCGTCGCCCGTCCGATTCCGCGATTGCCGCCCGTGATCAGACACACGCGGCCGAGCATCGAGCCGAGCATCGAGCGGTGGTTATCGTGCGTCGTGGCGCTCATCAATGGATGGATCGCACTGGCATTTGCGGGAGCCCGGTGAAGTATTCGATGTAATCTGTCGCCTGGAGTGTCCGGTGTCTCTCGTTCGGTGGCTCTCCGCTGCGCTACTGCTGGGCTCCGCACTGCTCGGCGCCGGCGCCGCCATGCACCCAGTCCTGCCCGCGGAGGCGGCCGGCCAGCTGGACGTGATCGCCAGCATGGGCCACTGGCGCGCCGTGCATCTCATGATGCTGGCCGGCTCGGGGCTGGTGATCACGGGGCTGTGGGCCCGTCTGCTGGTCGGTCGCCAGGCGCCATCGCGAGTCATGCTTGGCGCGCTCGGCATCATTGCGCTCGGCATCGCGCTCAACGCGCTCAACATCGCCTTCATGGCCGGGGCGGGGACGCTGATGGCCGAGCACTATCGGGCCGGCGATGCCGCGATCGCCCGTCTGTTCGAGGTGACGCACCCCATCGGCCTCATGGCCGCCCGCTTCGGCAACTTCATCATCGCCCTCGGCGCGCTGCTGCTGGGCTGGTCGGAGTGGCAGAGCTCCGGCGAGCGCACCGCGCCACTGCTGGCCGGCCTCGCCTGGGTCGCGGCTGCCGGCGGTCTGATCGGCGCGCTCTTCTTCAGCGAGGCCAGCCGGATGACGCTGGCGGCGGTGGCGCTCATCTCTGGGTGGCAGCTGATGGTGGCGTTTCTGGGGCTGCGAGGGGGACGGGATCTCGCGCCTGGCGGGTCGGTGAAAGGGTGATCTCCCATCACTCGCATTACGGACCTTGACTCTCGCCGTCTTCCCCGTAACTATTCCGGGTAGCCATTCCGGGGAATGACCGTGCCAACCACCGAAGAGATGTCCCTCCTGCACGGCACGCTCGACGTGCTCGTGCTCAAGGCGCTCACCTGGGGAGCGCGTCACGGCTACTCCGTCGCGCGATGGATCAAGGACCAGAGCGACCGCGCCATCGTCGTCGAGGACCGCGCCCTCTACGTCGCGCTTCACCGGCTCGAGGAGCAGGGGTGGGTAACGGGGTCGTGGGGCGTCTCGGAGAACAACCGCAAGGCCAGGTACTACGAGCTCACCACCAAAGGACGACAGCAGCTCAAGACGAAGACCAGCCACTGGGACGCGTACGCGCGGGCGATCTTCAAGGTGCTGCGGTCCACGGAGGCACCGGCATGAGCCCGCTGCGGAGGCTGCGGCGGCTCTTCGAGCTGCCGGCCACGGCGAGGTCGATCGATCGCGCCGTGGATGAAGAGCTCCAGTTTCACCTCGACGCGCGCATCGAGGCGCTGATTGCCGCGGGAATGTCGCGCGACCAGGCGCGCGCGGCGGCGCTGCGCGAGTTCGGCGACATGCGCGCTGCGCACGACCAGCTCGCGGCCATCGATCGCCGCCGGATCGGCCACGAGCAGCGCGCCGAGTGGTGGGGCGCGCTGACGCAGGACGTTCGGTTCGCCGCGCGCACGCTGATCAAGCAGCGCGCCTTCACGCTGGCCATCGTCCTCACGCTCGCACTCGGCATCGGGGCGACAACGGCGATCTTCAGTGTCGTCGACGGCGTGCTGCTGCGTCCACTTCCGTACCCCAACCACGACCGTCTCGTGCTCGCGTGGTCCACGGCGCGGCTGGGAGGTGAGCGGCAAGTCGACCTCCCCTTCCCTCCCGCCAACTTCACCGACCTGCGCGAGCGATCACGGTCCTTCGAGGCGCTGGCCGCGTTCCGCTCGTGGGGATTCACCCTTGGCGATGGTGAGGGGACGGAGCTGTTGCAGGGAGCGCGGGTGTCGGCGGAGCTCTTCGCGGTACTCGGCGTGCGCCCCATGCTCGGTCGAGGACTCGTCGCCGCCGACGATCAGCCGGGCGCGGCGAGGGTGGTGCTCGTCGGTCACGCGCTCTGGCGACGCCAGTTCGGGAGCGATCCGGGCGTCATCGGCCGGCAGATCACGCTCAATGGCGAGCGCGTCACGGTGGTGGGCGTGATGCCGCCCGGCTTTCAGTTCCCGCGCGGGGCCGAGCTGCCGTCGGGATTTCAGTTTCCGCCCCGCACCGAGGTGTGGGTGCCGCTCGGCTTCTCCCCGGAACAGGCCGCCGATCGAGGGACGTGGAATCTGGCGGTCGCGGGACTGCTGAAGGCCGGCGTGACGCTGCCGCAGGCACGGGCCGAGGTCGCATCGGTGATGCGGCGGATCGGCGACGAGAACGGGATGGAATCGATCGAGCTGAGCGGCGACCTGATCGCGATGCGTGATCACTCCGTGCGCTCGGTGCGATCGGCCTTGCTGCTGCTTCTCGGCGCGGTCGGCCTGGTGCTGCTCATCGCTTGTGCCAACGTCACCAACCTGCTGGTCGTTCGCACCGCCGCCCGGCAGCGTGAGCTGGCGGTGCGTGCCGCGCTCGGCGCCGGCCGCGGCCGACTCGTCAGGCAGCTGCTCACCGAGAACATCCTCATCGCGCTCGCCGGCGGCGTCCTCGGGTTGCTCAGCGCCGTCGCGCTGCGCGGCTCGCTGCTGGCGCTGGCACCGTCCAACTTGCCGCGGTTGGACGACATCGTCATCGACCTCCGCGTCGCGGGTGTGGCGCTCGCGGTGTCGCTCGTCGCCGGATCGGTGTTCGGCCTCCTCGGCGCGCGACATGCCGGTCGCGATGGGACGGCCGCGGCGCTGCGAGAAGGTGGACGAAGCGGCAGTGGCGTCGTCCGCAGCCGGCTGCGGCACGCGCTCATCGCCGGAGAGGTGGCACTGTCGCTCGTGCTGCTGGTGAGTGCCTCCCTCTTCCTCCAGAGCTTCGTGCGCATGCAGCGCGTGGAGCCCGGCTTCGAGCCGGAGGGCGTCGTCACCGCGGACCTGTTCATTCCGATCGACCCGGCGCGCGACTTCGACGAGCAGGCACCACACTGGCGCGTGGTTGTGGAGAGTTTCCTCGAGCGCGCGCGTGCACTACCAGGAGTCGTGGCTGCCGGCCTGGTGTCGAGCCTGCCGCTCACCGGCGCCTGGGAGTCGACGGCGTTCACCATCGCGTCGAAGCCGGCGGCGACGCCGGGCGAGCGGCCGAGGGCGCAGTACGTCGTCGTCACGCCCGGGTACCTCGAGGCGATGCGGATTGGAGTCGTGCGCGGGCGCGGCTTCGAGGGGCGTGATCGAGCCGATGCGCAGCTGGTGGTACTGGTCAGCGAGGAGGCAGCGAAGCGCTACTGGCGTGGTAACGACCCGTTAGGCGAGCGCATCGGCATCTTCGGTGACACCACGAATCGCGTCGTGGTCGGCGTGGTGCGCGACGTACGGCAGACGGCGCTCGCCGATCCGGTGGAGCCGACGGTGTATCTCCCGGCGGAGCAGTTTCCGGCCGGTGGCGGAGCGTTCGTGGTCCGTGCCTCCGGCGATCCGGCGTCGCTGGTGCCGGCGCTGCGGCGCGAGCTCAGGGCGGTCGAGCCCATCGCGGCTCTCTCCGGCGAGCGCCTACTCGCGGACGTCGTGGCCGAGTCGCTCGCGCAGCGGCGATTCGCCATGGTGGTCGTGGGCTTCTTCGCCGCCAGCGCGCTGCTGTTGGCGGCGGTGGGGCTGTACGGCGTGATTGCCTACGCCGTGGGGCAGCGCACGCACGAGATCGGTATCCGCATGGCGCTCGGCGCCCAACGACGCGATGTGCTCATGATGGTGCTGCGCCAGGGTCTCGTGCTGGCGCTCATCGGTCTCGCCGTGGGGTCCGCCGGCGCGCTCATGTTGTCGCGCGTCATTCAGCAGCAGCTCTTCGAGGTGCGTGCGGCCGATCCCGCCACGTTCGGCGCGATCGGGATGCTGCTGCTCGCGGTGGCGCTGGTGGCGAGCTGGATCCCCGCTCGTCGCGCGACGAGGGTGGATCCGGTAGGAGCGCTGAGGGAGTGAGTACGGGCGAGAGTAATCACTGGGAATTACTCTCGCGCCCTTGCTGTCACCTCCCCCGCCCTTGCTGTCCGGTCGCCCGGCGCCCTAGCTTGGCGTCCCATGCGCTACCACACTCTCCTCCTCGCCAGCGCGTTGACGCTCTCGTCCGCGGCCGCACACGCGCAACGTCCGCTCAAGGTGTTCATCTCCGCCGACATGGAAGGTGTGACCGGTGCCGTCACCGGAGATCAGCTCGGTCCGCCCGGTTTCGAGTACGGCAAGTTCCGAGAGTTCATGACCGCCGAAGTGAACGCCGCGATCGCCGGCGCGCGTGAGGCGGGGGCCACCGAGATCGTCGTCGCTGACGCGCACGGCAATGGGCAGAACCTGCTCATCGATCAGCTGCCCGCCGACGTGACCATCGTGCGCTCGTGGCCACGGCCGCTGGGCATGATGCAGGGGATCGACTCCACCTTCCAGGCCGCGATCTTCATTGGTTATCACGCCTCCACCACCAACCCCGCCGGTGTGCGCGCCCACACCTTCTCCAGCGCCAACCTGGCGGCGGTCGTGCTGAACGGCGTGGAGATGCCCGAAGCGGGAATCAACGCCGCCATCGCCGGACACTTCGGTGTGCCGGTCGTGATGATCTCCGGCGATGATGCGGCGGTCGAAGAGGCGCAGCGCATCATCGGCAAGATGGAAGGCGCCGTGGTGAAGCGTGCAATCAGCTTCCATTCCGCCGCGACCATGACGCCGCAAGCGGGGCAGGCGCTCATTCGTGAGCGCGTGAAGGCCGGCCTCGCGCGCCGCGGCGAGCTGCGCCCTTACACGCCGCGCACCCCGCTCCGGCTCGATGTCACGTTCAAGAACTACCGGCCAGCGGAAGTGATGACGTACCTGCCGAACGTGACACGCACCACGTCGCATGGGATCCGATTCACGGGGCGCGACATCATCGAGGTCTCGAAGTTCCTCTCGTTCATCACCACGTACGAGCCCGGTCTCTCACCGTAATGCGCGCGTGGTGATGCGCCGGCGCGCGGGCGGCGGGGGCGTTCCGCGCGAGTACACGCAAGCGCTCGAGCGGCTGGCGACGGTGCCCTGGGTGGAGCTGGGCGCGCACACCACGCCGGTGGAGGAGATGACGCGCCTCCGCGACGCCGTCGGCGGCGGCCCGCGTCTGCTCGTGAAGCGCGACGACGCCCTTCCGTTTGCCTTCGGCGGCAACAAGGTGCGGAAGCTCGAGATGGTCGCGGCGGCCGCACTCGAGGCCGGAGCCGACACACTCGTCACCGTCGGTGGCATCCAGTCCAATCATGCGCGCGTGACTGCCGCCACCGCGGCCAAGCTGGGGCTTCGGTGCGTGATCATCGCCAACGGCACCAAGCCCGACCGGCCGACCGCGAATGCGCTGCTCGACTCGCTCCTGGGCGCCGAGGTGGAGTACATCGCGAGCCGCGACGAGCGAGCCGGCGCGCTGCGCAACACCGTCGAGCGACTGCGCCGTGCCGGCGCCGAGCCGTTCGCCATCCCGCTCGGTGCCTCCACGCCGCTCGGTGCGCTCGGATTCGTGCGCGCCATCGGCGAGCTCGTGGCGCAATCGCCGGCGCCGGATGTGATCGTGCACGCCACGTCGTCGGCAGGGACGCAGGCCGGGCTCATGGCCGGGTGCGTCCTGCACGGACTCTCGACGAGAGTGATCGGCGTGAGCGCCGACGATCGGGCGTCGGACATCGCATCGCGCGTGTACGAGATCGTCTCCGGGATCGGCACCCTGCTCGGCGTCGACGGGAGCGCGCTCGCCGCCGCGGCAACGCTCACCGTGGACGACCGCTTCGTGGGTGAGGGGTACGGCATTCCTACGACAGCGTCGGAGGAAGCTCAGGAGCTGGCCGCGCGGTCGGAGGCGTTGTTCGTGGACCACACGTACACGGCCAAGGCGCTCGCCGCCCTCATCTCGTACTCCCGCACGCGCCTCGTTCGGTGGGGCGAGACCGCGCTGTTCTGGCATACGGGTGGGCAGGTAGGGATTTTCGCATAGGGGTGCGCGTGGCGCGTGGCGCGTAGCGCGTGGCGGGTAGCGCGTGGCGGGTAGCGCCGATAGGGGATGTGAGGCACGACTCGTCCCCTCCAGCTTTCACCGCACCACGCGCGCCGCGCCACGCGCCACGCGCAGATCGCCCCTCGCCCCTTGCCAAACCACGTACTCGGTACAATCCTCGGTGAAGGGCGTCGGCCCGGCAGTGGCTCGATGCCCGGCGGGGAGGAAGCGTGTTTCGTCTAGTCGAGTCCAACCGGCGAATGACGACGTTCAGCGAGGGCGCCGTCGTCAGCTTCGTCGTGCACGCCCTGGTGCTCTCTTCGGCCGTGGGCATCAGCGACCGAACAGCCGCCGACCTTCGATCGAACGAGTCGGCCGACACGGCTGTGACCTACTTCATCCCCGAAGATCGCGTCCTCCACCCGCCCCCCAAGCAGGAGCGCATCAGCTGGCTGGACATCGGTCTGGGCATGGGCAACAACGGCCTGGAGCTGCGCGATGTCGACCCCGACGGCGACGGGGAAGCGTTTCTCTTCGGCAATCGCAGGAGCAAACGGAACGCGGCCGGCGAGCCGTCGGAGCTCGAGCCCGATCTCCCCAGCGACTCGGTGATGTCGGTGCTCGACGTCGACTCGGCAGTCGCCAGATACCCGGAGAGCGCCGCGCCCGCTTACCCGCCCGATCTCCTGGCGCAGAAGATCGAAGGAAGCGCGCACGTTCAGTTCGTGGTCGACACGACGGGGATGGCGGATACGTCGTCATTCGAGGTAATCTGGACTACCCATTCGGCCTTCGCCGACGCCGTGCGGCAGGCGCTTCCTCACATGCGCTTCCGTCCCGCCATGCTCCGCTCCCGCCGGGTGCGACAGTTGGTGGAGCAGCCCTTCGTCTTCCGAATCCTTTCGCCGGCGGAAGCCAACTCTGATACCGTCGCGCGCGACAGTGTCGGGAGGAACTAGGGACGCGACACGAGCAGGCGGAGCCCTCTGTTCGGCCACCGAGCAACGGACTAAAGGGAGTGATTTCCAGTAATTCAGTGGGAGGTAAGAGCTAAGAGCGTAAAGGGGCACACCCTTACGCTCTTACTCTCTCATGCAGTACTGAATTACTGGTAGTTACTACCGTTAGTCCATTGCTACTCGGCCAAACCCCAGACGTGTCGCGTGTCGCGTGTCGCGTGTCGCGTGTCGCGTGTCGCGTGTCGCGTGTCGCGTGTCGCGTGTCGCGTGTCGCGTGTCGCGTGT
>DATFFQ010000152.1:0-2963 GCA_035249955.1 Gemmatimonadaceae bacterium
AGCACCTCGAAGTCCTCGTTGAAGTTGAAGGTGTGCGTCCCCTCGTTGCCCTCGTACCAGCTCGGCTCGATCGTCGCCACCGGCGTCTCGTGATAGCGCGTCTCGCTCAGCTCGTCCACGCGGTGGATCACCACGCGATAGCCGTAGCCGAGCGACGAGTCCTGGCCCGGACGGTACAGTACGCCGTTGCGCTCGAACATCGCCCCCGCCGGACGCGCGCTCCGCACGTCCGACACCAGCGGGTTCATGCGGTGCGGCCGGAACGGACCGAACGGAGAATCGGCCACGAACGCGTGCAGCTCGTCGCACGTCGACGCGCCCTCCACGGCGATGCCGGCAAAGAGCCACCAGCGCCCCTGGTGAAACACCAGCGTGGGGTCGACGGCGTTCACGTTGTCGAGCAGGATGCTGTGCCGCTCGAACCACTTCGGAAAGTCCGTCGCGTGCCACAGCTCGATGCGCCGCCGCGAGCGCGCCTCGGGCATGAGATACACCTGCCCCTCGTGCTCGAACGCGAAGGGATATGACAAATGCTTTCCGGTGTCGATCACCACCCATGGCCTCGACGGCGTGCCATCCGGACCGAGCGCGACGCAGGAGATGACGGCCCGGCGAACGCGGTAGCTGAAATCCTCGAAGAATACGTAGGTGGTGCCGTTTCGCCGGAGCAGAAACGGGTCGGCGTAGAAGGTCCCGGCTGGCGGCATCAACGTTCGGAACGAGCCGTGCCCGGTGAGACCGGGTCCATCACCCGCGCCGCGCCGCCGCCAGGCGAGAAACCAGCTCTCCTCGGTGGTGAGATCGCGCACCGCGCGCTGCGTCCACCGCGCTCCCAACCGGCCGATGAAACGAGCCATCGTCCGGTTGGTCGGCATCTTGTAGATGGGCTTGGCGTAGTCGCTCGTCTCGGAGAAGGTGTCGATCGCGCTCACCTGCTCCCACCCGCGCTCGTACAGATCGCGCAGGCGGCGCACCACGAACTCCGACCCCTTCCAGTAGTTGGCGTTGCGGTTGAGGTGGAGCGAGAACTCGTTCGTCTTCGACACCGAGCGGTAGAGCACCTGTCCGCCATCCAGCTGCTCGGTGAGCACCTGGAGCGTGACGCCCGCCAGCGGATTGTTCTCGTACATCTCCCAGAACATCGGCGGTCCGCCGCGGTACTCGCGGTTGTCGCCATGATGAAACGACCAGATGCCGTAGCGCGCCGCCTGAAGCACCTCGCCCTTGAGGATGCGAAAGCCGAAGCTGAGGATCACGTCGAGGTCGGCCTCGCGCAGCCGCTGGAGCGATGCCTCGTCGAAGCGATGCACGAAGCGCGACGAGCGGATGGGAACCACCTTCATGGTGGGAACGTCGCGCAGGAGCGAAGTGAGATCGACGGGATCGAAGGCGTCCTTCTCGAGGCTCAGCAGCCACCTCACCAGCGCGCGGTCGGCCCGCAGGTACGCGAGATACAGCAGATGGTGCCGCTGATCGCGCAGCCGCTCCCACACGCTCTGCCTCGGCTCGGTGTTGAGCACGACGAGCGAGAGCTCCGCGATCCCGCTCCGCGCCACATCGTCCAGCAGCTTGCCGATCCAGGTCGGGACGGTGAACGAGTTGAGGAAGACGCCGAGGCGAAGCGTCGCGGGACGCGGGACGCGCGCGTGCCCGCCAACGGCGGGGTCGTCGGGACGCGACGGGGTCGAAGGGGTGAGTGGCTCCATCGATGACCAGCTACGCACGATCGGAGGTGACCGCGTCCCCGGCCCCGCGTCCCGCGTCCCGCAGCAGCGCCTCCACGATTCGCTCGCCTGCATGTCCGTCCCACCCTTCCGGCCGCCTGGCTGATTCGGCCCGGTCGAGCGTACCGAGCAGTCCGACGAGGTCACGGGGATCGGGCACGAGCCTGTTCGTCCCCTCGGTGATCGTGATCGGCCGCTCGGTGTTCTCGCGCACCGTGAGACAGGGGACGCCGAGCGCCGTCGTCTCCTCCTGCAAGCCACCGGAATCGGTGATCACCGCGTGCGCGCGTTCCACCAGATCGAGCATGTCCAGGTACCGAACCGGCAGGAGCAGCTTCACGCGGCCCAGCTCGGCGCGCGCGTCGCGGAGACGCTGCATCGTGCGCGGATGGGCGGGAAAGACGACGGGGCGCTGCTCGGCGATCTCGCGCAGGGCGTCGCAGATCGCGCCCAGGCGCACGGGGTCGTCCACGTTGGATGGCCGGTGCAGCGTCACCACCACGGCGCCGCCGTCGGCGCCGAGTCGGGACGCGAAGCCCGTCGCTCGCGCGGCCGGGAGCGCATGGAAGAGAGAGTCGATCATCACGTTGCCAACGAACACGATCTCCGAGTCGGGCTCGCCTTCGCGCCGCAATGTCTCATCGGCATCCCGGGATGGGGTGAGCAAGAGGCTCGCCAGCCGGTCGGTGACGATCCGGTTGATTTCCTCGGGCATCGTCCAGTCGTGGCTGCGGAGCCCCGCCTCCACGTGCGCCACGCGGAGGTCGAGCTTGGTGGCGACGATGGCGGCGGCCATGGTCGAGTTCACGTCGCCGTAGACGACCACCCAATCGGGGCGCCGCTCCTCGAGTACGGGCTCGATGCGCTCCATGATGCGCGCCGTCTGCACGGCATGCGACGCCGAGCCCACCTGGAGGTCGACGTCGGGGGGCGGGATGTCGAGGTCCCGAAAGAACACTCCCGAGAGGTCGTCATCGTAGTGCTGCCCGGTGTGCACCACGAGCTGCTCGACCCCACGCGCCCTCGCCGCCCGATAGACGGGCGCGAGCTTGGGAAAGTTGGGCCGGGCACCGACGACGTGAAGTAACATGCGCGTATCGCGTAGCGCGTAGCCGGTGGCGGGTGGCGGGTGGCGGACAGGGAGATGCCAAAACTACTGCGTTGCGTGAACAGCGGTTAGCGCTCGCCTCAGCCATCAGGTGCGAGCTAGCTTTCGTGGCCGTTGCGCGCAGAGACTCC
>DATFFQ010000153.1:0-15745 GCA_035249955.1 Gemmatimonadaceae bacterium
GGGACGGCGTCCAGCGCCGACATGGTGCTGGGCTTCACCCTCGCGCTCGTGCTGTGCCTCGCCGCGACGCTGCTGCCGCTATCGGTGGCGAAGCGCCGGCTGGAGGCGATGGAAGTCTAGGCTGCGCTGGGGCGCAGCGTCTTACCGCACGAGGGGCAGAACCTGGCGCCGGGCTGCGTGATCGCCGCGCCACAGGCCTCACAGCTCCCCGCCAGATAATTCCCGCAGCTGGAGCAGTACACGGCGTCGGCTTCGGGCCGCGGGCCACACGCCGGACAGGCGCCGGCCGCCACGCGATAGCGGAGGATCGCCGCCTCCACATCCTCGTCGGCGATGGCCGGCGCAGCGCGCTCCTCCTCCCGCATCGCTTCCAGCGCCTGACGAGTATACGTGGCCTTCAGCGCGGCATAGTCGGTGTCCGACAGCTTGTCCGTGGCCTTGTCGAACTCCACCTCGCGCAGCGCCTCGATCGCCCGGCTCGATGCGGCGCCTTCACTCGATGCGCTCGCCCGGCGCTGCACGCGCCGATCGATGAACAGCGGCGCCAGCACGAAGGCGAGCGCGGCGATCGCGAGCAGGGTCCCGGCGAAGAGAGCGATCATGGCGCATCGCGGCGGACCGCCGCCTCGAGCCGCGCCAGCTCGTCAGGCGTCGCCGAGATCGCCGGCACGTCACCTACCGTCCCAGGCTCCGGTGGTCGCCGCCACTTGCGAATGAGCGCGAGCACGACCGCCGTGCCGGCGCCGAGCGCGGCGAAGGGCGTGAGGTACGCTGCCCAGTTGAACCCCGTCTTCTTCGGCGCCATGAGCACCAGCTCCCCGTACACCGCCGTGAAGGCATCGAGGACCGCTGCCGCGTCGTGTCCGCCGGCCACGAGCGCGCTCACGTCCCGGTGCATGGCCGGCGAGACGCGGCAGGTGAAGTCGGTAGTGCGACATGTATAGACGTCTAGGGTACAGCCGCACTGGCAGCGCAGGCGTCGCTCGAGACGGTTCTGCGCCTCGATATCCATCGACGGATTGGGTCCGCGAGCGGCGAGCCGCACCGGTCGGTAGCCGCGCTCGTCCATCTCCCCGGTGAAACCGGTGCTCGCTCCCTGCGCGCCGGCGATGGCCGGCAGCGCCAGCGCGGCGAGCGACGAGCCCAGGGCCGCGATGAACTCACGGCGCGCGATGCGTGCCTCGCTTGCCTCGAGGCGCGCCTGCCGCACGTCCATCTCAATCACCCGTCGTGGCGAGGGCGTGCTGAGGCGCCAGCCGGGCCGCGTATCCAGGCTGCACGCGTGGCCGCTCGGCCTGCGGCCACATCACGATGAGGCCGCCCAGCACCATGATGGCGCCACCCACCCACACCCACACGACCAGCGGATTGAACGTGATGAAGATCGCCGCGGCATCACCCTCCTCGCCCGCCAGCACGACGTAGACATCCTGCCGCGCCGAGCTGAGGATCCCCACCTCCGTGGAAGGCTCGAAGGTGGGTCGCTTCATGGCATCCACGTGCTGGCGGCGCTCGCTGCGGACGAGTCCCACGCGCTCGCCATCGCGATAGGCCACCAGTGAAACGGCGGTGACCATCCGGTTCAGCTGCTCGTACTGCGAGACCCCATCGCTCACGAAGCGCCACCGCTGCCCATAAGGATCCACCGCCTCGACGCTCTCGCCGGTGCGCAGCGTGACATCGAGGTCCTTCTTGAAGGCCAGGCCGGCGAACGCCGCGAAGAGCACCACGATGCCCACGTGGACGATATAGCCACCGTACCGCCGCCGGTTGCGCGCGATGAGTCGCAGGAGCGCGTGCACCCACCCCTCGCCGTACATGCGGCGGCGCGCGCCCACACCCTTCCGGAATTCCTGGAGAACGGTGCCCATGACGAAGCCGGCGAGCACGTACGCCGTGAGCGCGTAGGCGTCGCGCATGCCCAACGCGAACAGAATGCTGCCGGTGACGACGGCGGTGACCACGGGCCCCACGAATTGGCGCTTCAGATTCTCCGCCGACGCCCGGCGCCAGGCAATGAGTGGGCCAACGCCGGTGAGCAGCAGCAGTAAGAGCCCAAAGGGCACGTTGACCTGATTGAAGAACGCGGGACCGACGGTGATCTTCTCGCCACGCACCGCCTCACTGATGATCGGGAAGAGCGTTCCCCACAGCACCGAGAACGCGCTCCCGACGAGCACCAGGTTGTTGAAGAGGAAGCTCGCCTCGCGGCTCACCATGCTCTCCAGCTGCGCCGTGGCGCGCAGGTCGTCCAGACGCGTCGACACCAGATAGGCCGACACCGCGATGAGCACGACGAGGAATCCCAGGAACCAGTAGCCCACGGCCGACTGGGCGAACGAATGCACGCTCGAGATGATCCCACTGCGCGTGATGAACGTGCCGAAGATGGCGAGCAGGAACGTCGCCAGCACCAGCGTCACGTTCCATTTGCGGAGCATGCCTCGCTTCTCCTGCACCATGATGGAATGCAGGAACGCCGTGCCGGTGAGCCACGGCAGGAACGACGCATTCTCCACGGGATCCCAGGCCCAGTAGCCGCCCCACCCCAGCTCCACGTACGCCCACCACATGCCGATGGTGATGCCGATGGTGAGGAAGACCCACGATAGCAGCGCCCACCGCCGCACCGCCGCCAGCCACTCGCCGTCCAGCCGCCTGGTGATGAGCGCGGCCACGGCGAAGGCGAACGGAATGGTGGTCGCGATGTAGCCGAGGTAGAGGTTCGGCGGATGCGCCGCCATCCCCGGGTTCTGGAGCTGGGGGTTCATCCCACGCCCCTCGGGAAGCACCCAATCGACGCGCTCGTACGGATTGCTGCCGAAGCACAGCACCAGCACGAAGAAGAGGCCGACGCTGGAGAGCGTGCCCATGACGTACGGCATCAGCTCGCGGTTCTTGTGCCGGTTGGTATACACCGCGATGGCCGAATACATGGCCAGGATCAACATCCAGAAGAGCAGCGACCCCGACTGTCCGGCCCAGAACGCGGTGAGCTTGTAGACCGTGGGCAGGTTGGAGCTGGTGAACGACGCGACGAACTTGAACGAGAAGTCGGACGACAGAAGCGCCGCCCAGAGCCCGAGCGAGGCCAGGACGACACAGGCGAGCGTGGCGTAGATGGCGCGCTCGGCGCTGGCCACCAGCTCGGCGCGCCTGGTCGCGCCGCCGACAAACCCCATCGTCGCGCCCCACGCGGTCATCAGCAGGGCGATCCACAACGACAGTTCCCCGACGAGGATCATGTGCCCGCTTGCGGCGCGGTAGCGGCTTTGTACCCCGGCGTCTCCCGGTACTTTTCTGGCGCGTTCTCATACCGCGATGCGCACTTCGCGAGCACGGTCGTGGCGCGGAAGGAGCCGCCGGTCTCCATCCGTCCTTCCAGCACGACGTCCACCCCATCGGTGAACGTGTCGGGTGTGATGCCGCGGTACGACACGGGGAAGGTCTGCGCGCCGTCGGTGACCGTGAAGCGCACCGACCGTCCCGCCGAATCGCGCGTGATGCTCCCGGGCACCACCCGCGCTCCCACCTTCACGCCCACCTCGTAAAACGATGGGTCGCGCTCGAGCTTGGCGGCCAGCTCGGTGGGCGTGTAATAGTACACGCCGGTCTCCCGGATCGAGCTGGCCATCAGGTAGCCGGCCGTTCCGAGCACCGCCGCCCCGATGACGAGAAACTTGGTGCGCGCTTTCATCGCTCGCTCACTCGCTGACGTTCGTCGGTGTGGTGCCGGGCAACGCGGCCTGCCGGCGGACGCGCTCCATGATCAACGCCAGCGTCTCCTCCGCTTCCGCGCGCTCTTCCGGCGTCCAGATGCTGTTGTTGCGGTTCAACTCCCTGACCCGATCGAGCATCTCGTCGATGAGATTGCGCAATGCCTGGTTCTTCCGGCGCTCGCGCTCGGCCTCCGCACTGTTGGCTGTGTTGGTCATGAGGCATCGCGATGGCTGAGGGGCGGCACCGCCCGGGCGTCCCCGACAATATAGGAAGCGAGATCGGACCGGTGTAGGGTATGGCGCGCCCTTCGGGCGTTCACCGGCGCGTCCGGGAGAGAACGGCGCTCGCGGTCAGCGCCCCACCGGCCCCCCACACCAGGTCGGCCGCGCTGAAGCCCGTGCCTGACGCGCGATCGCGCAGCTCCTTGCCGACCGCCAGCGAGGCGGTCGTCACCGACGCGGCAATGAGCGCGGCGTCGTGCTCCACATCGGCCGTACGCAGCACGCTGTACGCGACACTCTGCACGAACGCGGCGACGAAGAAGTGCTTGACCTTGTCGAGGCCCGGCCACCCGTCGCTCGGGGCGTTCAGGGCGAGCACCATCGCGAATACCAGCGTCACGCACTCCTCCTGGTTCCGTGGGAGCGGACGATGCGCAGTCGGACCAACCATCGCGACAGCAATTCCAATGCGCGGTCGACGAGTATGCGGTGCTCCGGCGCGTTCAGCCAGCTGCTCGCGCCCGACGGGTGAGGCAGCGCCACGACTCGCGCGCCGCCCCACGCGCCCGCGCTCTCGAGCTCCCTGCCCACGACCGCGTCCAGTGGGCGCGCCCCCAAGAACCGGTCGATCGCCAGGCGCCCCACCGGGATGATGAGTGCCGGCTTGATCAGCGACAGCTCGCCATCCAACCAGGTCGCGCAGAGCGCCCGTTCGCGCGGTGACGGAACACGGTCGCCCCGCCCCGCGGGGCTGGGACCGGGATAGCAGCGCGTGATGGCGGCGATGTAGAGGTGGCGACGCGCCGTCGCTTCATCGAGCCCGGCTCTCTCGAGCCATCGGAAGAGCGTCCTTCCGGCCCGGCCGGCGAATGGCCGGCGATCCGCCAGCTCCACTTTTCCCGGAGCTTGCCCCACCAGCATGATCCTGGGCGTGCGCGCCTCGGACAGGATGGGGAGCACCGCAGGATCGTCGTGCCCACACCGGCGACACGCTGCCAGCTCCTCGCGATGTCTGTCCAGCAACTGTGGCAGGCTTCTGCTCACCCCGTGTCCCTCGCCCAGCTGAGTGCCGCGCGCACCGCACGCGCCCAACCCGCCGCGCCCTCGCGCGCACGAGACTGCCAATCGCGCGCGCCGTCGCCGCCCGGAGTGAACCGATCGTAGTCGCGCGTGGCAAGGAAGTCGGCCGCATCCCGCCACACGCCGGCGGCGATGCCCGCCAGACCGGCGGCGCCGAGCGCCGTGGTCTCGATCATGTCCGGTCGCTCCACAGGGACGCCCAGCACGTTCGCCTGGAATTGCATCAGCCAGTCGTTCCTCGCCGCTCCGCCATCCACGCGAAGACAATCGAACGAGGCGCCGCTCCGCTCTCGCATGAGCCCCAGCACGTCGCTCGTGGAATACGCCATCGCCTCCAGCGCGGCCCGCACCAGGTGCGCTCGCGTCGTGCCGCGGGTGAGCCCCACGATCGTGCCGCGCGCCGCCGGCTCCCAGTGCGGCGCACCGAGCCCGACCAGCGCCGGCACGAAGTACACTCCGTCCGTCGACTCGATCCCGCGTGCCAACGCCTCACTCTCCTCGGCCGATCGAATGACGCCGAGCCCGTCGCGCAGCCACTGCATGGCCGCACCGGCAATGAAGATCGCCCCCTCCATCGCGTACGCCGGCTTGCCGGTCGCATCGCACGCGATGGTCGTCAGCAGCCCGCCGCCCGGCTGTGCACGATGGCTGCCCGTGTTCAGCAGGAGAAAGGCGCCGGTGCCGTAGGTGTTCTTCCCCGAGCCCGCGACCCAGCACCCCTGGCCGAACAGCGCGGCCTGCTGATCGCCGGCGATGCCCGTGATGGGAACGGCTCGCGGAAGCCCCAGCAGCTCGCCGCGGGCCATTCCGAAGTCGCCGCTCGATGCACGCACCTCGGGAAGCAGTGCGCGCGGCACGCTGAAGAGCGAGCACAGCTCGTCGCTCCAGTCCACGGTGCCGATGTCGAAGAGCATCGTGCGCGATGCGTTGGTCGGCTCCGTGGCGTGCACGGCGCCGCCGGTGAGCTTCCACACCAGCCAGCTGTCCACGGTGCCGGCGGCCAGCTCGCCCGCTTCGGCGCGAGCGCCGAGCTTCCCTTCGGTGATCAACCACTCGAGCTTGGTGGCGGAGAAGTACGGATCCACCACGAGCCCCGTGAGCTCGGCCAACCGTGCCGCCTGCGGCGCCAGCTCGGCACATCGCCGCGCGGTGCGTCGGTCCTGCCATACGATCGCGCGCCCGACCGGCTCACCGGTCCGGCGATCCCACACCACGACCGTCTCGCGCTGGTTCGTGATGCCGATCGCCGCAGGCTCGGCCTTCGCGCGCGCGATGGCCTCGCGCGCGGCCTCCAACGTGCGGAGCAGGATCTCGATCGCGTCGTGCTCCACCCATCCCGGCCGCGGGAAATGCTGCGTGATCTCCCGGTAGCCTCTCCCGCTGACCGAGCCGTCGGCACCCACCATGAGGCACGTGGAGCCGGTGGTGCCTTGGTCGATGGCCAGGACGTGCTTCACGGTGCCCGGAAGTCGAAGGGTGGCCGGTGCACGCCCCGCTCGGTGACGATGCTCGACACGAGCGCGGCCGGTGTCACGTCGAAGGCCGGGTTCTCGACGAGCGCTCCGTCCGGCACGACGGCGCGGCCGCACCCGCGGGCGATCTCATCGCGCGAGCGCTGCTCGATGGCGATGCCCTCACCCGATGCCAGCGTCGCATCGACCGTGGAGCTGGGCGCGGCCACGTACAGCGGCACGCGATGATGGTGCGCGGCGACGGCGAGCCCGTACGTCCCGACCTTGTTCGCGAAGTCCCCGTTGGCGGCAATGCGGTCGGCGCCGACGATGACCACGTCGATGCGCCCTTGACGCAGCAGGCTCGGCACCGCGGCGTCGGCCAGCACGTGGACCGGGATACCGGCGCACGACAGCTCCCACGCGGTGAGCCTCGCCCCCTGCAGCAGTGGGCGCGTCTCGCCAACGAATACCTCCACCCGGCGCCCGGCTTCCGCCGCGAGATAGATCGGCGCCAGCGCGGTGCCGATGCCGCCCGTCGCCAGCGCGCCGGCGTTGCAGTGCGTCAGCACCCGGGCCCCGTCCGCGACGAGCGGCAACGCATGCTCGCCAATGTGCTGGCACATCGCGCGGTCCTCGTCCAGGATCGCCGTCGCCTCATCGCGCAGCGCATCGAGGACCTCGATGCTGCTGGTGCCGCCGGCCGAGCTGGTTGTGATCCTGGCCGCACGTGCCAGCATCCGATCGAGTGCCCAGGCGAGGTTGACGGCGGTCGGGCGGGTGGCTCGCAGTCGCTCGGCGTGGGCGTGAAGACGCGAGGTGAACGCCGCCGGCGATACATCGCAATGCGGGAGCAGCGACACTACCAACCCCATCGCGGCGGCGATGCCGATGGCCGGAGCACCGCGCACGGCGAGCTTCGCGATGGCGGCGCACACATCGTCCAGCGTGCGGAGATCGCGCTCCTCGAAGCGCGTCGGAAGGTGTCTCTGATCGATGATGCGAACCGCGTCGCCCAGTGGCGACCAGCGAACGGACCGGATGTGCGGCACGCACCAAACCTAACGTGTCGCGCCGCGTTACGCCGCCCTCGCGAGATCCTCCGATCGAGGACGACGGCGCCGCTCCGGAAAGTGCCGGTCGAGAAAGGCGAGCAGCGCACGCTCCTCCGGATAGTAGCCACGACGCCCACGCCGGCGACTGAACCGCTCGATCGCGATCGTCTCACCCTCGTCCTCGTACCGCGCGATCACGATGGGATGCACGTACGAGCCCCGACAGATCGCCGGCGTGTTGCCCAGCTCGGCGGCCACCAGCCGGAGTGCCATGACGACGTTGCGGTGCGCGTCGCGCCGGCTGTCGGCAGGCCCGAGCTCGGCCAGGACGGTGGCAACGCGCACCGTTCCGCCCCACGTGCGGAAGTCCTTGGCGTTGATTCGGACTCCGGTGAGCCGTCGCAGGTAGTCATTCACGTCGCGCGCGGTGAGATCGCGCCAGCGGCCGCCGTCGCGATAGCGGAAGAGACGACTACCCGGCGCTTCGAGCAGCCGGTTGACGAACGCCGCCAGCTCCCGATCGACCACCACGTTCCGCTGGGCGATCCCGCGCTTCCCCCGATAGCAGAATTCCAGCGCGTCGCCGCGGAGCGTCACGTGCTGCTTGCGCAGCGTGGTGACACCGAAGGTCTTGTTCTCCCGGGCGTACCGCTCGCTCCCCACGCGCAGGAATCCCTTCGTGAGCAGCAGTGTGACCGCCGCGGCGACCCGCTGCCGCTCGTCGGTGGCGTGAAGGTCGCGCCGGAGCGCGTCTCGAATGCGTGGCAGGTCGCGAGCGAGACGTCGCATGCGATAGTACTTCCGCTGCGACCCTCGCTCCACCGCGCGCGTGTGGTAGCGATACTGCCGCCGGCCCTTGGCATCGAACCCCCACGCCTGGATCTCGGCGCGCTGGCTCGAGGCGATGTGGACGTCGCGCCACGCCGGCGGGACACGCAGGGCGGCGATGCGCGCAAGTTGCCGCGCATTACGGACGGGCCGGGCGTCGGGACCGACGTACCGAAAACCGCTCCGCGCCGAGCCATGTCGGATGATCCAGGCACTGGCCATCGCCGGCCCGACGAGCAAGAACCAGTCCGGCGAAGTAGATTCCATTTCTCACCGCGCCACGCCCACACCGAAGACCATCGAACGAATGAACTTCGACACTCTCGCCTTCGACGTGCGCGACCGCGTCGCCACCATCACCGTCAATCGACCGGACAAGCTGAACGCCCTCAACGATGCGACGGTCCGCGAGCTTGGCATCGCCATCGAGGCCGTTCGCGACCGACAGGACATTGGCGGCGCGATCGTGACGGGGGCCGGGACCAAGGCCTTCGTGGCCGGTGCCGATATCGCCGAGCTGGCCACGCAGGGACCGTTCGACGGACGTCAGCGGGCCCTCGACGGACAACGCATCTTCTCGCGCTTCGAGACCTCACCGAAACCGGTGATCGCCGCGATCAACGGCTATGCGCTCGGCGGCGGCTGCGAGCTCGCGCTCGCCTGTCACGTGCGGCTCGCTTCGGACGGGGCGCGGGTGGGATTGCCGGAGGTGAAGCTGGGCATCGGCCCCGGCTACGGTGGCACGCAGCGCCTGCCACGACTGGTCGGCAAGGGGCGCGCGCTGCAGCTAATCCTGACCGGCGAGATGATCGACGCCGCCGAGGCGTTTCGCATCGGCCTCGTGAACAAGGTCGTTCCAGCCGGCGAGCTGCTGGGCGCGGCGGAGGCGATGCTGAGACAGATGCTCGCCCAGGGACCGCTCGCCGTCGCGCTCTGCATCGAGGCCGTCAACCGTGGCCTCGATCTCAGCCTCGAGGACGGGCTGGCGATCGAGGCCAACCACTTCGGGCTGCTCGCCTCCACCGAGGACATGCGGGAGGGAATGCGCGCCTTCCTGGAGAAGCGCCCGGCGCAGTTCTCCGGCACGTGAGTGACGACACACCGTGGAGTCCGCCGCGCTCGAAGCGATCTCCATTCGCGACGTTCGGAATCTCGCGCACGTCGAGCTGTGTCTCCCCCTCGAGGGGATGGCGCTGGTCGGCGAGAATGGACAGGGCAAGACGAACTTCCTCGAGTCGCTCTACTACCTCCAGCTGTTGCGGTCCTTTCGCGGAGCGCGCGACCGCGAGCTCGTCCGCTTCGGTACACCGGGGTTTCACATTGCAGGGTCGCTGCGCGGCGCGCGGCACCGACAGGTGGCGGTCGGATTCGAGCGCTCGAGCAACACCAAGCGCGTGTCGGTCGATGGCGCCGGTGTGGAGCGGCTCGCTGATGCGATCGGCGCCTTCCCGGCCGTCATCTTCTCGCCGTTCGACGCGGTGCTCGTCTCCGGAGCGCCGAGCGAGCGGCGTCGATTCCTGGATGTCATCCTCTCACTCACATCCCGGCGCTACCTCGGCGCGCTTCAGCGCTACCGCGCCGCCTTGGTCCGGCGCAACGCGGCGATGCGCGATGGGAGCGCCGGCGGGCGCGGTGGGGAGCATCGCGTGGCGGTCTGGGAGCCGGCGCTGGCGGAGCATGGCGCGGTGCTCTACCAGGAGCGCCGCACGTGGGTGGACGAGCACGGCGCGCACTTCGCCGAGCTCTGCACGGCGATCGGGGAGCGTGGTGTCGCGCGGCTGCGTTACGTGAGCGCGCTCAACGCCGGCGACGACACCGAGTCGGCGCTGCGAGAGGCGCTGGACCACAAGCGTGCCCTCGACATCCGCCGCGGCGTCACGCACGCCGGCCCGCATCGCGATGATCTCGAGATCGCGCTGGATGGTCGCGATCTGCGCACGTACGGGTCCGCCGGACAGCAGCGAACCGCGGCGATCGCGCTGCGCCTGCTGGAGGCGGCGACGCTGCGCGTGCACGCCGCGCGCGAGCCGGTCGTATTGCTCGACGATCCATTCGCCGAGCTGGACACCCGGCGGGCCGGCCGCATCCTCGATCTCCTGAACGCGGAGGGGCGCGGGCAGACGGTGCTGGCGGTCCCACGGTCGTCCGACATTCCCGCCGATCTCACCAGACTCGAGCGGTGGGTGATCGCCGACGGCGCGTTGTCGCGAGCGCAGGGATGAGCGGTCGGAAGCGCGTGCCCAAGCGTATCGATGAAGCGCTCGCCAGCTATCTGGAGCGCTCCGGACTCGCCGAGCGCGTGGAGCAGGCGGCGATCATACCGGAGTGGCCGCGGCTGGTGGGAGTGCAGATCGCGCAGGTGACGGAGCCGCTGTCGATCGCGCGCGACGGCACGTTGTTCGTCGCCGTGCGCACGAACGCGTGGATGAACGAGCTGTCGCTGATGGAGCCGCAGCTGCTCACCGCGTTGAACAGGAAGTCGGGGCGTCCGCCGGTGCGGCGTATTCACTGGCGGCTCATGCGATGAGTGCGGGGAGCGGAGTGGCGGAGCTGGTAAGCGGTTGGTCGGCAAGTGGTTGGCGATAGGCTAACCCCTTGATTTCTAAGAGATTGCAGGTTATTATGTAATGCTGCGACGAAAGACCGGCTTCGGTTTTCGTTCGGGTATGCTCTCACCGGTTTTTCCAGGGTTCACATGGCGAAGACGACAGGAAGCAAGCCGCCGACGTACGACGCCGGCCAGATCCAGGTGCTCAAGGGGCTGGAGGCGGTTCGCAAGCGCCCCGGCATGTACATCGGCTCCACCTCGGAGCGCGGACTCCACCACCTGGTCTACGAAGTCGTAGACAACTCGATCGATGAGGCGCTGGTCGGACACGCCGATCGCATCGACGTCACCATTCACGCCGACAACTCGATCACGGTCTCCGACAACGGCCGCGGCATTCCGGTCGATCCCCACCCCACGGAGAAGCTGCCGGGCATCGAGGTCGCGATGACGATGCTCCATGCCGGCGGCAAGTTCGACAAGAGCTCCTACAAGGTGTCGGGTGGCCTGCACGGCGTTGGCGTGTCGGTGGTGAACGCGCTGTCGGAATCGCTCAAGGTGTGGGTGAAGCGCGATGCGCAGGAGTACTACATGGACTTCGTGCGCGGCGCGACGACCACCAGGCTCAAGGCGCTCGGGAAGGTTCCCAAGAACGACACCGGCACCAAGGTGTGGTTCAGGCCCGACCGGCAGATCTTCACCGACCTCGTCTACAAGTACGACACGCTCGCTGGGCGGCTGCGCGAGCTCTCCTTCCTCAACAAGGGCGTGGCCATCACGCTCACCGACGAGCGCGAGGGGATGCAGCGCGAGGAGACGTTCCTCGCCAAGGGGGGGCTGCGCGAGTTCGTGCAGTACCTCAACACCAGCCGCAAGCCGCTCCATCAGGAGATCGTGTACATCGAGACCGAGCGCGACGACATCGGCATCGAGCTCGCCCTCCAGTACAACGACGGCTACAACGAGAACGTCTTCTCCTTCGTCAACAACATCAACACGCACGAGGGCGGGACGCACCTCACCGGCTTCAAGGCGGCGCTCACGCGCGTGATCAACGTCCACGCGCAGAAGGGGAACTACCTCAAGAAGGCCGACTTCAGCCTCACCGGCGACGACGTGCGAGAGGGTCTCACCGCCGTGCTCTCGGTGAAGGTGCGTGAGCCGCAGTTCGAGGGGCAGACCAAGACCAAGCTCGGCAACTCCGAAGCCGAGAGCGCGGTGAAGAGCGTGGTGAACGAGTACCTGGCGGCGTACCTCGATGAGCATCCGCGCGTCGCCAACATCGTGATCGAGAAGGCGGTGTCGGCGGCCCGCGCCCGTGAGGCGGCGCGCAAGGCGCGTGACCTCACGCGCAAGAAGTCCGCGCTCGACGTCGGCAACCTGCCCGGCAAGCTGGCCGATTGCTCACTCGCCGATCCGGCGCTCTGCGAGCTCTACCTGGTGGAAGGCGACTCCGCCGGCGGCTCGGCCAAACAGGGGCGCGACCGCCAGTTCCAGGCGATTCTCCCGCTTCGCGGGAAAATCATCAACGTTGAAAAGGCGCGCATCGACAAGGTGCTCTCCAACGAGGAGATCCGCACGATCATCACGGCCATCGGGTCGGGCATCAAGGAGGAGTTCTCGATCGAGAACACCCGCTACCACAAGATCATCATCATGACCGATGCCGATGTGGACGGTGCGCACATCCGGACGCTGCTGCTCACCTTCTTCTTCCGGCAGATGCCGGAGCTCATCGAGGCCGGCTACGTCTACATCGCGCAGCCGCCGCTCTACCGCGTCGCGAAGGGGAAGGACGAGTACTACGCGTACGACGAAGCGGAGCGTCAGGCGTACGCCCAGCGCCTGGGCAACGGCGACGCCCGCGGCGTGGTGATCCAGCGCTACAAGGGACTCGGGGAGATGAACCCGCTCCAGCTCTGGAGCACCACCATGGATCCGGCACGCCGCACGATCCTGAAGGTGGACATGGAAGACGCGGTCGAGGCCGATCGCATTTTCCAGACGCTGATGGGTGACGACGTCGAGCCGCGCCGCGCGTTCATCGAGTCGAACGCCAAGTTCGTCAGCAACCTCGACATCTAACTGCGCGTAGCGGAGTCGTGAAGAGAGTGACGAGAGTGACGAGAGTGACGAGAGTGACGAGAGTGACGAGAGTGACGAGAGTGACGAGAGTGGAGTGAGTGACAATTGCGCGAGTGAGGGGCATGAGGTTGGTGATGAGCCCATCACGCACATCATGCTCTTCACCCTGGTCGTCATCACTCACCCACTCTCGTCACCCACTCTCGTCACCCACTCTCACGGCCCCCGCCAGCCGGCAGATACCTTCCGCCACTCGTTACCCGCCACCTGCTAGCCGGTGGGAGACGAGCGGCAGCGGTGCTTCCGCTTCCTCCGCTATGTGGATTGCCTCACGCAGCGCGGCCTCGCCAGCGGCGATGCCGGCGGCGTCGCGCGCGAATACGGTCGCGAGCGGCTCCCCCTCCTCCACCCAGTCGCCCGGCTTGGCCGTGATCACGAACCCGACCGATGGGTCGAGCCGGTCATCCATCTTCAGGCGACCTCCTCCCATCGCGATGATCCCTCGGCCGATCGCCCGCGGCTCCACCTGAGCCACGAAGCCGCGGCGCGGGGCCTCGAACAGCTCGCAGGCGTTCGCCTGCGGCAGGATCGCGGGATCATCCACCACCGATGGGTTGCCCCCCTGCGCCTCGATGATCTCCTGCATCTTCGCGGCGGCCCGCCCCGCCGAGATGCTGGCCTCCATCAACGCGTGCGCTTCCTCCGCCGAGCGCGTCACGCGGGCCAGCATGAGCATCTCGGCGCCTAACGCGAAGGTGACGGCCATCAGATCCGGCGGCCCCTCGCCACGCAGCGCGTGGATGGCCTCCTCCGTCTCCAGCGCGTTGCCGCAGGCACGGCCAAGCGGCCGATCCATGGCCGTCAGTAGCGCCACAACCGGAATGCCGCGGTCGGCGCCAAGCTGAATCATCAGTCGCGCCAGCTCGAGCTGACTGTCGAGATCGGTGAGAAACGCGCCCGATCCGCGCTTCACATCGATGACCAGCCCGGTGAGACTCTCCGCGAGCTTCTTGCTCATGATGCTGGCGGCGATGAGCGGAATCGCCGCGACCGTCGCCGTCGCACTGCGCAGTGCGTACATCTTGCGGTCGGCCGGCGCGATCTCCCCCGTCTGCCCGATGAGCGCGCACCCTATTCGCTCGAGCTGTTGCCGCGCCGCCGCCAGCGACAGGTCGGTGCGCATCCCCGGGATCGATTCGAGCTTGTCGAGCGTTCCGCCGGTATGCCCGAGCCCACGCCCCGACATCATCGGCACGACCACACCGAGCGAGGCGATGAGCGGCGCCAGCACTAGCGACACCTTGTCGCCCACACCGCCCGTGGAATGCTTGTCGATGCGAGGCAAGGCGAGATGCGACAGATCCAGCGTCCCGCCACTCGACAGCATGGCATCGGTCAACGCGGCGGTCTCGGCTCGATCCATGCCGCGCAGATAGATGGCCATGAGCAACGCGGCCATCTGATAGTCCAGCACATCGCCGGCGGTGTAGGCCGAGATCAGCGCGCGCCACTCACCGGGCTCGATGCGACCACCATCACGCTTTCGCTCGATCAGACGATAGGCGAGCATTTGACCGGGTGGTGGGGTATACATAAACGCGGCGCCCAGCAGGGAGGGCCGGCGGAGAGCACACGACAGTCGCCTCCGCTCACCTGGACACCCAATGTCGGAGATTGAATGACGGTGCGCTACCTCGCGCTCATGACGGCGCTGTTGCTCTCGTCGGGCCTCGCGCAGGCACAAACGGCCGCCGAGCACATCGCCCTCGGCGATCAGGCGTACGATCGACTGGAGGCCGCACAGGCGCTCCAACACTACGAGGCGGCGCTCGCCGCCGATTCGACACAGTACGAGGCGCTATGGAAGGCGTCGCGCCAGTACTCCGACCTGGCCGAGTACGAGGCGGACAAGGCGAAGCGCGAGGAGATGTATGTCACCGCCGAGCGCCTCGCCCGCCGTGCCGTCGCCGTCGACTCGGTCGACGCCGAGGGTCATTTCAACCTGGCGCGGGCGCTCGGCCGGGTCGCGCTCTCGGTGGGTGTGCGCGACCGGATCAAGTACGCGCGGGACATACGCTCGCACGCGCTGCGAGCGCTCGAGGATGATCCCAACCATCCAGGCGCTCTGCACGTGCTCGGAGTCTGGAACGCCGAAGTGATGCGTCTGAGCGGATTCTCGCGGTGGATGGCGCGCAACTTCCTGGGCGGTTCGGTATTCAAGGAAGCGAGCTGGCAGAACGCCCGCGAGTATCTGGAGAAGGCCACCGAGGTGGACCCCGATCGCGCGGTGCACAACCTGGACCTGGCGCGCGTGTACCTGGACATCAAGGAGCGCGACAAAGCGCGAGAACAGCTCCAGCGCGTGATCGACGCGCGCGTGACGGACTACAACGACCGCCACTACAAGGAGGAGGCCACCGCACTGTTGCAGGAGCTCTCAGGCTAGGCTGGACCCGGGGCGCGCAACGCTCCGGGGCTAACCACTGAGCCGCGGCTAACCACAGGGACACAGGGACACAGAGGACACAGAGGATTCACAGAGGGGCTTTCATCGCACGGAGCTTCTCGCGCCACCAGCATGATAGAAGCACGGAGACACAAAGACACAAAGGAACGAAAGGAAGGGAGGCGCTTTCTCCTGTGGTGCCTCCGTGTCTCCGTGCCTCTGTGGTAAACAACTGCTCGTGGCGTGATGAACTCTCCGGGAACGAAATCCTCTGTGAATCCTCTGTGCCCTCCGTGTCTCTGTGGTTAGCC
>DATFFQ010000154.1:0-59464 GCA_035249955.1 Gemmatimonadaceae bacterium
ACTGGCGGGGGCGCGTCGGCGCGCTCCTCGACGAGGTGACGGCGCTGGTTGGCGATCTGCGAGGGACGCTCGCCGGCGAGCATGGCGACGGCCGTCTGCGCACGCCGCTGCTCGACAAGGTGTGGTCGGCCGCCGCGATGCGGCTCTTCGCCGACATCAAGATCGCCATGGACCCGCGTGGGATCCTGAATCCCGGCGTCAAAGTCCCGATGCCGGGACAGCAGCCTCTTGGCGACATCAAGTACGATCCCGCGCTCCCTCCCTTGCCTGCTCCCGCCCGCGCCGCCCTCGATCGCATCGAGGTCGAGCGCGCGTGGAGCACCTTCAGGCTGTCACTCGGCGATGGGGGAGGGTAACTTCGGTGACGAGCGTGACGTGAGTGGTCGAGGAGATGAGAAGGGATCACTCATTCCACTCTCGTCACTCCCATCCTCCTCTCGCCCTATGCCCTGCTTCCATCGCGAACCGAAGGTCACGCTCCTCGCACGTCCCGTCTTTCTCGAGCCCGCGCATCTTCCGGTGAGCTGGATGGGGGAGTCGACCGACGGCGAGCGGCTGGCGGAGTTCGCGGGCCGGCTCTGCTACATGAGCCAGCGCAACCCGGCGAAGCGATCGACGAGGGAGTACCTGGAGAACATCAAGAAGCAGGGGCATGGCAGCGTGCTGGAGCACGCGACCTACTCACTGCTCCTGGAGGGAGTGAGTCGCACGCTCACCCACGAGCTGGTGCGTCACCGCGCCGGGTTCGGGTACTCGCAGCTCTCGCAGCGATACGTCGACGAGTCCGACGCCAGCTTCGTCGTGCCGCCGGCGATCATTGGCGATGAGGCGCTGGAGGCGGCGTGGCGCGGGCAGATGGAAGCGGCGCTGGCCGCGTACGTCTCCCTGGTCGAGCGGCTGATGGGGCGCTACGGCTGGGTGGCCGACAAGATCCACCGCCGGAAGATGGCGCGAGAGGCGGCTCGTGCCGTTCTGCCCAACTCGACCGAGACGAAGATCGTGGTGACGGGAAACGCGCGCTCGTGGCGCACGATGCTCGAGCTGCGCACGAGCGAGGGCGCCGAGCTGGAGATCCGTCGCGCCGCGATCGCGATGCTCCGCGTGCTCCACGAGGAGGCACCGGGATTCTTCTCCGACTTCGAGATCTACCAGGCGGCCGATCGCTTCGAGGCCGCGCGCATCACCTACCACAAGGTCTAGGTCCGCTCGGAGGCAACGCTCGATCCACGAAAAACTCTGACGGCGGAGCGAGTCGGAAGCAGATCGACCTCGCTCCGATTTTTTTTTTGCGGGCGAGGATAAAAATCCATTGCGCGAAAAAATCGATGCTCTTATCTTGCGCGGCGTTCACACGTGGCATCGCGTTTGCAAAAGCGATCGGCAGCGCGCGAGGCGAGGCGCCTCGAGAAAAAATCGGAGAGCGCGCCGTGCGATCGGGATCCGGCAGTCACGTACGCCTGAGTTCGACGGGGGCGGATGACGAGAATCGGTCTCGCCTACAATCAGAAGCCGCAGACGGCCGTGCCCGGGCTCTCGGAAGACGCCGAGGCATCGCGTCCAGAAGATGAGCCTCCCAGTAAGCGCCGGGACGCGTGGTCCCGGACCGTCGCGACCGCCACTCTTGCGAGTCCGCATGTGGCGAGCGCCGCGCTCGCCGAAAGCGATGATGAGTACGCCGAGTGGGACGACGAGTCGACGATCGCCGCCGTGGAGGGTGCGCTGGCTCAGCTCGGCCAGGTGATTCGCCTGGAGGCCGATCAGAGCTTTCCGGAGCGGCTGCGAGCCGAGCGGCCTGACATCGTCTTCAACATGGCGGAAGGGCTTCGCGGCGTGAACCGCGAGGCGCACGTGCCGTCGATCTGCGAGTTCTTCGGCGTGCCGTACTCCGGGAGCGACCCCTTCACGCTGTCGCTCTGCCTGGACAAGGCGCGAACGAAAGAGCTGCTGACGTACCATGGCGTGCCCACGGCGCCGTTCGTGTTGGTGCGGGGTGAGTCCGACGTCGACATGCTGCCGGCGTTGCTCCGCCTTCCGGTGTTCGTCAAGCCGGTACACGAAGGGTCGTCCAAGGGAATCACCGAAGAGAACTACTGCCGCACACGTGAGGAGTGCCTGGCGCGCGTCGCCTATCTACTCCGGCGGTATCGGCAGCCGGTACTGGTCGAGGAGTACTTGCCGGGCGCCGAATTCACCTGCGCGGTGCTCGGCAACGGTGACGCGGCGAGGGTGCTTCCCATCGTCGGGATGCGGTTCGACTCGCTCCCCGATGGCTCGCTGCCCGTCTATGGCTTCGAAGCGAAGTGGGTCTGGGATCGTCCCGAGCATCCGCTCGAGATCTTTGAGTGTCCCGCGAGGATCGGACAGGCACTGCGTCGCCGGATCGAAGAGGTGACGCTGCGTGCCTACCGCGTGCTCGCCTGCCGGGACTGGTCGCGAATCGATGTGCGACTGGACGCGGACGGCGTGCCGAATGTGGTGGAGGTGAATCCCCTGCCGGGGATTCTGCCCGATCCGGCGGACAACTCGTGCTTTCCAAAGGCGGCCCGCGCGGCTGGAATGAGTTACGACGAGCTCATTCAGTCGTGTTTGCGGCTGGCCGCGGAGCGACAGGGCGTTGCCCTGTCCGGAAGGGCCGTGCGCAGATCACGAAAGCGCGCGGCGGCGCTGGGCTGACGTCGCGATGGAGACTCCTCGAGCGGTGGTCGTACCAACTCCAGCCGGCTCGACGAGTCCCCAGTCACTGTCTCCGCGACCGAGGCCCCACCACGAGTGGGAGACTCAATGAAGATCGCTTTGTTATTCGACGCCGCCTCGGCGCTCGGGCCGAGCGCTGACGTACTCATCCTCGAGACGGTCGAAGCCGTCGAGCGCGCCCTCGTCACCGAAGGCAATCAGGTCGTCCGCGTTCCCGTCAATACCGACGGACGCTGGATCGAGCGGGTCCGCCGCGGAAAGTTCGACCTGGCCTTCAACCTCTGCGAAGCCATCGACTCCGTCGCCTCCACCGAGCCGGCGGTCATCTCCGTGCTGGAGGTCTTCGGCCTTCCGTTTACCGGCAGCTCGTCGTGGACCACGTCGGTCTGCTTGCGCAAGCACGTGGTCAATGCGCTGCTCGAGCGCGAGGGGCTCCCCATTCCACGCTTTGGCGTTGCCAGACCCGACACCAAGCTTCCCACCGTCGGATTCCCAGCCATCTGCAAGCCGGCGGCGGAAGATGCATCGATCGGCGTGGAGCAGAGCTCCGTCGTCCGCACCATGCGAGCGCTGGCCGCCAGAGTGCAGGCGATGCAGGAGCGCTGGGACGAAGTGCTCGTCCAGCGGTTCATCGATGGCCGCGAGGTCAACGTCGGCATCGTCGGTGACCAGGTGCTCCCCATCGCCGAGATCCACTTCGACGAGATGCCCAAGAAGATGTGGCGCATCGTATCCTATCGCTCCAAGTGGATCACCGGCTGCGAGGAGGACGTCGGCACCAAGCCACACTGTCCGGCCGACCTGCCGCGCGCGCTGGCGAACGAGCTCAAGCGCCTGGCCCTCGCTGCCTGGCGTGCCGTCGGCGGTGAGGGCTACGGACGCGTGGACTTCCGCATCGACCAATCGGGACGCCCGTGGCTGCTCGAGGTCAACGCCAATCCGGACATCGCCCCCGACGCCGGCCTCGCGCGCATGGCGCGCGTCGCGGGAATGGACTACGCCGCGCTCGTACAGGCCGTCTGCTCGTGCGCCCTGGCGCGCCGCGAGCAGCCGTCCAACGCCGAGCGGTGGGCGCTCGCGTCGCGCCTCTCGGGAATGCCAGCCGCCACCGACGCGGAGGCGCTGGACCTCTTCGCTGTCGGCCAGCAATAGTCACGTGAGCGACGGCCTTCGCATCGCGGCACTGGCTCCGCGGCATCGCGCTCGGCTCGCTGAGATCGTTCGCGCCACTGGTGTCTTCAGCGCCGACGAGGTGAGCGTCGCCGTAGAGCTGTTCGATGAGAGCTTCGGTCCGCCCGGCTCCGATTACTCGTTCGTCGGCGCGTTCACGACGGGCGAGGAGCTGGTCGGCTACGCCTGCTACGGCCCCACGCCGGCCACCGATCGCACCTTCGATCTGTACTGGATCGCCGTGGATCCTGCCGTGCAGCGCACGGGCACCGGGAGCATCCTCATGACCGAGGTGGAACGAAGGCTCCAGGACGAGCGCGCCCGGATGTTGGTCGTTGAAACTTCCTCCCGATCGGACTACGCCCCCACCCGCGCATTCTACCAGCGGCGCGGCTACATGGAGGCGGGCCGCGTGCGCGGGTTCTACGCGCCAGGCGACGATCGGATCATCCTCACCAAGCGGTTCCAATACTCGCCTTCGGGCGGGGAGCGTAGTGGCCATGAGTGAATGGCAGAGCATCTTGCGGGAACGGAGTATCAGCACGCTGGAACAGCTCGCGGAGAAGTTCGGCCGCGACGTGATCGATGTGCAGGCGCTCCAGCCGGCCTTCGACAACTTCCAGATGCGGATCACGCCCGCGGCGCTGGAGCAGATCAAGGAGGTCGGTGATCCCTTCTGGCTCCAATACGTCCCCACCGTCGAGGAGCTCGACATCCGCGACGGGCTGATCGATTCGCTCGACGAGGATGCCGATTCGCCGGTGCCGAACATCACGCACCGGTATCCGGATCGAGCGCTCTTCCTGGTGAGCCCGGTGTGCGCGTCCTACTGCCGCTTCTGCACCCGGCGCCGCAAGGTGGGTGACCCGGAGAAGATCCCGCTCAACCAGTTCGATTCGGCCTTCGAGTACCTCCGGCAGCACACGGAGATCCGCGATGTGATCATGAGTGGCGGCGACCCAATGATGCTGAGCGACCGGCGGCTGGAGTACTTCTTCCAACGGCTGCGCGAGATCCCGCATATCGAGATCATCCGCATCGGCAGCCGTATCACCTCGCATCTGCCCGAGCGCATCACGCCGGAGTTTTGCGAGATGGTCCAGAAGTACCATCCGATCTTCATGAACACGCACTTCAATCACCCCGACGAGCTGACGCCGGCGGCGGTGGCGGCGCTGGACCGCCTGGCAAAGGCTGGGATTCCGCTGGGGTGTCAGACGGTGCTGCTCCGAGGGGTGAACGACGACCCAAAGACCATGATGGAGCTCATGCACCGGCTGCTGAAGGCACGGGTGCGCCCCTACTATATCTATATGGCCGACCAGGTGGCCGGAGGCGAGCACTTCCGGACGACCGTTCAGAAGGGGCTGGAGATCATCAAGGCGTTGCGGGGGTGGACCTCAGGGCTCGCGGTCCCGCACTTCGTGATCGATGCTCCGGGCGGCGGCGGCAAGGTTCCCCTCCTCCCCGAGTACGTCGAGGAGATCAACGACGACGAGGTGGTCTTCCGCAATTACGCCGGCGAGCGGTACGTGTACAAGCAGCCCAAAGTCGCCGCCGCCTGCGGCAGCGACTCCGGCCGGTCCCCCGATATCGTCCCGATCGAGATCGGTAAGACCGCGGCGAAGAAGAAGACGGGCCAGCGCGGGAAGCGAGTGGCGCGCGGTGCGTGACGGGAGGCCAACGCCGCTGGCGTGGGTGATTGCGGGTGATGTGAGTGGAGTGAGTGACAAGAACCAGGGTGAAGGGCATGCGGTCTGGTGATGGGCTCATCACCACCTCGGGCCCCTTCACCCTGGTCGCCATCACTCACTCCACTCACGTCACCCGCGTCACAGGCTGTCCAGCCACCCGCTCTCTCCCGCGCACGCAACTCATCCCGCAACTCTTGCCACCCCGCAGGCCGCGCCGCACCTTCGGTGCGTGCGTTATGTGCCCACCCCGATCGACACCGCCCGTGTCGAGCTTCCGCATGACATCAAGGAGCTCACCGAGCTGCGCCCGCGAAACGCACACGAGGTGGGGCCCGGCAACGCATCGCGGATGGTTGGACGCACGGCCCCGTACGCGACGACGTGCAGAAGCAGCACCCCTGTCTGGTGCCGTACGAACAGCTTCCGGAGTCGGAGAAGCAGTACGACTGGAACGCGGCCAATGGAGACCGTGAAGGTCATCCTGGCGCTGGGATACCGCGTCGAGAAGCGGTAGTCCGCATGCGTTGGAGGAGCGAGGCGGCATGACGGTGGCCGAGCAGGCACCGACCACAGGCAGCGCCACTTGGGAGCGGTGGACCAACAGCCCCGACATGCACGACACCTGGGATGAGGTGCAAGTCTATCGGGCGCAGGAGGGCACGCGCCCTCTCGCCAGGGCGCTCGAGATCTGCCATGAGGTGATCGAGAGGCCGTTCGGCGAGGCCGATGTCACGGCCCAGCGTCGCCAGACGCGCTATCGGCGGAACGCCGCCCTGGTCGCGTACTCGGGATCCCTGGCCGTCATTCTCGCCATCGTGCACATCGCGATCGGTGAGGTGTTCGGCGCCGATTCGCACGCCGTGGAGCTGTGGAAGGAGCGCGTGCTCGTGCTCGAGGTCATCGCCGCCGGTTTCGCTGCGGTCGCCGTGGGGTACGGGCTCTACGCCTATCACCAGGAGGACTGGCGCCTCCAGCGCTTCAAGGCCGAGCAGCTGCGACTGCTCAAGTTCTCGGCACTCATCGAACCGTCGGTGCTCCAGACCAGCGAGGTCGGGTGGGATACCTGGCGGCGAGCGCTCGTGGAGCGCGTGGAGGAGATCGGGACGTACGACCGCCACGCCATCGCGCATGCCGCGGAAGCCGAGACGGTCCCGAGGGCACCGGATCCCAAGCAGCTGATGCACCTCAACCGGGAGGCCGTCGTTGCGCTGGTGGGGTACTACGACCGGAAGCGCCTCTCCGTTCAGCGCCGCTACTTTGCCAAGCGCGCGCTCGCGCATCCGCACAATCCGCGGCTCGGGATCTTCTTGTTCGTAGGAAGCATCATCGCCGTCGCCGTGCACCTGGCGTTCGAGTGGATGGGCGCGCTGCGCGCGAGCGCGGCGTTCGTCGCCGTGTCGGCAATCCTCCCGGCGATGTACGCCGGGCTGCGGACCCACCATGCGTCCACCGAGTCCTCCCGCAGCATCAGCCGGTCTGCTGCCCGGCACTCCGCGCTTTGCCAGGTGGATGACGAGCTTCGCAAGGCGACTGAGTCGAGCTCGGCCAAGCGAAACGACTTTCAGGTCATCTTCTGGAACTTCAAGCTGTCCGAGTTCATCCTGGATACCGATCAACGCGAATGGCTGCGTCTGATGCGCGAAGCCGAGTGGATCGCGTAGGGAGGCTGGAGACGGCCGCCATGCTCGCCATCGGCATCGGCGCCGTGGGAGCGCTCTGGAATCTCTGGCGCTTTTTTGGAGCGCTCTTTCCCGGGGACGGACAGGATGCGTGGCAGCTGCGGGCGTTCCCCTGGCTCCAGGTTGGGAACCTGCTCCTTGGTTTCGTTGGTCTCGTGCTCAACGTCGGCGTGGTGATGGGTGGCGTCCAGCTGCGTCAGGGGCACCCGGGCGGAGCGAAGCTCCTCCGCATGAGTGCGCTCGGGTTGCTGGCCATGACCGGCCTCTGGTTCGTCGGTGCCCTGGTCGCGATGATGGGCTCGGACCGCTGGGAACACATTCAGGGTCGCTATCAGGCGTCGGCGGTCGCCGGCCTGCTCGGCGCCACGCTCATCTCGGCGTTACTGGCGAGCCTGCTCGTCGTCGTCTCCCGGAAGCGCCCTACCTGATTACCCGATTCGATACGCATGCGGGGCTGACCGGAACTGGAGCCCCACTCGCTGATTCCCCGTCGTCATGAGTCAAGAGCTCGCCACCGTTCCTGTCGATCGCGTGCGCGGCACGACCGTCGAGGCGCTCCTCCGATCCCGATCCGGGCTCGTCGCGTCGACGTCGTGCGTGGTGCTGGGCATGCCGCTCTACACCTCGGTGAACGACCGCGCCCTGTTCGGGCGGTGGTCGCCCGAGTACGTAGTGGCAATGCTGCTGGTGACTGGTGTGTGGCTGGCATCGGTCGTGGTCGCGGCTCGCGCTTGGCGCCGCCAGCGCACGCCATCGACGCCGACGATCGTGCTCGATGCGGCGCTCGCATGCTGGGGGATCGCCTTTCTCATCGGTGCGCTCGACGATCCGGAGAGCGCGGCGCGGCTGCTCGATTTCAAGCCGTTCGGATCCGTGGCCGCGGTCGCGGTGATGCTGGAATGGCTGGCCGTCGTCGGTGTGCTCGCCGCGGTGGGACTGTGGCTGGCTCGGCTGCTATCCCCGCGCTGGGCGAACGTCGCGCTGATGCTGGGCTCGCTGGTGCTCGTCTTCGTGATCGGCGAGGGCGCGGCCCGGCTCAAGGCGGTGATCGCGCCAACCGTCATGGGCTTCCCCACGTATTCGCTCACCATCTGGGAGCGGCGCAACATCGCCCTCAATTCGCTCGGATATCGCGACGTCGAGCACGCTGAGCCGAAGCCCGAGGGAGTGCGCCGACTGCTGGTGATCGGGGACTCGTACGCCTTCGGCTGGGGCGTCGCGCGAGCCGGCGACCGGTTCGGCGAGCGACTCGCCACGCTGCTCGACTCCGCCACCGGCACTCGGTGGGAGGCGGTCAACATCAGCAAGTCGGACCGGCATACACTCCAGCAGGGCGAGCTCCTCCAGGCAGGACTGCGCTACCATCCGGATCTCGTGGTGCTGCTCTACGTCTTCAACGACATCGACTACCTGAGCGCGTCGCACGGAACGAAACCGCTCACCCCGCGGAACGTGTTGTCCGAAGCACCCCGCAATCTCCTCGAGCGACTGCACCCGCTGCGATTGCTTTACTGGAACTCGTATCTCGCTCAGGGCCTCTACGTCCGCGTGCGCGCGCTGAGCTGGCGTTTCACTCCGTACAGTCCGTCGCGCGATCTGTACGCCGACAGCGGCGCGCTCGCGACGCACGTGCGCGATCTCTCGCTACTCGTGAGCGAGGCGCGTGACCGAGGGACGGTGATGGCGATTGTGCCGTTCGAGCCGGCCGTCGTCCACAACGAGAACGTGCGCCGGCGCTACGATCTTTTCGTGACGGAAGCGCGCAGGCGGGGGCTGCTGGTGTGGTCACTCCGCAATGCCTTCGGCACGAGAGAGCACTCGTCGCTGATCGTGAGCTCGCTCGATACGCACCCCAACGAGCTCGCGCACGGCCTGGCGGCGGAGGCGGTGCTGAGCGAGGCCCTCGGCGCGTTGAGCGTAGCGGGTAAGTGAGAGAGGTGACGAGAGTGGAGTGAGTGATAACGACCAGGGTGAAGGGCATGAACTGCGTGATGGACTCATCACCCTACCCTCATGCGCTTCACCCTGGCCGTGGTCACTCACTCCACTCTCGTCACCTCTCTCACTGCTCTCGTCACCTCTCTCACTCCCCCGTTCCCCCGTTCCCCCTACACTTCCGCCATCTCGTGTTCCTTCGCCGACTCGGCGATCACGCGCTGCATCGCCTCGGCGGGTACCTCTTCGTAGCCGCGGAAGCGACGGGTGTACGTGCCGCGACCGTGGGTCATCGAGTGCAGGTGCGTCGCGTAGAGGTGGAGCTCGGCTTGGGGCAGGATCGCGCGCACGCGCGTGCCTCGTGAATCACCGGCCGAGTCGGTGCCGAGAATCTGCCCTCGCCGCGACGAGAGATCGCCCATCACATCACCCAGGTATTCGTCAGGCGTCAGGATCTCCACTTCATCGAGCGGCTCGAGCAGCACCGGCTTGCACTTGGGCGCTACGGTCTTGAACGCGAGGATTCCGGCCATCTTGAACGACATTTCGTTCGAGTCGACCGAGTGATACGAGCCGTCGAACAGCTCGACCTTGAAGTCGACCATGGGACAACCGGCGATGACGCCGCGCGCGGCGGCCTCCTGAATACCGCGGTCTACCGCGGGGATGAACTTCCCGGGGATCGCGCCGCCGACGATCTCGTCCACGAACTGATATCCCTCGCCGCGCGGTAGCGGAGCGAAGCGAACCCAGCAGTCGCCGAACTGCCCGCGCCCTCCGGTCTGCTTCTTGTGCCTGCCCTGCCCTTCTCCCTTTCCCTTGATCGTCTCGCGGTAGGCGATCTTCGGTTTCGTGAGCTCGGCCTGCACCGAGAACTTGCGGCGCAGCTTGGCCATGTTGACCTCGATGTGCCGCTCTCCCATCCCCGAGACCACCGTCTCGTGCGTCTCGGCGTTGTAGTGCGTCTCGAACGTCGGATCTTCGTCGTGGAGCCGATGCAGCCCCTGCTGGAGCTTCTCCTCATCGCCGCGAGCCGACGCGTGCACCGCGAACGTGACCAGCGGCTCCGGGAACTTGATCTGTGGGAGACGTACCGGGTGCTCGCGCGTTGACAGCGTGTCGTTCGTATGGGTGTTCTTGAGCTTGGCCACGCACCCGATGTCGCCGGCGTGCAGCTTGGGCACCTCGATGCGTTCCCGACCCTGCGCGACGGACAGGTGGCCCAGCTTCTCGGCCCCATTTCGCGTGGCGTTGTAGACCTCCTGCCCGTTCACGACCATCCCCGAAAAGATCCGGAAGAAGGAGACGTCGCCGACATGCGGTTCGGACTGCGTCTTGAACACGTGGGCGGCGAACGGCTGGTCGTCCGTGGCGTGGATCTCGACCGTACGATCACCCTCGGCGCCCTTGAAGGCGTGCAGCTCCTCCATCTCGTACGCCGATGGCATGAGCTCCACCAGCTTCGTGAGGAGGGCACGTGTCCCGTACGTCAGATCGGCCGAAACGCAGAACAGCGGAAACAGCTCTCCCTGCTTCATCCCCGCCTTCATGGCGTTGATCGCTTCGTCGCGCGAGATCTCCGTCCCTTCGAGGTAGCGCTCGAGCAGCGAATCGTCGGTGGCGGCGATCGTCTCGATGAGCTCCTGATAGTACCGGTCGAACTGCGCCTGATACTCGGAGGGGATGTCCGTTTCCTCGTACTCGCCGTTCTTCGTTCCCTTCTTGTAGAGGTGCGCCTTGCGCGAGAAGAGGTTGAGGATGCCGTGGAAGGCAGGGCCCTCTCCCATCGGGATCTCGACCGGAATCACCTTGGTGGTGAGCCGTGCCTTGATGTGCTCGTAGATCCGGTCGAAGCTGGCGTGCTCCTTGTCCAGCATCGAGACCACGAACAACACCGGATCGCTGCGCTCGATGGCCTCGCGGAACATCTTCTCGGTGCCAACCTCGACGCCGGCGGTGGCACCCACCACCACCAGCGCACCATCGGCAGCGGCCAGACCGGCTATGGCATCGCCCTGGAAATCGAGGTATCCGGGGGTGTCGATCAGATTGATCTTGGTGTCCATCCACTCGGCGTACGCGCAGCCGAGGTTGATGGAGTAGTGCCGCTCGATTTCCTCGGCTGCGTAGTCGGTGAGCGCGGTACCGTCCTTCACCGATCCGTGGCGTTTGCTGGTGCCGGAAACGAAAGCGAGCGCGTCGACCAGTGTGGTCTTCCCGCTCGCTCCGTGACCCACGACCGCCACGTTGCGAATATCCGAGCTGCTGTACTCCCGCATGGCGCGATCCTCACTCCGTGTCTTTGGCTATGCTAGCCCGGCGAAAGCGGGGAGGCAAGGCGCACTGGGCCCCATCCCGGAGCTGCGCTGCGGGCCGGTATCAGGATTCAAGACAGGAGCTGAGGTGCCAGGGGCTGCTCCCTGGCCGACCGCGGTCGGCAGTTACTCTTGCACCATGTAGCCGACGCCGCGCACGGTCTGGATGATCGGCCGGGTCTTGTCGTCGTCGATCTTCTTGCGCAGGTAGTTGATGTAGACATCCACCACGTTGGTGAGCGGGTCGTCCTGGTACTTCCAGACGTGCTCGGCGATCGCCTGGCGCGCGACGGGGTGGCCGGCGTGGCGCATCAGGTACTCCAGGAGCGAGTACTCCTTCTGCGTCAGGTCGATCTCGCGCCCGCCGCGCTCCACGCGGCGGGTCACGGTGTCCAGCGCGAGATCACGCACCCTGATCACGCCGCTCTGTGCCGTGATCGATGAGCGCCGGAGCAGAGCGCGCACGCGCGCGAGGAGCTCCTCGTGCTCGAACGGCTTCGGAAGGTAGTCGTCGGCGCCGGCGTCGAAGCCCGTCACCCGATCCGAGAGCGAGCTCCTGGCGGTGAGCATGAGCATTGGCGCCAGGAAGCCCCGGTTGCGGAGCTCCCGCGTGACCTCGACACCGTTCCGGAGGGGCAAGCCGATGTCGATCACCACCAGGTTCGGCTGCTCGTCCAGCGCTTTGCGAAGCGCCTCCTCGCCGTCCCGCGCTGTCTGCACCGAATACCCTTCGGAGGACAGGATGCGCTGGAGGACGGGGAGCAGATCCGCGTCATCCTCGACGATGAGGACAGTGGCCCCGCTCGCGGTGTCGCGAGTCATAACGAGAAAATACCCACCGGGCCCCATTCGGGCAAAGCGTCACTCTCCCCTTGAGCGCCTATCGGGCGGTTGCTTTCTTACGGGCCGTGCTAGGCGCTCGCGCAAAGCAGGGACTCCGAACAGGCGTGTTGGCAGCATCGGCGACGGCCGGAACCCTCGTCGGGTTCGGCATCATCCGCGGCGCTCCCGTGTATCTTCTGAACACCATGGCGCACGCCCTCCTCGGCGCCCGGGCGCTGGCCACCCGCGCTTTCGACCTCCCCGTGACCGTTACCGGTCTCGCCCTGCACGTCGTAACCCTGATCCTGTACGGCGTGATCTTCATCACATTGTGCGGCAGGCTTCGCGGTTGGCGTCTGGTGCTAGCGGCCGTGGCGTTCGCCGCGGTGGTCGCGCTGTTCGATCTCGTGCTCCTTCCACCGGTGCTGCGGCCCGGCTTCGAGACGGTGCTCGGCACGGGCGAGCTCGTGGCAATCTTCGTCGAGCTCGCGACGGCACTGGTCCTCGGTGCGCGAATCTTCGATCGACGCGGTGTCGTTGCATAAGGCAAGACCTGTCGGAAAGATGCCATAGTCTCATCGCCCGGCAAGCGATCGCATCACAACGTGTGATTCCCCGGAACTTTCTTGTTCCCATTGGGTTGCATTTATAGGGCGCACGCGCGCGCGGTACGGCCTCGCTCTTGCCATATCGTCGGTCGAGCGCTCCATCGTGGGCGTCGCTGAGACGCCCGATGTCGCGTAACCCTCAATGGGAGGGGAGATGGATTTCCTCGTCATGCTCGAGGAAAGCCCTGAACACTCGCCGGTGCTGGCGCGAGTGGACTCCGTGCCGGCGCTGAGCAGCTCCGAGCGCCAGGCCCGGGATGTCGTGACTCTGTACGGCGTCCCCAACACGGAGGCGCTGGCGCTGGCAATCGCGGCTGCGGTGGAGAGTCACCGTTCCGCCGGCAATGGTTCGGGTGCCTTCCGCCACCTCGGCGTGTGGCCGGAGCGCGGGGCAGTGGGAGATGCTGCCTGGCGCGACCAGACCACCGGCGAGCTCGTGACCCGCGACCTCGACATCCCGTTCGAGGTCCTCTCGCAAACCGCCCGTCAGCTTCTCGACGAATGCGGCTCCCTCATCCAGCGGCTCGTCGCAGGACTGGCCATGCCCGATTGGCCCGAAGGAACCTGGCGCGCCATCAGCATCTCGCTGGATTCGGTGATCATGCCCGCTCGTTCCACGGCCCCGCGCTTCGAGGGCATCCTCGATGTGCTGCGTGAAGCCGACGGACTCACCTACGAGTACGAGGGAGACTAGCGACAGATACTACGTCAGACTTGAGGGTGAGGGGCGAGGGGTGAGTGAAAGCGACAGGGTGAGTGGCTCGGTGTCAACGAGCTCCTCACCCTGTCGCCTTTCACTCACCCCTCGCCCCTCTACCGATATCCCGCCGCCTGGAGTGCAAACAGCTCGGCGTACAGGCCGCCCTTGGCCACCAGCTCCGCGTGCGTGCCATCCTCGACGATGCTCCCGTGCTGGAGCACGATGATCCGGTCGGCCATCCGCACCGTGGAGAAGCGGTGCGAGATCAGTACCGCGGTGCGACCCGCTACCAGCTCCGAGAAGCGCAGAAACACCTCGTACTCGGCGCGCGCGTCGAGCGCGGCCGTCGGCTCATCCAGGATCAGCACCTGAGCATCGCGCATGTACGCACGGGCCAGGGCCACCTTCTGCCATTCGCCGCCCGACAGGTCGACCCCGCCCTCGAACCGCCGCCCGAGCATCTGGCGGTAGCCCTCGTCGAAGCGGGGAAGGAGCGTGGCGGCCAGGGATTTCTCCGCCGCCGAGACGAGCGGCTCCGGAATCGGATGCGATACGCCGTCTCCGTTCCCTCTGTGGCGTCGCGGCGACAGCGGGTTGGTCTCGAACGCCCAATCCTTCGGCACCGCCTCCACGGCCGGTGTTCCATCATCCACCCGCTGGAGGTAATCACGCACGGTATCGATCTCGCCGACGCCGATGTTCTCGTCGAACCGCATGTCGAACCGCACGAAATCCTGGAAGATCACCCCGATCGCTCGGCGCACGGATGCGAGGTCATACTCCTTGAGATCCACTCCATCGAGCAGGATGCGTCCTTCCGTCGGGTCGTACAGCCTCGCGAGAAGCTTCGTGAGCGTCGTCTTGCCCGCGCCGTTCTCTCCGACGAATGCCACCCGCTCGCCGGGGCGTAGCGCGAAGCTCACGTTGCGTACCGCCCAGCTCTCGCTACCGGGGTACCGGAAGCCGACGTTCTCGAACACGAAGCCCGACTCGATCGGATTGGGCACGGGCCGCGCGCCTGGCGGCGACATGATGGTGGGGCGCATCTCGAAGAACGCGAACAGGTCCTTGAGGTAGAGACTCTGCTCGTAGATGTCGCTCGCCGACATGAGGAGCCGCTGGATGAGGTCGCGGCTCCGCGCGAAGGAGGCGGCGAGGAAGCTCAGCGAGCCGATCGTGATGGCGCCGTTCACGGCGCGCACGAGGATCACGACGTAGGCGGCGTAGTAGCCGAGCGTCCCGACGATCGAGAGCACGGTGCTCACCACGCCCTTTCGGATCGAGAGGCGCTTGTTCTCCTCGTAGAACCGGTCGGCGAGCGTGCGGTAGCGCTCCACCAGCCAGGGCGCGAGCCCGAACATCTGCACTTCCTTCGCTGTGCGATCGCTGGCGCCGAGGAATCTCAGATAGTCGAGCTGGCGGCGCTCGGGCGTCCAGCGATAGAGGAGCGAGTACTCCAGCGAGGCAAAGTGCGTCTCGCCCAGAAACGCCGGGAGCACCGCCAGCGCGAGCAGCACGACCAGCCACGGGCTATAGACGAGCAGGGCCGTGCCAAGCGAGAGGAGCGTGATGGCATCCTGTCCCATGCTGAGCAGCTGCGCGAGAAGACCGATGCGGCCTACGGTCTGTCGCCGCGCGCGCTCGAGCTGGTCGTAGAAGGCGGGGTCCTCGAATCGCTCCAGATCGAGCGTCGCCGCGTGCTGCATGAGGCGCACGCTCGTGTGGTTGGAGAATAGATCACCCAACAGGCTCTCCACCAGCGCCGAGGCACGCGCCAGCACCTCGCCCACGACCACGATCCCGACCTCCAGCGCCACCAACCTCCAGAGCCGGGAGAAATCGGGCCCCGTGTCGAGTGCTTCGACGACGGTATCGATGATCAGCTTGCCGACCCACAACGTGGCGATCGGTACGAACGCACGCAGAAAGCGGAGCGCTACCATCGACGCCGTGTATCCGCGGTGCGTCTGCCAGACCATCTTCAGCAGTGGCGGTACGTACCGCAGCGCTCCCAGCCGTTCTCTGAAGGTAGGCTGGGTCTGTGGCTCGGGCGTGCGCCGCCGGCTGGGGCGCACCGGTGGATGGGTCATATCAGAAAGTTAACGCCCCACGCTTTCATGGGTGCATCGCACCCGAAGTCGCGCGCCGGGCCACGTCTCCCTGCTGGGACACTCACGCCAATCAGCGTGGCGGCACCGGTCAGCTCGCGGCACGTCTCTTCGACCGGCTTCGATGCGCGACGGGACCGGCTCGTCGTGGTGGAGCGGATCGGCGTCCGGCTAGAACCGGAAGATGCGTTTGATCGTCGACGAGATTCGATCGCCGAAGTTGTCGATCCAGTCCCAATCGGGCTCGAGGTGCTCCTCGCAGTACGCGGCCGGCTCGGTGCCGGGCTTGAACCACTCGCGCTGCACGACCGGACACCACTCTCCCGCCAGGTGACCCGTCTCGGGATCGATGAGCCGCATCACCATGCCGCCCGGCGGGTCCCAGGCCCCTGCTGGCGCGTCCTCCTTCCAACCCTTGAGGTAGAAGTCGGCCCACGCCGGAGCAGCCATGCTGCCTCCGGCAGCGTTGCCCGCGAGCGATCGAGGCGTGTCGTAGCCGAACCAGAATCCGGCCACGAGTGTCGGTGTGTAGCCCACGAACCAGACGTCGGCGCCGTTGTTGGTGGTACCCGTCTTTCCAGCGATGAGCCCGCGCGCGCCCATGTCGCGGATCACACGTCCCGTGCCGCGATCGACGACCGACTCGAGCATCGATGTGAGCTGAAAGGCATCGCGCGGATCGAGCACCTGCGCCGGAGTCGTCACCGGTTGACTCCAGAGCAGGGTGCCGTCGAGCGATTCGATGCGCGTGACGAGTCGAGGGCGCACGCGCGCGCCGCCGTTGGCGAACGGGGCATACGCCGTCACGAGCTCGAGCGGTGTGACCTCGAGAGCACCCAGAGCGATGGACGGGAGCGGCTCCAGCGGACTGGTGATCCCGCTCTGTTTGGCGACGGCGACCACTCGCTCCTCACCGATCGCTCGGCTCACGCGCACCGCGGCGGCATTGGCCGAGCGCATGAGCGCGCGGCGGAAGGTGATGCGACCGCCGTAGTCGTCGCCGTAGTTGGCCGGAGTCCAGACGCGTCCTCCCTGCTCGATCTCCACCGGGGTGTCGTCCACGAGCGATGCCGGCGTGAACCCGGCGGCGAGCGCCGCGGCGTAGACGAATGGCTTGAACGCCGATCCTGGCTGCCGCCGCGCGGCGATGGCGCGGTTGAAGGTGCCGCGCTCGTAACGCCGGCCGCCGACGATCGCGCGCAAGTCGCCCGTTCTCGGGTCGAGGGCGACCATGGCGCCCTGCACCTCATCCTTCACCGACCCGTACCAGTTTCGCGTGGCGCGCTGGATGACGGCGGCGCGATTGGCGACCGCCCGCTCGGCGGCGCGCTGTGCCGCGAGGTCGATGGTGGAGTACACCTTGACGTCCATCTCGTCGAGCGTTCCCTCGCCGAGTACGGAATCGACCACGGTCCGGATGGCGTCGAGGGCGTACGAGTGCCCGCCGGCGGGGCGCCATTCGCGCGACGCGATGCGCAGCGGCTGCCGGGCCGACGCGCGAGCGCGCTCCGGCGTGATGTAGCCCTCTCGCTGCATGAGCGAGAGCACCAGGTTGCGGCGGCTGCGGGCGCGCTCGGGGTTGCGCCGCGGCGTATACGCTGACGGACCCTTGGGGAGCGCCGCGAGCATCGCCCCTTCGGCAACGGAGAGCTGTCGCACGCCCTTGCCGAACAGATCGCGACTCGCGGCTTCGACGCCGTAGGTACCGTTCCCCAGGTAGATGATGTTGAGGTAGAGCTCGAGGATCTGGTCTTTGGTGAGCGTGCGCTCGATGAGCCGCGCCAGCCGCAGCTCGATCAGCTTTCGGCGGAGCGTGCGCTCGTGCGCTCGGCGCGGGGTGAAGGAGTTGCGCGCCACCTGCATGGTGATCGTGCTGAACCCTTCGCGGATGCCTAACGACGCCGTGTTGCGCGCCGCCGCGCGGACCACCGCGCGCCAGTCCAGGCCGTTGTGCTCGTAGAAGCGGCGGTCCTCGGTGGCGACGAATGCCTGCCGCACGTGTCGCGGCACCCGCGAGAGCGGCACGTTCACTCGCCGCACGTACGTCAGCCGGCCGAGAAGCTCGCCCTCGCGCCCGTAGACGCGACTGCCCTCGGTGGGACGGAACTGCTGAATGCGCTCGGGCGTGGGGCAGCTCGCGAACCCGCACGTGTACAGCCAGGCGTCGAACCCGGCCACGAGCACGATGGCGACGCCGAGCGCGGTGAGCGAGCGCCAGCGCCGGCGCGCCCACACCCGAACCGGCTCATCGGTGGGCGTTCGGAGTCGCTCGCCAAGCAGCCGGAATCGTTGCTTCCAGTTCGAATCGGGCGTCATCAGTGGAGGTCGCGCCGCGGCGGAAGGGAGACGTTCACATGATACGCCGGCGGAGATCGCAGGTTTCCGGCCATCCCCGGTGACTGGTGGTTACGCGCGAACGGGGCGGCCATCCAAAGCACGTCCACTTCCCGGCCGCTGGTGCGCCGCGCTGCTCGGTGGCCGTCCAGGGATATCGATCTGCCGCACTTCATCCGGCGTGGACGCACGGCACTCCAGCTGGTCTGCGTGATTCCTGCTCTTGCCTGCGGCACCGAGGCACAGCCGCAGCTCGGCGACGCCGCGACGCCGGCGCACGATGCAGCATCGGCGATACGCGCCAGATACGCAGGCGCCCTCTCCTCAACTGACACGTCGCCGGCACGACTGGTTGCCGACGCACCCACAGGTGCGGTTCGCATCGCGGACGACGGGCGCGGACAGCGCATACCAAACGAGATGGGACGCATTCCCATACTCCAGTACCACCTCATCGGTGACCGCGACGGACGCTGGGAGCGCGGCGCCGAGCAGTTCCGTCGCGATCTCCAGCTACTCTACGAGCGGGGATATCGCCCGGTTTCGGTGAGCGATCTGGTCGACCGCCGCCTGGAGCTGCCGCGGGGGCTCTCGCCGGTCGTGTTCACCTTCGACGACGCGTCGCCCTCGCAATTCCGCTACGTGGAGCGCGACGGGCAACTGGAGATCGATCCGACGAGCGCGGTCGGCATCTGGCTCGACTTCAATCGCCGGCACGCGGACTGGGAGAACAAGGCCGTGTTCTGCATGCTGAGCGGCGCCGAAGCCGGCCGCTCCTTCTTCGGCAACAAGAACATCGAGGGGCAGAAGACCGAATGGCGCTTTCCCAAGGTACGCTTCCTCGCCGCGCGTGGCTTCGAGCTGTGCAACCACACGCTCTGGCACGCGAACCTCGGGAAGTACGACGATGCATTCGTGCAGGAGCAGATCGCCCGCGGCGGGCTGGCGATCGACTCCGTGATTCCCGGATATCGCGTGCGCACCTTCGCGCTCCCGTTAGGCGTGTGGCCGAAGAACGTCGAGCTCGCCCGTCGTGGCTCGTGGCGCGACCCCGTGACGGCGCGCACGATCGCGTATGACTTCAGCGCGGTGCTCCTCGTATCCGGACAGCCGGTGCCGAGCCCGCATGACCCGGCGTTCGATCCCTTCCGGCTCGAGCGCGTGCAGGTCTTCGCGTCGGAGCTGGAGAAGATGCTCGACCGACTCGACCGCTCCGGCGCTCGCTACGTCTCCGACGGTGATCCGCTGACGATCGCTCGCCCCACCACCGTGGCCGCTCGACTCCTGCCCTAGCTGGCCACGAGCGGGCATTCACGCGGCGGCGAATCGCTCATCCGCAGGCTGGGACAAAACGTGACAACACTGGCTCGACGTTCGAGCGGTGTTGTCCTGTTTTTCGACACTGTCGTCATTTTGAGACCCAAACGTTCGGGATGCAGTCGGGAGGTCCCAAAAAATGTCCTAAAATGGCACCTCCGTGTCTCAAAACGGTGCTTGCCGCTTCGCAACTGGATCGTCAACTTGGTGAGGCGTTAGACAGAAAGTCCGATTGCGGAGGATTTCAATGGTCAGTACCGAGCGCACGATTCTGCACCTCCCCTTCTTCGAGGCCCTGGCCGACAGCGAGGAGTCGTCGGCCGAGTGGCGGACGAGAAGTGCCGGGCTCGTCGTGCTTCGTCTCTTCGATGCGTGGGTGAACGAGGGTCGGAGCGTGGTGGCCGCGGACTCGTGGGGACTGCGCGCGGTGCGTGAGGCGATAGCCGCCATCGATGCGCGCAGCTCGATTCGCGCCATCCTCCAGAGCGTGGTCGACACCATCGAATCCGCCGGATCGGCGGAGGTGCCGACCGTCGCCCCACGACTGCTGGCCTACGCGCGCGCGCTGCAGTTCGACGCCGACTGGGCGCTGGCCGCCGATGTGTACCGCACCGTGCTGGCACACGCGCATCCGATGGAAGACTGTGACATCGCCGTGACCGCGAACATGCAGCTCGGCAGCTGCCTGCGCATGCTCGCCGATTGGCAAGGAGCAAGCGCGGCGTACTCGACGGCGGGGAGCATCGCCACAATCTCCGGCGATCTCATGAACGTGCTTCGCTCGCGCATCGCCGAAGCCAACCTGGCGATCGATCGCGGCAACCTGCCGCAGGCCGAGCTGATGCTCGATGAAACCATCGCTCAGGCGAACCGGAGCGGCTTGCAGGAGGTGAAGGCCGTCGCGCTGCACGACCGGGCTGCCGTCGCCCACTTGCGTGGCAAGTTCGAGCTGGCAGTTCAACTTGGGTACGAGGCGCTGCGCGGGTACCGCGAGCAGGTCGCCAAGGATCGTGTGCTCGCCGACATCGCGGGCTCCTTCACGGAGCTTGGCCTTCGCTCGGCGGCGCGGGATGCGTATCTCATCCTCGCGGCGACGGCCCAGGAGCAGTACACGCGCTGGCTGGCAACCGTGAACCTGCTCGAGATCGCGGCGCTCGATGGGAGCGAGCCGGTGTTCGAGCAGTACCGCCGGGAGCTGGCCGATGCATCGCTGCCCGCGTCGCTCGCGGTCTACTACCACCTGTTCGTCGGCCAGGGCTACCGGATGTTCCACAAGCCGGAGCAGGCGGAGGCGGCGCTGGGGCGTGCCATCGAGATCGCGTCGACGCACAAGCTCAATCAGGTACTGATCAGGGCCGAGCGGAGTCTCCAGGAGTTGCGCAACGGTGGAGTGATCATCATCGCAGCGTGCCCGGAGCCCAGCTCAGACGTAGCTGGGGTGGCGGGAGCCATCCGGGAGCTGCGGGCGCTGGCCGGAGTGGCTGGATGAAGTACGCGGGGCCACGAGTCGCGGCTCGTGGCCCCGCGCGCAGGACCGAGCGGTTACTCGCAGCGGGTGCCGCTGCCGCCAACGACGGGCGTCCTGCAGCCGTCATCGGCGGATATTTCCTGGCTGATCGACGTCGGAGCGGTTGGCTCGGCACAGGCAGCAACACCAACCGAGGCGATGACGAGAGCGAGCAGGGTGAGTTTACGGCGCGTCATGTGGACCTCGCGGGCAGTTGAGTGGAAGGGGATTCCAGCTGCCCGCCAAGGTAGGGTCGCGTTTGTCGAAGTAAATGCACATTTTAGGACAGGAATGTGCACTTTTAGGACAGCGCGCCCATACTATGGTCGACGTCGTCGCCCGTCTCTCGCCTTCGCTCCTCGCACATTTGAAAGTTGTAATCGCCGACGAGCACAACCTGGTCGCCGTAGATGACTGGGATGAGCTCGACACGGCGGTGCGGAGCTTTCCAGCGGACGTCGTGATCGCCGACCCGCGCGCGGACGGAACCGTTCGGATGCTGGAGTTGCGTTCGCTCTTGGCGCAGTACTCGACGGTGCCGGTGGTGCTGTACACGACACTGACGCCGGAGACGCTGAGGGCGACGGTGGAGCTGGCCAAGCATGGCGTGCAGCAGGTGGTCATTCGCGGCTTCGATGACGAGCCGCGGCGGTTTCGCCTGCTGCTCGACCGGCTGTCAGCCTACGAGCTGAGCGATCGCCTGCTCGACGAGCTGGTCGAGCCGCTATCGCAGATACCGGTGCCCCTCGCGCGGGCAGTGGAGAGGCTGTTCAGGATGCCGCACGCGTTTCACGAAGTGAACGATCTGGCTGGAGCAGCGGGGATGTCGCGCCGGACGCTGGACCGGTGGCTGAGTCGGGCAGGGCTCGCACCGGCCAGGGTGATGCTGATCGGGGCGCGCCTCGTGCGCGCCTACCATTACATGAGTGACTCGGGCTATTTGCTGGAAGACGTGACGAAGAAGCTGGGATATCCCTCGGGGAGAGTGTTCGCCCGACAAGTTCGCTCCTTCACCGGGCTCACGCCGTCGGCGCTTCGTCGCAAGAGCCCGGGACCGGAGCAGTTCATGACGCAGCTGACGGCGCTGCTGTACCGGCGCCGTGAGGATTCACCACATGCTCTTCGGTAGCCACGTGCGCGTTCTCGTTGTGGACGACGAGGAGACCATCTGCCGGGCGCTGTCGATCGCGCTGCGGCGGGCCGGCTTCGAGGTGAGCGCGGCGGAGTCGGGCGAGGGCGCCCATTCGCTGCTGCGAGCCGAGCACTTCGACGCGCTGGTGGTGGACCTGCGCATCCCCGACCTCCGGGGAGACGTCCTGTTCGAGCTCGCCGCTTCGATACAGCCTCATCTGCGGGCGCGGACGATCTTCATGACGGGCGACATCAGCGAGCGCGCTCAGGAGCTGGTGGCAGCCTGTAATTGCCCGGTGTTGGCCAAGCCATTCGACCTGGGCGATCTGGCCGCGATGCTCGGCAATCTCACCCGCGTCGCGAGAGATGTATCGGCGTAGAGGAGACTAGGGACTAGGGACTGGGGATCAGGGAGGGAACAGGGAGTGCGACGCAGATCCAGTCCCCGATCCGAAATCCCAGATCCCTAGTCCCCACTCCCCAGTCCCAGGGCGCGCAGCGCGGCATCCACCGCGTCGCGCTGGGCTGGATGGCCGGCACGTTCACGCAGCTGTTCGTACGACCGTATTGCCAACTGAAGGGCTCGATCGTCGTCTTCCGTGGATGCAAGACTGGCCGCATTGTCGGCCAGGTTGGCGAGGGCCAGATCGTCGGATGGGAAGCGCTCCGTCACCTGGTGCCAGCGAGCGACGCGAGCCGCGAGATCGGGTTCGGTGAGCGCCCAGAGGTGCCACGCGCCACGATTGGTCGGATCGGCGGCAATGGCGCGCGACGCCAGACCGGCGACTGCATCCGGCCCGCGGCCCGACAGCCAGTATGCACTAGCCAGGATCACCAACGCCCGCGCATCGGTGGGTCGAGCGGCAACCACGCGCTCATAGATCGGACCGGAGACTTCAGGCAGGTCGCGGTACGGCTCCACCGCCGCAATGAGCGCATCCAGCTCGGCCGCGGCGCCAATCGAGTCGAGGCTGGCCAGGAGCTCAGCGACGTTGCCGTGCTGCTGGTATTCCCGCACCGCCTGAGAAATCGCGCCGGCGGGGTCGATTCCGGAGGCCATCATCATTAGATTAAGATATTGTGGGACGAGGGGAGCGATACCCCGTGCCTGAGACGTCCGGCGGCTCGTCCCTGATGAGCGGCGCGCACAGTGCGAGCGACTTGCAGGTGCTCGCCTCGCGCCTCCAACACCAGCTCAACAATCCTCTTGCCGCGCTCCTCGCCGAGGCCCAGTTGTTGGCCGTCGAGGACACGCTGAGTGAGGAGCACCGCGCAGCGGTGCAGCGAATGGTGGAGCTGGTTCGTCGCGTGATTGGAATCGTGCGGGCCCTCGACGACGCCGAGGGGGTCCTGGGCGGACGATAGCTCGGCCCAGGCGCGGTCATTGCGTAGAGGTTGCGCGATGAGGCCCGCGGCGCGATAATCGGGATGGCTGTGCCACGCCAGGCACTGGCGGCCACGGCAGCCCACATGGCGATCTACGGTTGAGCTGGCGGATGGGGCGTCTGAACAGCGACGCCTGACGATGAATGGGCTGCGTGCCTCTTCCGCGCCCGGGTCGGCTCGCACGTAGATCGCGCGAGACGCGATCGCCGACCATGTGTGATTCTGACCGGAGGAAACAGCTCCGGTCGACGCTCCGTACGAGAACGGGATGAGATCGTGAGCCGCGCCGGTGCGCGGCCCCCTAACACATTGAGATTTTCCTAGTGGCGCGCGAGGATCCCTCGCCAAGCAGTGATCGGTGCGCGCTTCGATACCTACCCTCCTGACACCCTCCGTTGCATGAACGAACGTCGACGTCCGCCTCGTCGCGGCCGCGGTCAGCGCCATCTGAACCGTCCTCAGCACGACAATCCAGACGCCTCCAGCCCGTATCGCGAGGAGTCCTTGCTGCAGACTGACGCCGAGACACCCACCAGCGGCGAAGAGCGAACGAACAACAGCGGCGCTCCCAACATTCATCCGGCGCAGCCGCGAGGCGACGGACGCTTCAACAACAACGGCGGCCGGCGCGGACGGCGAGGACGGCAGCGCGGTGGTCCCCGTCCCGATCAGGGCGGTGGCCACGCCCCACTCGCCACCCTCACCGCCGAGGGCACGGTGGAAGGGTGGTTCGACTCGGCCAGAGATGGTGGATTCGTTCGGCGGGCGTCGGAGAGCTATCTGCCCGCTCCGGGCGACGCCTTCATTCCTCCTTACCTCGTGCGGCAGTTCGCGCTACGGCGCGGCGACCTGGTGGAGGGCACGTACGGTCGCGATCACCGCGGCCGAACCACCATGATCGAGATCCAGCGCGTCAACGGAGCCGATCCGGTTCTCGCCACGAAGCGCCCCGACTTCAGCTCGCTCGTCGCTTCCTATCCCGATCGCAAGCTCGTGCTCGAGACGGGGCGACCGGCCAAGGGTGGTCCAGAGCTCACCCGACGCGCCATCGACCTCATCGCCCCCATCGGCTACGGGCAGCGTGCGCTCATCGTCGCGCCTGCGCGCGCCGGAAAGACGATGCTTCTGCAGGCGATCACCGAAGGCATCGCGATCAATCATCCGAACGCCGTGCTGCTGGTGCTGCTGGTGGACGAGCGCCCCGAGGAAGTGAGCGAGATGATCTCGTGGGGCCGTGGTGAAGTCGTGGCGTCGAGCTTCGATCAGCCAGCCGAGCGCCATGTCGATGTTGCCGAGATGGTGCTGGAGCGCGCGCGCCGGTTGGTGGAGAGCGGGAGAGACGTGGTCATCGTGCTCGACTCGCTCACGCGTCTCGCACGCGCCCACAACACCGTGGAGCGCGGCACCGGCCGGACGTTGAGCGGCGGTCTCGACGCGACCGCGATGGCCAAGCCCAAGGCATTCTTCGGCTCGGCGCGCGCCGTCGCCGAGCAGCATGGCGGTGGCTCGCTCTCGATCATCGCCACGGCACTGGTCGAGACGGGCTCGCGCATGGACGACGTGATCTTCGAGGAGTTCAAGGGCACCGGCAATTGCGAGATCAAGCTCGATCGCTCGCTGGCCGACAAACGCATCTTCCCGGCGATCGACCTCGCGACGAGCGGCACTCGGCGTGAGGACAAGCTCTTCCGTCCCGACCAGATCGACTCCGTGTTCACGCTTCGCCGTGGTCTGCAGCAGATGCCACCCCAGGCCGGCATGGAGTGGCTGATCAAGCGCATCGCGGGAACGCCGAACAACGACGCGCTGCTCGCGGGACTCTAGCGCGTCGCGCGTGGCGCGCTGCGCGTGGCGCCTGAAAGGTTCGAGGGGGTGAGCGCTCCGTGAGTCACGAGCCGGCTACCCCCTCGAGTCGTTACGCCCCCACGCCCCACGCGCGCCGCGCCACGCTCAAACCCGGCCCGCCCTTTGCTAGCATGACCCCCCATGGGTGGGCTCTTCCGGCCCCGGACTCTACTACCGGGGTTCCTTCTGCCGTTTCTTGCCGGCGCGCTGCCGCTCCCCGCACAAGACGACGATAGGGATGAGCGGGAGGCGCCGGAGGTGCGCTCGCTCGATTTCCGTGGCGTCCGTGCCGTGGACGAGGACGAGCTGCGCGAGAGCATTGCGACCCGCGCGACGCGCTGCCGCAGCCTGCTCCTCCAGCCGCTCTGCTGGGTCAGCGACGCCGACCTCTTCGTGGAGAAGCAGTACCTCGATCGTACCGAGCTCCGGCGCGACATCCTCCGCATGCGCCTGTTCTACTGGCGGCGCGGCTATCGAGAGACGACGGTGGATACGACCGTGGCGAGGCGCGACGACGGCGTCGCGATCAGATTCCGCGTGCGCGAGGGACGGCCCACGCTCGTCTCCTCGGTCTCCGTGCTCCAGAGCGACTCGGCGCTCAGCGACCGTCAGATTTCGGGGAGCATGCTTCTGCGCGCAGGCGAGCCCCTCGACCTGTTGGCGCTCGACTCGAGCCTCGTCCTCCTCCGGAACGCACTCTGGAACGAGGGCTACGCCGACGCTGAGATCCGCGACACGGTAATCGCCAACGACTCCCTCCTCACCGGCGCCGTGCGCATCGAGGTGAATCCGCGGTGGCAGGCGCAAGTAGGCGAGATCCGCGTGCGCGGCAATCGCAAGGTCGCCGAGCGGACGATCCGCAACTCGCTCGCCTTCCGGGTGGGCGACGTATACCGCCGCGACGACGTGATGGAGAGCCAGCGCAGCCTCTACTCGTCGAATCTCTTCTCGCACGCGGTGATCATCGTCCCGCCGCAGGGAGACAGCATCAAGATCATCGAGATCACCGTGCAGGAAGCGCCGCTGCGCGAGGCACGCGCGAGCGCGGGGTTCAATACGGTGGACTTCTTCCAGGTCGAGGGGCGCTTCACCAACTACAACTTCTACGGGCGCGCTCGGCGGCTCGACATCCGCGGCGTGGTCGGCAACCTTCTCGCGTCCACGCTCAATGGCGAGGGCTTCTTCCGCGACGTGACGCCGCCCACGCTCGGCGAGCGTGGGGAGAATGCGTTCCTGCGCCCGAACTGGCAGGGTGGCGTGTCGATCACGCAGCCGTGGTTTGGCTCCTCACGAAACACACTCGGCGGCGAGCTGTTCGCCCACCGTCGCAGCGCGCCGGGGATCTTCATCGACCGTGGCTACGGTGGCGCGCTGTCGTTCACGCGCAACCTCGCCAATCGCGCACCGGCGAGCATCACGTATCGGTACGAGAGCACCGAGGTGGAGGCGGGCGACGTCTACTTCTGCGTCAACTACGGAGTGTGCGAGCTCGCCACCGTCGGCGCGCTCCGCGCGCGGAACGCGCTCTCGCCGCTGGCACTGAGCATCTTCACCGACCGCACCAACGATCCGCTCGATCCGCGCGTGGGGTACAGCGCGCGCGCCGATGCCGAGCACGCCTCCGCCTTCACCGCCTCGGACTATCGCTACAACCGTGTGGCCGCCGAGGCCGCGATCTACCGCCCGATCGGGCGCCGCAACGTGCTCGCGGCTCGCGCCCGCATTGGATGGGTAGGACCGCTGCGCAGCACGGTCGACGCGGTGGGCGCGGCGATCTCGGGCGATGCCGATGAGCGGATCTTGCATCCGCGCCGTCGCTTCTATGCCGGCGGCTCGCAGTCGGTGCGCGGCTACGGCGAGAACCAGCTGGGCCCGCGCATCCTGGTCATCGACCCGGAGCGCCTCACCGATTCCGCGCTCGGCAATCCCTGCACCGACGCATCGCTCGCCGACGGCACGTGCGACCCGAACGTCGTGGGCTCGTCGGCATTCCAGCCGCGCGCGCTGGGTGGGACGTCGCTGCTGGAAGGGAGCGTGGAGTTTCGCTTTCCCGTCTGGAAGGAGCTGAGCGGCGCCGTGTTCGTGGATGGTGCCTTCGTGGGTCAGGGAGCGCTGGGCGATGTCACCGAGGGAGCGGGCGCGATCACGCCGGGCGTGGGCATCCGGTACCGGTCCCCGGTTGGTCCCATCCGCGTCGATCTTGGCTTCCGTCCCCGACTCGCCGAGCGACTGTCGGTGATCACCGAGGTGACCGACGCGGATGGCGCCCGCCGCATCGTCCGCCTTCGCACGGCGAAGCGCTACGATCCGCTGGGCGACCCGCTCGATGAGGAGCCCAGCGGGATCAGCAAGCTGCTGGAACGGCTCACCCTTCATCTCTCGATCGGACAGGCATTCTGATGCCGCGCTGGGCGCGAATCGTACTGGCCGTGCTGATCCTCCCGTTCCTGCTGGTCGGGATCGCGCTGTTCGTGGTGACCCGGACAGACTACGGCCACGAGCGCGTGCGCCGGTTCGCGCAGAACCTGCTCGACGACAACACCTCGGGCGTCGTGCGCATCGGGCGCGTGAGCGGAGACCTGCTGTCGGCGATCACCGTGCACGATTTCTCGATCACCGATAGCGCCGGTCGTCCGTTCGTGAGCGTGGCACGAGCGACGGCGCGCTACAACCTGCTGGCGCTCGTCTCCAAGCGTATCGAGATCACGAGACTGTCGCTCGTACGGCCCGTCGCGGTGCTCGACCGGCGGCCAGACGATGACCTCTGGAACTGGGAGCGTATCTTCCCGCGCGACACGACGCCCGACGCGGATACGACGTCGGGGCTCGGCGACTGGATCGCCATGCGCAACGTGACGATCGACAGCGGGCGGGTGATGCTGCGCATGCCCTGGGCGCCCAACGACTCGCTGCCACCGGCCCAGCGCGACAGTGTGATCGAGGACGCGATGTCCGGCGGCACGCGGGAGATGATCGTCCGCGTGCCCGGTGGGTTCCAGCAGGTGATGGACTTCCGCCGCATCGACGCCCGCCTGCCGCGGCTTCGCCTGGCCGACCCCGACAGCACCGACATGGTGATCCAGATCGCCGCGATGCGATCGACTGCCGAGCCGTTCCGGCCGCCGGCCGCCGAGCTTCGTGACCTCCGCGGCACCGTCTACATCGGGAACGACTCACTGTGGGTGCGCGATGCGTGGGCGGCACTGCCGGGATCGCAGGTCACGCTCGGAATGACCTACATGCTCGACCCCGGCGACATGCGCCTCACCATGCGCGCCCACCCGGCCACGCTCGGCGACCTCCGCTGGCTCTACCCTCGCCTGCCCGCGCGGGGCAGGGCGACGCTGGTGTTCAGCATGGAGCGCAGCGGCGGACGCATCGACTTCATGACGCGTGAGATCGACGCCGCCATCGACGGCGCCACCATGACCGGATCGTTCGGGATGGTGCTCGGCGACTCGGTGCGCTTCCACGACACCGACCTGCATTTCGCGCGACTGGAGACGCGCCTGGCCGAGCAGCTGGTGCATGGTCTCGAGATCCCGCGCCGCGGCACGGTGAGCGGGCGAGTGGCGGTGTCCGGACCGATCCACGGGATGCGCGTCGATGGCGATGTCACCTTCGATGCCGCGGGGGTGGGGTCGAGTCGCATCGTCGCCGACGGCGTGCTGGGCATGCAGGAGGGCGTGGTCAGCGCCGGCGATCTTCGCATCCAGCTCCGCCCCGTTCGGGTGGAGCTCGCGCGGGCATTCGTGCCTTCGCTGCCCATCGGCGGAACGATCACCGGCGAGGCGACGTTCAACGGCTCGACGCGAACGCGACTGGCGGCGGTTGCCGAGCTGGAGCATCGCGACGGTGCAGAGCAAACGCGCATCGCCGGCGATGCCGCCATGTCGCTGGGCGCTCGCCGCCGTCTCGACCTCGACGTGCGCGTGCGCCCCCTGTCGCTCGTCACGGTTGGCCGGTTCGCGCCGGCGCTCGGGCTCCAGGGCTCGGCAGCGGGCCAGATCAGGTTGGTAGGCGATCTCACCGACCTCGGGCTGCAGGCCGACCTACGACTTCCCGATGGCGGTACGCTGGTGAGCCGCGGTCGCGTCGACATCGCGAGCGCCGAGAAAGCCTACGACCTGACCGTGACGCTGGAGCTGTTCGATCTCGGCGCCGTCGCCACGGCGCTCCCGCGCAGCTCGGTGAGCGCCGTCGCCATGGCGCAGGGGCGAGGCCTCGATCCGGCCACGATGGACGCACGGTTCGCTGCCGACGCGTCCGCCTCGACGGTCGACAGCGTTGCGCTCGATACGGTGCGCGTCCGCGTGGCGATCGCCGATGGCCTTGCCACCGTGGATTCGATGCTCGTACGCGCCCCGTTCGCGCACGTCACGGCGAACGGCACGCTTGGCATGTCGGAGGCGCGCACGGGCGAGCTCACGTATCGGGTTGCGGTCGACTCGCTGGCGGGACTCGCGCGATGGATTCCCGGTGCCGACACGGGCGTGGTGCGCGCTCGGCCCGGCCGCTACGCACGCGCCATGGCGCAGGCGAGAGCCGATTCGATTCGAGAAGCACAGGCGACGGAGCTGAGACGCATGGCCATGGGCGGCCGCCCACCCCAGCTGCAGCCCGACACGGCGGGTCTCACACTGCCGCGAGACTCGCTGTCCGGATCGGTCTATACCGCGGGCACGATGCGTGGGAGCATCCGGCGGTTCGACCTGCGCGGCCGCGCCGCGTTGGCAAGAGTCGTGGCGCGAGGCAACGCGGTGGGCAGCGGAAGAGCCGAGTACGCGGTGATCGCCGGCGGAACCTCCAGTGTCGCGCTCGCCGCCGGCGCCACGTTCGACACCGTGCAGGCCGGCGGATTCCAGCTCGACAGCCTGGCGGTGCAGACACTCTATCGCCGGCCAAACGGCGAGACGCGCGTGCAGATCTTTCAGGATTCGGCACGCACGTACGATCTGAGCGCCGAGTTCGTGCTGCGTCCCGATGAGCGACAGATTCGGTTCACCGAGCTGCGGCTTCGCTTCGATACGACGACATGGGCGGTCACGCGGCCGGCCACCATTCGTTGGGGCACACGTGGCATCGCGATCGATACGCTCGAGCTCCGGAGCGCCGAGAACGGACGCATCTACGCGAACGGCCTGATCTCGACCGAGGGCGCAAGCGACGCCGAGGTGGACATTGCCGGTCTGGAGATCGGGCACGTGGCGGCGCTGCTCCAGGGCGACATCGGCGCCGACGGGATCCTGGCGGTAACCGGCCGCTTGCAGGGAACGCGAGAGAGCCCGCGATTGCGCGGCGCGCTGGGACTCGTGCAGGCGTCGTATCGCGGCGCCCCGATCCCCGACCTGCGCACGACGTTCACCTACGGTGACGAGGCGCTCGCCGCGCACGTGGAGGCGCTGCACGGCGCGGCGGCGCCGCTGGCGGTGCTCGACGCCGAGCTGCCCGTGAATCTGGCGCTCGCCGGATACTCGGGTAATCGGTTGCTGGATCGTCCCATGCGTGTCGACCTGGTGGCCGACAGCCTGCCGCTCGACGCGCTGCCGAAGTTCACCGACGCCGTGGCCAACATCCGTGGCCGGTTGATCGGAACACTCGCTGCGCGCGGGACTCCGCGCGACCCGGCGCTGGCCGGCGTGCTGGCCATCGACTTCGCTTCGTTCCGGGTGGTGCCGGTCGGCGTCACCTTCCGCGACATCTTCGGCGTGGTCCGCATGCAGGGGGACTCGCTGGTGATCGATTCGCTGGTGGCGCACAGCGACGGACCGGTGCGCGTGACCGGTGGAATGGATGTCAGTCGGCTGTCGCGTCCGGGGTTTGCGCTCCGGGTAACGGCGCAGCATGCAACCGTGCTCGACAACGAGCAGGGTCAGTTGCACGCTGACGCCGACATCGCCGTGCGTGGCCCGTACGAGGCGGTCGAGGTTACGGGCGACGCGCAGGTCCGCGATGGGGTCGTGTACATTCCCGAGCCCGAGGGTCGGGACGTGATCAACGCCGCCGATCCCCAGATCTTCAACGTGATCGACACATCGCTCACGGTAGTCGACGAGGTGCTTCCCAACCCCAATCCGCTGCTTCAGAACCTGCGCATGAACGTCAACGTCGGCGTGTCACGGGACACCTGGCTCCGCTCGGCCGACGCCAACATCGAGATCTTCTCCACCGGCGACCTCTCCATCGAGGTGGATCGAGCACGTCAGGTTCTCACGCTGGAGGGTGTGGTCAACACGGAGCGCGGTGACTACACGTTCCTCGCCCGGCGGTTCAACCTCTCTCGTGGATCGGTCACCTTCATTGGAGATCCAGAGCTCAACCCGCTGCTCCAGCTCATCGGGGAGCACGAGGTTCGCCTGCCTGGACAGGAGGCGCTGATGATCCAGGTCATCGTGGGCGGAACACTGCAGCGCCCGCGCGTGACACTCGAGAGCAACGCACAGCCGCCGCTGTCACAGACGGACCTGCTGAGCTACCTCGCTTTTGGGCGCTCGTCGAGCACGCTCATGCAACAGCAAGGCTCGTCACTCTCCGGTCCGTCGGCGGGAGGAGGACAGATCGTCGGTGATGTCGGGGCGCTCATCACGCGGCAAGCTGCGTCGCAGGCGATCGGTGTGTTCACAGCCGAAGCGGAGCAGGAAGTCGCGCGCCAGTACGGCGTCGACGTGTTCAGCGTGACTCCGGCGGACGTGCCCAGCGAGCTTTCCATCGGCGGCGTCGAGGGCCTGCTGCGCGGCACGGAGATCGAAGTGGGGAAGTACATCAATCGGCGCACCTTCGTCGCGGTTCAGCTCAGGCCGACGGGCGCGGTACCGGGCGCACGCGTGGCGCACCGATTCGGGAGGACCCGCATCGAGGCCAGCTTCGAGCCTCGATTCCTGCTACGCGAACCGTCGCTCGAAGTGGACCGCGACCCGGCCCAACCGATCGGCGTGTTCGGGGCGTTCCTGATTCGCGAGTGGAGGTTTTGAGGGGGACGACGCGGGACGCGGGATGCGGGGACGCGATCTCGGCACTACGCCCCTAGTCCCTGGTCCCTAGTCCCTGTCCCAGCTCCTCCCACAGCGCCGCCACGGCGCGCATCCCCTTCACGAAGTTGTCGTCGCTCATCCATTCGTTCGGCGCGTGCGCGTTCTCGCCGGGAAGGCCGAAGCCCATCAGGAGCACGGGTGCGCCGAGGATGCGCTCGAAGTCCCCGACCACGGGGATCGAGCCTCCCTCCCCGACGATGACCGGCTCCTTGTCGAACGCGGTGCGCAACGCCTTACGCGCTGCCTCGTAGAGGGGGCCCTTGAGCTCGGCGCGCCAGGGGCGCCCGCCGTGCACGTGCGTGACGGTGACGGTGACACCCTCGGGCGCCACGCGCGAGAGGTGCGAGCGCATGGCGCGCTCGATGTCCTCCGGCCGCTGCTGGGGCACGAGCCGGCAGCTCACCTTCGCCATTGCCTTCGAGGGGAGCACCGTCTTGGCACCCTCGCCGGTGTAGCCGCTCAGGAGTCCGTTGATCTCGCACGTGGGTCGCGTCCAGATGCGCTCGAGCGTGGTCCGTCCGGTCTCTCCGCCCAATGCGGGCGCGCCTGTCTCCTTCCGGAACTCCTCCTCATCGAACGGCAGCGAACGGATCTGCTCGCGCATCGCCAGCGGCCACTCGTCCACCTTGTCGTAGAACCCCCGAATGGCGACTCGACCGTTGTCGTCGTGCAACGTGGCCAGCATCCGCACCAGTGCCGTCGCCGGATTCACGACCGCGCCGCCGTAGCTTCCCGAGTGCAGGTCGGAGGCGGGCCCGGTCACGTCGATCTGGAAGTACGCGAGACCTCGCAGCGAGCAGAGGATGGACGGCTGGCCCGGAGCGAACATCGATGAGTCGGAGATCACCACCGCGTCGGCGGCCAGGCGCTTGGCGTGGCCCTCGACGAACGCCTCCAGGTTCTCGCTTCCGACCTCCTCTTCTCCCTCGGCCAGGAAGATGATGTTCACCGGGAGTGTTCCGCGCTCCGACAGGTGCGCCTCGAGGGCCTTGATGTGAAGGAAGAGCTGGCCTTTGTCGTCCACGGCGCCGCGAGCGAATATCTTCCCGTCGCGAATCGTGGGCTCGAACGGTGGGGACGTCCACAGCTCCAGCGGCTCCGGGGGCTGCACGTCGTAGTGCCCGTAGATGAGCACGGTAGCCGCGTCGGGTCCCGCCTTCCTCCACTCGCCCAGCACGATCGGGTGTCCCTGCGTTTGGAAGATCTCCGCCTCGAGCCCGGCCGCCCGCATGGCATTGGCTACCCAGTGCGCGGTGCGCGTCATGTCGGCGCGGTGCTCGGAGCGGGCGCTCACGCTCGGAATGCGCAGGAGCTCGAACAGCTCCTCGTGAATACGGGCGTTGTTGGCGGTGAAGAAGCTCTCGAGGTCGTTGGCGAGGGTCGTCGTCACGGGTGCACCAGGGGTGTTTTTCGTGAACTTAAGGGGCCGATCGGTGGTGAGGAACCCTGTTTGCTCAGCGGGAGTAGATTTCCGAGCCCCTTACCAGGAGCGCAATGCCGAATCGACTGGCCAACGAGACGAGTCCGTACCTGCTGCAGCACGCCGACAATCCGGTCGACTGGCACCCATGGGGTCCTGAGGCGTTGGAGCGGGCGAGGCGCGAGGACAAGCCGATCCTCCTCAGCATCGGCTACGCCGCCTGTCACTGGTGCCACGTGATGGAGCACGAGTCGTTCGAGGATGAGGAAACGGCGCGCCTGATGAACGAGCACTTCGTGAACATCAAGGTGGATCGGGAGGAGCGCCCGGATCTCGATGCCATCTACATGACCGCGGTCCAGGCGATGACCGGACACGGCGGGTGGCCGATGACCGTGTTCCTCACGCCGGAGGGGACGCCGTTCTACGGCGGCACCTACTTCCCGCCCGACGACCGCCACGGCGTGCCCTCCTTTCGCCGGGTGATGCAATCGGTGTACGACGCCTACACCACACGGCGCGGTGACATCGAGCGTACGGCGCAGCAGGTGAAGCAGCTGTACGAGCAGACGGCTCGGGCCGCGAGCGCGGCTGGCTCGCTCACGCCGGTGGTGCTGGAACAGGCCTATCGCTCGATCGCACGGCAGTACGACGTACGCCACGGGGGATTGACCGGGGCACCGAAGTTCCCGCAGGCCATGTCGCTGGATTTTCTCGTGCGCTACTGGGGGCGTACCGATACCGGGTACGCGCTGGAGATGGCGGCGCATTCGTTCCGGATGATGGCGCGCGGAGGGATCTACGATCAGGTGGGCGGTGGCTTTCACCGCTACTCGGTGGATGCGGTGTGGCTGGTGCCGCACTTCGAGAAGATGCTGTACGACAACGCGCTGCTCGCGCGGCTCGGCGTTCACCTCGTTCAGGCCACGGATGACGCCGAATTCCGGCGCGTCACCGAGGACGTGATCGACTGGGTGGCGCGCGAGATGACGTCGCCGGAGGGCGGATTCTACTCCAGCCTCGACGCCGACAGCGAGGGGGAGGAAGGCAAGTTCTACGTGTGGTCGCTGGAGGAGCTCGAGTCACTGCTGGGCGCGGACGCGGCGCTGGTGACGTCGTACTTCGGCGCCAGTGCGCAGGGCAACTTCGAGGGGCACAACATCCTGCACGTGCCTAACGATCCGGCGGCCGTCGCGTCGCGCGCCGGTATGCCGCTGGACGAGCTGGAGCGCGTGGTCGCCGGAGCCAGGCGCACGCTGCTCGACACGCGCACCCGCCGCGTATGGCCGGGCCGCGACGAGAAGATCCTGGCCGGCTGGAACGGACTCATGCTCACCGCCGTGGCCGAAGTGGCGCGCGTGCTGGATCGCGCCGACTACCGCGCGCTCGCGCTGCGCAACGGGCACTTTCTCTTTGGTCACATGGTGAGCGCGGGGCGCGTGCTCCGCTCACACAAGGACGGCACGACGCGCATCAACGGCTTTCTCGAGGACTACGCCGCCGTCGGCCTGGGCGCGCTGGCGCTGTACGAGCTCACCTTCGACTCCCAGTGGCTCGACCGGGCACGCGAGCTGGCGCGGTCCGCCATCACCTGGTTCTGGGACGAGGAAGGCGGTGTCTTCTTCGATACGTCGAGCGACCACGAGACGCTCGTCACGCGTCCGCGAGAGGTGACCGACAACGCCATCCCCTCCGGAAACTCGCTCGCCGCCGACCTGCTGCTCCGCGTGGCCGACCTCACGGGCGATGTGGAGATGCGCCGGATCGTGTCTCGCGTGCTGGAGTCCCTCGCCGCGCCGATGGAGCGGTACGCGGCGGCGTTCGGTCACCTGCTTGGCGTTGCCGACATGGCCGTCCATGGCGCGGTGGAGGTCGCGCTGATCGGTGAGCCGGGCGACCCGCACTTCCAGCGTCTGTCACGCCTGGTGGCCAGCCGATACGTGCCGGCGCTGGTGCTCGCCGGCGGTCCGCCGGCGCAGGCGAACATCGCCCTGCTCGCCGACCGGCCCACACTGGACAGTCGTGCCACCGCCTACGTGTGTCGAAGCGCGGTGTGCGAGATGCCGGTGACCGAGGAGGACGATCTGGTGAAGCAGCTGCGTCGTGCGGGACGGGTGAGGTAGCGCCGCACCGTGCGCTCGCGCCCGATCGCGTCAGCGGGACCGCAGGTCCCCGCAGCTCATGAGAATCGTGCCGCAGGAGCGGCAGACGAGCTTGCACTGAATCCATCGAATATCGATGGATCCACAGATGTCGCAGGGAACTGTCTCTGGAGGGGGCGTCGGTGGGGGAGGACCGGGCGCGTCGGGCATCGAGTCAGGCCCCCAGCAGCGTGAGCCACCACACGCCCACCGCGCCGCTCGCCACGCCCGCCAGCACCATCGCACCGCGGTGCAGCGACGTGGAGTATCGCGCCGCCGCGCTCATGAACGCGCCGGCCACCGCCGCGCACACCGACATGGCGGCGATGGTGCCGAGCGCGAACGCGCCGAGGAAGAGCAGCGAGCCGGCAGCGGAACCGGAGAGGGCGGACGGGATGAGGACGAGCACGGCGCCGCTGCCGGCCAACCCGTGGAGCAGGCCGATCCCGAGCAGCGCGCCGTGGCTGTGATCGTGCGTTTCGCGGGCGGCGTGCGAGTGCAGGTGCCAGTGGCGCTCACCATCGTGCTCGTGCCAGTGTCCGTGCACACGCATCGCGCGAGCGAGCGTGAGCGCGCCCAGGACGATGAGCGTGACGCCGACGGCACATTCGGCGAGCGGGGTGAAACGCGCCGGCAGCCGGAGGCCCGCCAGCACCAGCAATCCGCCCACGGCCACGACAGCCGCCGAATGCCCGACGCCCCAGCGCGCGCCGAGCCCCATGGCGCGCCGCCAACCGGGGCGCCGGCTCACGATCGCGCTCACCGCCGTCAGGTGATCGGGTGCAAGCGAATGCAGCGCGCCCAGCGCGAGCGCGGTTGCCGCCGGCAGCAAGAAGTCTGGCATGCGCAGAATCTAATCCGGGGCGCGGCACGGCGGTGGAATGGCGACGCCATCGCTGCCGCGCCAGGTCGCGGCTGACGTGCGCGAGGCGCGCGGATACTACGTGAGCGATTGGGCGTGAGCGAGGCCGAACTCCAGCGCCAGGTCGATGGCCGGCGCCGAGTGCGTGAGCGCCCCGACCGAGATCCAGTCGACACCCGACTCGGCGATCGCGCGGACCGTCTGCAGCGTCACGCCGCCTGACGCTTCGGTGATCGCCCGGCCGGCGACCAGGTCGACGCACTGTCGCAGCAGCGACGGGCTCATGTTGTCGAGGAGGACGATCTCGGCGCCGGCTTCGATGGCGGCCGACACCTGATCGAGCGAGTCGCACTCGACCTCGATGCGGATGCTCGCCGCGGCGAACTCACGCGCGCGCCGGACGGCAAGGGCGATGTCACCATTCAGCAGCGCCAGGTGGTTGTCCTTGATGAGGACGTGATCCGAGAGCCCCATGCGATGGTTCGCGCCACCCCCGGCGCGCACGGCGTACTTTTCCAGCAGACGCAATCCCGGCGTCGTCTTGCGCGTGTCGAGGATCCTCGCCCGCGTTCCGCGTACCGCCTCGACGTAGCGCGCCGTGAGCGTCGCGATCCCCGAGAGCCGCTGGAGAAAATTCAGCGCCACCCGCTCGGCGGAGAGCAGCGCGCGTGGCAGACCGCTGAGCCTCATGACCGAGGCGCCCGCGGTCACCTGCTCACCGTCGTCGGCGTCGATGCGGATCGCCGCGCTCGGGTCGAGCATGCGGAAGGCGGCGACGGCGACGGGGATGCCGGCGATCACGCCCTTCGAGCGTGCGACGATCGTGGCGTGCGCGTTCCGCTCCGGCCGCACGGTGGCGATGGTCGTGATGTCGCTGAACGCGCCATCCTCCTCCAGTGCTCGGCGCACGACCTTCTCGAGCTGCTTCTGGTTGAGCGGAAAGTGCAGCGGATCATCGTCCGCGATCGCGACCGCGGCGCCTGGAGCGATGACGCGCGGCCTGCGTCCCCGAATGGCGCTCATTCCCCTGGATCGTCCTCTCCCGGCAACAGCGGCGCCGGAGCAGGTCCGCCGATGGCCACCATGCGATCGATCGCCAGACGCGCACGGCGCGCGATGTCGGGCGGCACGGTGATCCTGTGCTCGAGCCGCTCCAGCGCGCGCAGCACCTTGGGCAGCGTCGTCACCTTCATGTAGGCGCAGGCCGCGCGATCGTTGGCGGCCGAGAATCGCTTGCCGGGATTCTCCTTGCGCAGGCGGTGCAGGATCCCGACCTCGGTGGCCACGATGAAGTCTGTTGCCTGCGACTGCGCCGGGCGCCGGATCATGCCCTCCGTCGAGAGAATCTGCACGCCCTCGTGGGAGACGTCGCCGGCAGAGATGGCCTCGAGCACGCTGGTGGAGCAGCCGCACTCCGGATGGACGAGAAATTCCGCATCCGGGTGGAGCGCCCGCTGCCGGTTGATGTGCTCCGGGCTGATCCCGGCGTGCACGTGACACTCGCCCATCCAGACGTGCATGTTCTCGCGGCCGGTCACGCGTCGCACGTGCGCGCCGAGAAAGAGGTCGGGGAGAAAGAGAATCGCGCGATCGGCGGGAATCGAGTTGACGACTTCGACGGCGTTCCCCGACGTGCAGCAGTAGTCGCTCTCCGCCTTGACCTCGGCGGTCGTGTTGACGTACGAGACGACGACCGCGCCAGGGTGCTCGCGCTTCCATTCACGCAGCTGTTCGGCGTCGATCGTCGCCGCGAGCGAGCAGCCCGCGGCCATGTCGGGGAGGAGCACCGTCCGGTCGGGGGACAGAATGGCCGCCGTCTCGGCCATGAAGTGCACGCCGCAGAACACGATCACGTCGGCCGTGGTCCTGGCCGCCTCGCGCGACAGCCCGAGCGAGTCGCCGACGAAATCGGCGACATCCTGGACTTCGGGACGCTGATAGTTGTGCGCGAGGATGACGGCGTTGCGTTCCCTGGCGAGCGCTTGGATGCGATCCTGGAGCTGGCGATGCTCGGCCGCGAGCGCGGCGTCTTCGGCGCCCAGGCGTGTCGTCGGCATCCGTGAAAAATGTCTGGTGCGCGGGCAGCGCGCTACCAGACGATGTGGCGTCCCTTCCACTTCCGCTTCGACCGGGGGAAGTCGGTCCGATAGTGGCCCCCGCGCGATTCCTTGCGCAGCAGCGCCGCCTCGGCGACGAGCCGCGCCGTCTGCATCATGTTCTCCTCCTCCGTCGCGCCGTGCGGCAGCCGGCGTGCGATGTCCTCCAGGGCGGAGACGCACCGTCGCAGACCGGTCGCCGTGCGGTTGATCCCGGCGTGCTCCCACATCGTCTCGCGGATCTCGTTGGCCGCCACCTGCGCCGCGCCGCGGTCGCTCAGCTGCGGCACCGACCAGTCGCCCACCTCGGGAGGCGCCTGGAGCTCCGGCGTCGCCGCCATGTCACGCGCCACGCGCTCGGCGAATACCAGCCCCTCGAGCAGTGAATTGGACGCGAGCCGGTTGGCGCCGTGCACGCCCGTGCTGGACACTTCCCCACAGGCGTAGAGGCGGGGGAGGCTTGAGCGGCCGGCGAGGTCGGTCACGATCCCCCCCATCATGTAGTGCGCCGCCGGGGTCACGGGGATCATGTCGGTGCGCGGGTCGATGCCGCGCGCCATGCACAGCGCGAAGATCCCGGGAAAGCGACGCTCGAACGTCGCCTTCAGATGCGTGGCGTCGAGCCACACACGGCGCGGCGGCGCGGCCAGATCGAGGCGACGACCGTTGGGCGCGCGATGGCGCTCGCGAAAGATCTCGCGGGCGACGACGTCACGTGGTGCCAGCTCCGCCAATCGATGGCGACGCGGCATGAACCGCTCCCCCTCCTCGTTCCGCAGCACGGCTCCCTCTCCACGCACCGCCTCGGAGATGAGCGACAGTGGATTCTCGGGTGTGTCGAGCGCGGTGGGGTGGAATTGCACGAACTCCATGTCCGCCAGCCGTGCCCCGGCGCGGTGCGCGATGGCGAACCCATCTCCCGTGGCGACGACGGGGTTGGTCGTGAAGCGAAAGAGCTGGCCGCACCCCCCCGTGGCGAGCACGGTGGCGTCGGCAACGATCTCGACCGGCGAGCCCCTGATGCTGGCGCGGACACCGCAGCACACACCGCCGTCGACGATGAGGTCGAGCACCCGCGCGCGCTCGAGCACCCGCACGCGCTGGCTCTCGCGCACACGCGCGATGAGCGTTCTCGCCACCTCGGCGCCGGTCCGATCACCGTGCGCGTGGACGATGCGGCTCCGCGAATGGGCGGCCTCACGTCCCAGGCGGAAATCCCCATCGGGCTCGAGATCGAATCGAGCGCCGGCCGCGTGCAGCTCGCGCACGCGCGCCGGTCCCTCGGTGACGAGCACCTCCACGGCATCCGCGTCACACAACGCGCCGCCGGCTGCCAGCGTGTCCCGGTGATGGAGCTCGGGCGAGTCGCCGGCACCGAGCGCCGCGGCAATGCCTCCCTGCGCGTACGCCGTCGCGCTGTCGAAGAGCGACATCTTCGTGAGCACCGTGACCTCGCCCACCTCCGATGCGCGCCAGGCCGTATGCAGTCCGGCAACGCCGCTGCCGACGACGAGGAACCGCGTGTATTGGCGGGAAGGCGCCATGATATTTGGTAATGTGAGTGGAGTGAGTGATAACTACCAGAGTGAACAGCATGACACGGGTGATGGGTCCATCACGATCTCATGCTCCTCACCCTGGCTATTGTCACTCACTCCACTCGCATCACCTGCGTCATGGACCATCGCGGTCTACCCACCCTTCCCCAAGCCCTGCCCGCAAGCGAAGCTTAAGCCCCGATGCGCAAGCTCCTGGTCGTCGTCGTCGCGCTCCTCCTCGTTCACGTCGCGCTCCTCTTCGTCCGGCCGCCCGGCGCGTCCGCGGGCGCGACTGGCGACGGGCTGGACGTCGGCGTGGTGTTCGACGTCGGAGGGCGCGGAGACAAGTCGTTCAATGACGGCGCCTATCTCGGAGCCGAGCGCGCCGAGCGCGAGCTCGGGGCGCGCGTTCGCTTCATCGAGCCGGGCGAGGGATCCGATCGCGAGGCCGGGCTCCGCCTCCTCGCCGCCGAAGGGATGGATCTCGTCATCGGTGTGGGATTCATCTTCACCAGCGACCTCGGCGCGCTCGCCGGCGACTTCCCCAACACCTCGTTTGCCGGCGTGGACTTCGCCATCGGCACCGACGCGGCCGGCAACCCGATCCCGCCGCCGCCGAACATCGCCGCGCTCAAGTTCCGGGAGGAGGAAGGGAGCTTTCTGGTGGGTGCGATGGCCGCTCTGGTCGGTGGCTCCAAACGGGTGGGGTTCGTGGGCGGCATGGACATCCCACTCATCCACAAGTTCGAGGCGGGCTACCGCGCCGGCGTGAAGCACGTGTGCCCCGACTGCACGGTGATCGCTCAGTATGCCGGGGTCACCCCTGAAGCGTTCCGCAATCCCGGTAGGGGCAAGGAGCTGGCGCTCAGTCAGTATCACTCGGGGGTGAACGTGATCTTCCACGCCTCGGGCTCCACCGGGCTCGGCGTCTTCGAGGCGGCGCGGCAGACGGGAAAGCTGGCCATCGGCGTCGACGCCGACCAGCACAGCGAGGCGCCGGGACACGTGCTCACGTCGATGGTGAAAGGCGTGGACGCAGCCGTCTACGACGCCATTCGCAAGACGAAGGAGGGCACCTTCGCCGGCGGCATCTATTCCTATGGCCTCGCCGAGGGTGGCGTGGGCTATGTGCTCGACGAGAACAACCGTCATCTCATCCCCGACAGTGTGCAAGCCCGCCTGCGGGAGCTCGAGCGCGGCATCGTCGAGGGCCGGATCAGGGTGCCGAGTACTCGATGAGGGGCGAGGGGCGAGGGGCGAGGGGCGAGGCCGCTCCGCCTCCCGCGGGAGGGGAAGCAGCGTCGCCTTCCGGAGACGGCGCCGCGCATCCCGCGATCGTCATGCGCAACATCGACAAATCGTTCGGTGCGGTGCGCGCGAATCGCGGGGCCTCGCTCGAGGTGGCCGAGGGCGAGGTGCACGCGCTCGTCGGCGAGAACGGCGCCGGCAAGTCGACACTCATGCGGCTGCTCGCCGGACTGTACGCGCCTGACGCCGGCACCATCGAGGTTCGCGGCCGCGACGTGACGGGGTGGACGACCGCCGACGCCATCGCCGCCGGCGTGGGGATGGTGCACCAGCACTTCATGCTGGTTCCCACCCTCACCATTGCCGAGAACGTGGTGCTCGGCCGCGAGCCCCGGCGCGGCGTGGCCATCGACATGGCGCGCGCCGTTCTCGAGGTGCAGGGAATCGCCGAGCAGTTCGGCTTCCGCGTCGACGCCCGACGGTTCGTTCGGGATCTCTCCGTGGGCGAGCAGCAACGCGTGGAGATCATCAAGACGCTCTTTCGCGGTGCCCGCATCCTCATCCTCGATGAGCCGACGGCGGTGCTCTCGCCACCGGAGATCGTCGAGCTGTGGCGAGTCGTTCGCCACCTGCGCGAGGGCGGAGGGACGATCGTGCTCATCACGCACAAGCTCGACGAGGTGATGGAGGTCTCGGACCGCATCACGGTCATGCGCCACGGACAGACGATCGCGCAGATGGCGACGCGTGACACGACGCCCGCCGAGATCGCGCAGGCAATGGTGGGACGCGCGGTGGCGCTGGTGGGGATTGGGGACTTGGGATTGGGGACGACTGAGGAGGGGCGCGGGGCGAGCGGCGAGCGGCGAGAGGATTCTCACCCCTCACTCCTTGCCCCTGGCCCCTCGCCGCTTCTCGATGTCAGCGATCTCGTGATCGAGGGTGCCGGGCACAAGCGGGCGCTCGACGGCGTGTCGTTCTGCGTGTACCCGGGCGAGATCCTCGGCATCGCCGGGGTGGAGGGCAACGGCCAGACGGAGCTCGTGGAGGCGATCGCAGGGCTGCGACCGGTCACTGCCGGCCGGATCGCGCTGGCGGCGCCGGACGGTGGCTCGCGTGACATCACCGATCTGAGCGTGCGCGAGCGCATCGAGGCTGGGTTGGCGCACATCCCCGAGGACCGACACCGCCGCGGATTGATCCTCGAGTATTCCGTGGCCGACAACCTCATCCTCGGCGCGCAACGCCGGTACGTGCGCGGGCTCCGGCTCGATGCTTCGCGCATCGCACACGACGCGCGCTCCAAGGTGGAGCAATACGACATCCGGCCGCCCGATCCGGCGCTTCCGGTGCGCGCGCTGTCCGGCGGCAATCAACAGAAAGTGGTCGTCGCGCGGGAGATGGGACGCTCGTTCTCGGTGCTGCTCGCGTCTCAGCCCACGCGCGGCGTGGATGTGGGCGCGATCGAGTTCATCCATGCCGAGCTGCGCCAGGCGCGTGCGGCGGGGAAAGCGATCCTGCTCGTGTCGGCGGAGCTGGGGGAGATCTTCGCCCTCGCCGATCGAGTGGCAGTGATGTACGGCGGCCGCATCGTGGCCACGATGCCGCGCGCCGAGGCCACGACCGAATCGGTCGGACCGCTGATGACCGGCGCACATACCGTGATGGGAACCGCGTGAGCGTCGCCGCGGCACGCGTGAAGCTCGAGGAGGCGCTGCTGCCTCCGCTCGTCGCGCTCCTCTTCGCGCTGGTGGTCGGTGACATCCTGATTCTCAGCTTCGGCCAGTCGCCCGGAGCCGTGTATCGCCACCTGCTCGACGGCACGTGGGGCAACTGGTACGGCTTCGGGCAGGTGCTCTACAAGACGACGACGCTGACGTTCACCGGGCTCGCCTTTGCCGTGGCAGCGCGCGCCGGCCTGTTCAACGTCGGCGGCGAAGCCCAGCTCGTGGCCGGTGGCTTTCTCGCCGCGCTGGCGGGACTCGTCATTCCCGCCGGCACGCCGGCGCTCCTTGCCGTCCCGTTCGCGCTGGGCGCGGCCATGGTCGGTGGTGGCATCACCGGCTGGGTGCCAGGCGTGCTCAAAGCGCGCTTCGGCGCCCACGAGGTGATCGTCACGATCATGCTCAACTTCATCGTGTTGGCGCTGGTGAACTACGTGGTCGCCTCGCACCTCCACGTGCCGGAGCAGCTGCACACGCCGGAGATGCGCGCGGGCACGATCGCCCGCCTGTCCGAGTTCGTTCGTCCATTCCACGGATCGGCCGCCAACGCATCGCTCCTCCTGGCGCTGATCGTCGCCGCGCTCACGACGTGGTACCTCTTCCGCACGCGCGCCGGCTACGAGCTGAGAGCCGTGGGGCTCCAGCCGGGCGCCGCCGAGTACGGCGGCGTGAAGGTGGGGCCGGTGTGGGTGCGCGCGATGGCGATCTCCGGCGCGCTCGCCGGACTCGGCGGCGTCAACTTCGTGCTTGGCTACAAGCACTATTACGAGGAAGGGTTCGGCATCGGGTCCGGATTCCTCGGCATCGCCGTCGCCCTCATCGGGCGCAACCATCCGCTGGGTGTCGTGCTGGCAGCACTCCTCTTCGCGACATTGTCGCAGGGGGGGCTGGCGATCAACGCACTGGTGCCCAAGCAGATGGTCGAGGTGCTTCAGGGTGTCGTCATCCTCGCCGTTGCGGCGGCGACTCCCGAGGTGCGCCGGTTGGTGCTCGCCGCGCGCCGGAGGGTGGACGCATGAGCCTCCTCGTCTTTCTCGCGCAGACCATTCGCATCGCCATTCCCTATCTGTTCGCGGCGGCGGGGGGCGTGGTGGCCGAGCGAGCGGGCGTGATCAGTCTGACGCTCGAAGGGTTCATGCTCACCGGCGCCTTCACGGCCACGCTCGGCGCATTCTACAGCGGCAATCCGTGGGTGGGCGTGCTGTGCGGAATCCTGGGTGGACTCTTGTTCGGGCTCCTGCACGGTGTCGCCACGATCCGCTATCGCGCCGATCAAGTCGTTTCCGGCATCGCCATCAACCTCTTCGCGGTCGGCATCACGCGGTTCTTCCTGCAGCTCGCCTTCGACAGCAGCTCCAACTCGCCACGCGTTCCTGGATTCACCTCGACGCCGTCCGATGGCAGTCTGTTGACGGGGCTGCTCGGCAATCCGCTCATCTGGCTCGGTCTGCTCGTGATCCCGGTGCTGAGCTGGGTGGTGTACCGCACGCCGTTCGGGCTGCGGGTGCGCGCGGTGGGAGAGCACGCACAGGCGGCGGAGACGTTGGGTGTGTCGGTGAAGCGCGTGCGGTACGTCGCGGTGGCACTCTCCGGCGCACTGGCGGCACTGGGTGGCGTGTACCTCGCGCTCGACCAGCACCAGTTCACCGATGGGATGTCGGCAGGACGCGGCTTCATCGCGCTGGCGGCGATCATCTTCGGGCGGTGGGATCCGGCACGGGCCGGGGTAGCCTGTCTCCTGTTTGCCGCGGCGGAGACGCTGCAGATCCAGCTCCAGGGAACCCAACTCATCCCGTCGCAATTCGTGCAGATGATTCCGTACGCGCTCACCATCGTCGCGCTCGCCGGGGTGGTCGGTCGCGCGGTGCCACCCGCGGCGCTGGGCAAGGCCGAGTAGATTCGCCCCGGTGAAGGACTCACTCAGCAAACGGCTCCACACTTTCCAATCGGGCAACGTCGGTCGGTTGGCGGTCCTCATGGCGACCGCCTTCATCGACATGGTGGGGAATCTCATCATCATCCCCCTCCTGCCCTTCTACGCGACTCGCCTGGGCGCGAACGGATTCATGCTGGGCGCGCTGGTCGCGGCATTCTCGGCGGCCCAGCTGTTGAGCGCGCCACTCTGGGGACGCGTCTCCGACCATTACGGTCGCCGCCCCGTGCTGCTGATCGGCCTGAGCGCATCGGCGGTGGCGTACGTCGTGTTCGCCTTCGCCGAGTCGTACTGGCTGCTGCTCGTGTCGCGACTCATCCAGGGCGCGGGTGGTGGTACCACCGGAGTGATCCAGGCGTACGTAGCCGATGCGCTGCAGCCCAAAGATCGGGCTCGTGGACTCGGTTGGCTCTCGGCGGCCACGAATCTGGGTGTGGTGCTGGGTCCCCTGATCGGCTCCGCCAGCAGCTCGCTGGGCCAGCAGTCACCGGGACTCATCGCGGCGGGACTGTGCGCGGTGAATGTCGCGTTCGCGGCGCGGTATCTCACCGAGTCGCACGGCGTGGCAGCGCGCGCGAAGGCGAAGAGGGCGGTCACGCCACGGCAGGCGATGACGCGTGTCTTCCTGCATCCTGGTGAGGCGGCGCCACGCCTCATCTGGATGTACGCGATCGGGATCGGCGCGTTCTATGGCGTGACGTTCGTGCTGACGCTCTTCCTCATGGCACGCTTCGCGGTGACCGAGCGGACGATCGGCCTCTTCTACGCGTACATGGGGATCCTGAACGTCGTCTTCCGGATCGGCTTGCTCGGCTACGTCGTCGACAGGCTGGGCGAGGTGAGGACGTCGCGTGTCGGCGCGGCGGTGTTGTCGGTCGGGCTCATCGCGCTTCCGGCGACCAATGCCATCTGGATGCTCGCGCTGGTGGTGGCGCTCATCCCGCTCGGCACCACGCTGCTCTTCCCGAGCGTGACGGCGCTGCTCTCACAGGTGGTGGGCGAGCACGAACGGGGGCTGTACATGGGGGTGCAGCAGACGTACGGAGGCTTCTCGCGCGTCGCGTTCCCCTTCCTGGCCGGCTTCACGTGGGACCATCTCGGGATGGGGGTCCCGTTCTGGCTGTCGGGCGCGCTGGTGGCGTTGACGCTCCCGCTGGGAATGGGCATGGAGCACCGCGTGCGGGCCCATCACGCCGCCGAAACCGAGCGCGCGGCGAAGGAAGAAGCGGCGAAAGAGAGCGCCGCGGTCGCCGAATGATCATCGCCCGACGAGCCCGTCGGGTTCGTTCGGCGATTACGCCCAGCGATTTCTTCTAGTTTGTAGAAATTATTCTCACCGCCCGGCAGCGACCTTCTCCCGGCTTTGTCGCGCCTGCACGGTTCTGATCTCGGCGGTGCGGGCGCCGATGCGCTTGTCTTCCTCGGTGATCAGGCGGGCGCCGCGGCGGTAGGTGAAGTAGGCGTAGCCCCACTCGAGCAGCACGCTGAGGCGGTTGCGGAAGCCGGCCAGATACATGATGTGGACGAACAGCCACATCCACCACGCGACAGATCCCGTGAGGCGCAGCCATCCGAAATCAGCCACGGCGCGATGGCGGCCAATGGTGGCCAGGTTTCCCTTGTTCAGGTATCGGAAGTCCTGGCGCGGCTCGTGGCGGAGCGAACGGATGATGTTGCGTGCGGCCGCCCGCCCCTGCTGCATCGCCGCCGGGGCGACCGCCGGAACGAAGGTGCCGTCACGCTGCTTGAAGGCGGCGAGGTCTCCCGCCACGAACACCTCGGGATGTCCGGGCACCGAGAGATCGCGCTCCACGGGTACGCGACCCTGCCGGTCGAGCTGCACGTCGAGGTCGCGCGCGAGCGGCGAGGCCTCGTTCCCCGCCGCCCAGAACACGCTTCGCGTCTCGATTCGCTCGTCGCCCACGAACACGGCGTCGGGCTCCACACGCGTCACGAGGGCGTTGGTGCGCACCACGACGCCGAGTGCCTCGAGGTCTCTTCTGGCGTGCTCGGACAGCTCTTCCGGGAAGGTGGGGAGCACTCGCGGTCCACCTTCCAGCAGGAGCACGCGCGCGCGACGGGTATCGATGCGGCGGAAGTCGTGCTCCAGCGAGCGGCCGGCCACGTCGGGGAGCATGCCCGCCAGCTCCACGCCGGTGGGTCCGCCACCGACGACCACGAAGGTGAGGTACGCGTTCCTCGTGCGCTGATCGTCCGCCTTCTCCGCCTCCTCGAACGCCATCAGGAAGCGCTTTCTGATCTCGAGCGAGTCCACCAGGCTCTTGAGTCCCGGCGCCGCATCCTCCCACTCGGGGTGCCCGAAGTACGAGTGTCGCGCTCCGGTGGCGACGATGAGATAGTCGTACTCCAGCTGGTCGGCACCGCCGTCGAGCGAGACGACACGTCGCTCCAGGTCGATGCGATCGACGTAGGCCAGGAGCACGGTGGTGTTCTTCTGTCGGCGGAGCAGGAAGCGGATGGGCGATGCGATGTCGTTCGGCGACAGCACCGCAGTGGCGACCTGGTAGAGCAGCGGCTGAAAGAGATGGTGATTGGTGCGGTCGACGAGTGTGACGTCGACCGGGGCGCTCCTGAGCGCGCGCGCGGCGTAGAGACCGGCGAATCCGCCGCCGATGATGACGACGCGCGGCCGCCGGTTTACCCGGCCATCACGCCTTCCGCTCTGGTCAACCGTCCTTCCGTCCATCTCGCCACCCATGTGATGAGAAGCACGAGGAGGATGAGGATCACACTGTACGCCGCCGCGGTCCCGAAGGCGAGATTCCTGAGCTGCGCGAGAATCTCGATCGCGATGGGGCGGTTGGCGTGCGTGTACAGCACCACGCTGGCCACGAACTCACCGACCGCCGTCACCGCGGCCAGCATCGCGCCGGCCACCAGCCCGGGACGCGCCGCGGGCAGGATCACGCGCCGCATCGTGAGCCACCACGACGCGCCCAACCCGCGCGCCGCATCCTCCAGTGAGGGGTCCATCTGCTTGAGCGACCCTTCCACCGCCGTGGCGACCAGCGGTACACCCCTCACGAAATAAGCGAGCGGCAGGATCCAGAAAGTTCCCACCAGCAGGAGTCGAGCCGAGAGCGGATCGGTGCGATTGAATGTCGACGCCAGTCCGATGGCGATCGCGGTCGCCGGGATGGCCCAGGGCAGGGCCACCAGCACCTCGAGCACCCGTCGGCCGCGGAAACGGCGCAGCACGATGAGATACGCCGCGATGAAGCACACGATCACGTTGGCCGCGGTGGCCAGCGCCGCCATCGATACGCTGTTGCGGATGGGAACCCACAACCGGCTGTCGGACACCAGGCGGCGGAAGTTGTCCAGCGTGTAGTCCGGCGGAAGCACCTGCGTGGTCCAGGCGCCATCGCGCGCGAACGAGACGAGCATCACCATGAGGTGCGGCAGGATGAGCACGGTGACCAGTGCCGCGGCGACGATCGGGCCTCCGAACCGCACCGCTCGCGACCGCACCACGATACGCGTCGCGCGCCCCTTCCCCGACATCGCGTAGCTTCGCCGTCGCTCCATCCACCGGAACAGCGCCAGCGCCGCCACGGCGCTCAGGGCGAGCACGGTGGTCTCGACGTAGGCGAGCCCCATCGCGCCATTGAGCTTGGATGCGACGATCTGCGTGGAGAGCACGCGCAGCCCGCCACCGAACACGTAGGGCGCCGAGAAGGAGCCTAACGAGCTCATGAAGACGAGGAGCATGGCACCGGCGAGCGATGGGGTGAGGAGTGGAAGCGTGATGCGCCGCAGTCGCTGCCATCGCGTCGCGCCGAGTCCCGCCGCGGCCTCGTCGAGCGTGGTGTCGAATCGCTCCAACCCCGCCGAGACGAAGAGGAACACATACACGTACATCGTGTACGCGTGCACGAAGATGATCGCCCACACGCCGGTGAGGGACCAGGGTGCCTGCTCGAGCCCCAGCACCCGCTGCACGAGTCGCGTCACCACCCCGCTCTCTCCGTACAGAAAGAGAAAGGCGACCACGCCCACCAGCGGCGGGAGCGCCGCCGGCAGCGTCGCGATCACACTCAGCGTGCGCCGGCCGCGAAACTCGAAGCGCGTGAGGAGAAACGCGAGCGGGACACCGATCAGCGTGGCAGCCACCACCGAACCGAGCGAGATGATCAGCGTGGACGACAGCGCCTCGCGGTCGGCGGGGCTCATGGCGAAGAAGCGCCAGTCCTCCAGCCCGCGCGCGAAGCTGCCGGCGATGACCGACAGGTTCGGGTAGACCACGCTCCAGATGAGGATCGCGAGCACCGGAATCGCCAGCAGCCAGGTGCCCACGGCGCGCCTCGATCGGCGGCGGGCCGGTGCGGCGCCCAGCTCCAGCGTCGCGGCGACGGCACGCGCGTCGGAGGCGATGGGTGTCTTCGAGGGCGGCGCGGTCGTCACGGGGCCACGACCGCCACCGGCTCGCGCACCACGCGAACCGATACCCGATCCGATTCGCGCGGGCTGCGGTCGCCGCTGAACAGCTCGGCGTCCAGGTCATCCGCCAGCCGCACGCGGTACGCCGTGAGCACACCGGCGAAGCGGCGCTCCACGACGATCCCCGGCCAGGCATCGCCCGAACCCTCGGGCGCGAACGCCAGCGCATCGGGGCGCAGCACGGCCAGCACGTCGCGGCGGCCATCGAGCTCCGGCGATGCCGTGCAGGTGAGACGTCGCTGGACGTCGCCGATGCGGATCTCCACCGCGTTGCCATCACGCGTGGCCGGCACCAGGGTGGCCCGGCCGATGAACTCGGCGACATCGCGGCCGGCCGGTCGGTCGTACAGCTCTTCCGGCGTCCCTACCTGGAGCAGCCGGCCGCGACGAATCAGCGCGACGCGATCGGCGATCGCGAACGCATCCTCCTGATCGTGCGTCACGAACAGCGCGGTGACGCCGAGCCGCCGCAGCGTGGCGCGCAGCTCATCGCGCATGGCGCGCCTGAGGGTGGGATCGAGGTTGGAGAGCGGCTCGTCGAGCAGCAGCATGCGGGGCTCGACCACGAGCGCGCGCGCCAGCGCGACGCGCTGCTGCTCGCCACCGGAGAGCGATTGCACCTGTCGACCGTACGCTCCGGCCAGCCCCACCGACGCCAGCGCCCGCTCGGCGGTCTCTCGCCGCGCATCCCGCGCCACGCCGCGTGCCTCGAGCCCGAACGCGACGTTGTCGCCCACGGACATGTGCGGAAAGAGCGCGTAATGCTGGAACACCATCCCGAAGTCGCGGCGCTGCGGCGGCACCGTCGTGATGTCGCGACCATCGAGGAGCACCCGCCCCGCATCCGGCACCTCGTAGCCGGCCACCATGCGCAACGTCGTCGTCTTGCCCGAGCCCGACGCCCCGATGAGCGCCAGCAGCTCGCCCCTGGCCACTCCGAGCGTGAGATCCTCGACGGCCGCATGGGCGCCGAACCGCCGCGTGATTCGCTCGAGTGAGAGCGTGCCCGCACTCACGAGCCGCGGCTGCGATTACGGATGTTCGAGTCCCAGTATCGCATCCACCCGTCCAGCTCCCTCGCCAGGAGTTGACGGTCCAGCGGCATCGGCTTGATCCGCGTCTTCGCGTCGCGGATCCACTGCGGCAGCGAGTCCAGCGGGATGTCGGTCCGCGCGGGAATGCGCAGGAATTGTTGCGCCGCGTGCTGGAGCGCCTCTCGTGTGGTCACGAACTCGTAGAACGACCTCGCTTCCGCCGGCCGGCGTGTGCCGCGCACGATCGCGATGCCGTCGACGAGCACAGGGGTGCCGCTCGCCGGCAGCACGTAGTCCACCGGGATGTTGTATCGCTGCCGGAGCGTCGCGATGTCGGGCATGTTGTACAGCGTGATGAGTCCTTCCTGCCGCCCGAGCTTCTGGTACAAAATTGACGGGTTGAGGGTGTACTCCTTGGTGTTCGCGTCCAGACGCCGCAGCCAGTTGAACCCCGCCGTCGGCGATCCCGTCTGCTCCACCGAGCGCTGGATGATCGCACCGAAGATGGCGCGCATCGATCCCGACGCGATCGGATCGCGAATGAGCACCTTTCCCTTCCATCGGGGATCGAGTACGTCGTCCCAGTCCTTGGGCGCGTCCGCCGCGCTCACCGCCTCGCTGTTGTACGCGATGACCTCAGGCGTGAGATAGGTGCCGTACCAGCGGTGCTGCGAATCGTACGCCTCGGGCTCCACGAACTCCGCCCATGACGGCGTGTACGGCTCCAGGAGCTCCTCGTTGGCCGCGCGCTCGAAGATCTCCGCCGGCGCCCCGAACCAGACATCGGCCTGCGGGTTGGCCGTCTCCGCGCGCACGCGGTCCAGCACTTCCTGCGACCCCATGTCCACCCACTGGACGTCGATCGCCGGGTTCGCGCGCTCGAACTCGGTCTCGTAGTAGGTGAGCATCTCCGTGCCGTGTGGCGCGTAGACGGTGAGCACGACGCGCCCGTCCCCTCCGCACGCGGCCATGCCCCACACAAGGACGAGGTGGACGGGTAGTACTCGGTTCATCACGCTCATTGTCCCGCGTTGGCGGCGACGCCGTTCCGGCCCGCGCCCAGCAGGTTCACGAAGAGGCGGGCGGCGCCGGGCACCCCCGCTGGAAGCTGGCGGAAGAACGAGAGCGTCGTGTACACGTAGGTGCCGCGCCCGTACGGTGCCACCAGAAGCGCGCCGCGGTTGGCGGGCTCGCCCGGATCGTTGAGCTCCAGCAGTGGCTGGTATCGCTCGTCGAAGGTGGACGGCATGTACAGCCCGCGCTCCTGGACCCAGCCATCGAAATCCCGGCTGGTGATTCGATTGGGTGTGCGCAGGAGCGGCGCGTCGTCGTCGAGGATGCGCACCGGCGCCGCTTCCACCGTCACGCGCTCCGGCCGGCGTGAGAAGGTGATGGGATACGGCATCATGCCCCGCCGCATCATCTCCTGTTGGCCGTACTGCACGACCATCGTTCCGCCGCCGCGCACGTACTCCAGCAGTCGCGGGTTGAACTCCACCAGCTCGTCCCGCGCCTGATAGGCGCGCGGCCCGATCACGATCGCGGAGTACCGCGCGAGGTCGGCAACCGGAAGGGTGGCCGGGTCGAGCACGGTGAGCGGCAGGCCAAGCTGCTCGAGGGCCGGCGCGACGTTGTCTCCCACGCCCTGCACGTACGCCACCTGCCGCTGCGCCGGCAGCTGGACGTCCACCGCCTCGATGCGGGTGACCGCCTGCCGATAGAGCTTCTGCGGCCTGATGTGCTCGTACTCGATGGGCAGATACCCCGAGGTGAACGTGCCCGCATCCGTGCGCGCCGCAGCGGTGAGCGTGTGCGCACCCGCGCGCAAGCGACCGCGGATGGAGAACGTGACCGATCGCACGCCGAGCGCGGGCATGACCACCGTCCGCGATGCGGAGTCCGCGCGGAGACCGTCGGGAAGCCCCAGCGACACCTGTACCGCCACCGTGTCGGGCGAGGCCGAGCGCAGCAGCACCCGCACCGCGCGCCGCAACTCTGTGTTCGCCGGCGCGTATTCCACCTGGCGCTCGAGCGTGACCGACAGCGCCGGTGCAACGTTCAGCGGACGGCGGACCTCGCCGCGCACCGGATCGGCATAGCGCCTCACGATGGGCGCCTGCAGCCAGTGCTCCCGGTCGTCGAGCACGACCACCGCCCGGACGAACGCGTCGCGCTCGACGGTCTCATCGCGCGCGCGTACGGTGTGGCCGAACAGGTCACCCGTTCGCGGCGCGCCCAGCCATGCCGGCGACGTCACGGAATCGGTGCGCACCGTGATCTTCCACTCGCCGGTGCTGTCCGGCGGTACCTCACGTGGGCCGGCCAGCGAGTCGTCTCGCACGGCGCGCCCCGCCACCGTCACGCGCCCGACGGTCACGGGATCGCGGCCATTGTTGTAGATCGCGATCGTCACCGGCAGTGTATCGCCGACGGCCACCAGCTCGCGCGAAACCGTCGCTTCGAGGCGGACGCCCATCGCCACGAGCCGGGCTGCCGTCGCACGGTCCCGCACCGATTGCAGGGCCGCGTCGATCTCGAGGTCCTCCCGGCGAAAGGTGGTAGCCACCGGGCGCCGCGTGATCAGTCGCGAAGCGATCGCGAGCACCTGGTCCAGCGGCTCGATGGCCGCCACGAGCGTATCCAGCGCCAACCGCCTCTCCTCCAGCGCCAGAAGCGGCCGCACGCGGACGATCGTCGGCGTCATGCCATCGAAGATCGATCGCTCCTGGCCGGGATCCCGGGGCGCCGGCACGCGCGACGACACACGCCGCAAGTAGTCGAGCACGGCACCCTTCCGCTCGAGCGCGCCGAAGCCCTGCGACTTGTGCTGCGAGCGGCTCTCACCGGCCAGCTCCGCATACGAGCGACCGCGCAGCGGGCTGAACTCGCCGACGTTGAAGGAGATCGTCGCCGAATCGGGGGAGAAGCGAGCCGACTGGTAGAGCTTGAGCGGCATCCAGGCGGAGAAGCCGCCGGTGGCTCCGGACGACATTCGCGTGGTGTCTCCCGCCACCTCGAACGCCTCGCGTGCGAGGATACCCGCCACCTGATGTTGGCCGTGCCCATCGCGCGGTGTGCCGGAGAAAATCGAGACGATGACGTGCGGCCGGAACGAGCGGACGACGGCGACCACATCGCGCAGCAGCTCCTCGCGCGGCCAGTGCTGGAACGCTTCCTCGGCGCTCTTCGAGAAGCCGAAGTCGTAGGCGCGGCCGAAGTACTGGCGTCCGCCATCGATGCGACGCGCCGCGAGCAGCTCCTCGGTGCGAATGACGCCGAGCGCTTCGCCCAGCTCGTTGCCGATGAGGTTCTGCCCACCGTCGCCGCGCGTGAGAGACAGATACGCCGTCTCGACTTGCCTCCCGCGCGCCAGCCAGGCGATGAGCTGTGTGTCCTCATCGTCGGGGTGCGCGCCGATCACGAGCACGCGGGCATTGACGTCGAGCCCCGCGAGCAGCTCGCCTAACGCGACCGCCCCTGTCTCCTGAGCTGCGAGAGCCGGCGCGACGAGCAGGAAGAGCAGCACCGAGATGCGGAACCGCGCGTGGGGCGTGGGGCGTGGCGCGTGGCGCGTCGACGGCGGTGCGTGGCCCGACCATCTCCGCGTCCCGCATCCCGCATCCCGCGTCCCGCAGATCACCGCTGCGCTCCTGCGGTCTTCAGCGCCGGCGCCAGGACTTCGGCAATGATGCGCGCCTGCTCCGCGTCGTGCGACGACTTGAATCCCTCCGCGGGACTCGCCCGCTCCGGCCGCCCGAGGTAACGAATCGGCATCGCGTTCCCGACCGCGGCACGAAGGCGCGGCGCGACGAACGACCACGCACCCATGTTCCTCGGCTCCTCCTGCGCCCACACCACCTCCTCGACCTTCGTATAGAGATCGAGCACCCGGGCCACCGCGTCGTGCGGCCAGGGGTAGAGCTCCTCCACCCGAACGAGTGCGACCTGCGGGCCGTGCTGCTGCAGGGCGAGATCGTAGAAGAGCTTGCCAGTACAGAAGACGAGTCGGCGCGCCTCGTCCGGCTGCGCCGATGCCGCCGGATCGTCGAGCACCGGCTGGAAGCTTCCGGAGCTGAGATCGGCCAGGCGCGACGACGCTTGCGGCAGCCGCAACAGGCTCTTCGGCTGCATCAGGATGAGCGGACGCCGATCGGCATCCTTCGCTTGACGACGCAGAATGTGGAAGTACTGCGCCGGAAGCGACGGATACGCCACGCGCATGTTGCCTTCCGCGCACAGCTGCAGAAAGCGCTCGAGTCGTGCGCTCGAGTGCTCCGGCCCCTGTCCCTCGTATCCGTGCGGCAGCAGCAGCACGATCCCCGAGTTCTGTCCCCACTTCGACCGGTCGCTCGCGATGTACTGATCGATGATCGGCTGCGCCACGTTGACGAAGTCGCCGAACTGCGCCTCCCACAGCACCAGCGCGTCGGGCGCCGCCACCGAGTAGCCATACTCGAAGCCGAGCACCGCGGTCTCGGAGAGCGGACTGTTGTAGATCTCGAACGCGCCTGAGGCGCCCTGCACATGCTGGAGCGGCACGTGCCGCCGCCCGGTCTCGTAGTCGTGCAGCACCGCTTGACGATGCGAGAAGGTACCGCGCTCGACGTCCTGGCCCGTGACACGGACCGAGATTCCCTCCACCAGGAGTGAGGCCCAGGCCAGCGCCTCCGCGTGTCCCCAATCGATGCCGCCACCCTCGCCGAAGGCCGTACGGCGCCGCTCGAACTGCCGCGCGAGCTTCGGCATGGGCCTCACCTCCGCGGGCCACGACAACATGCGCTCGTTCAGCGCAATGAGCTGCTCGGCGCGCACCGACGTATCGATGGCCGCCGGCGAGGGAGCGGCGGTGCGGTCGCCAGGCTCCTGCGCGTCGCCGTTCTGCTCGGCCTTTACGCCGGCGTGGACCGTCTCGAACGCCGCCTGGATCTCCTCGTCCAGGCGCTGCAGGTCGCCCGGCGCGATCACGCCTTCGGCTTCCAACCGCCGCCCCCACACCTCGCGCGGGGATGGATGCCCCTTGATGCGGCGATACATGACAGGTTGTGTGTACGCCGGCTCGTCGGTCTCGTTGTGTCCGTGCCGCCGGTAGCCCACGAGGTCGATGAGGAAGTCCTTGCCGAATCGCTCACGATAGGAGAGCGCCAGCCACACCGCGGCGATGCACGATTCCAGATCGTCGCCGTTCACGTGGACGATCGGGACCTCGAATCCCTTCGCCAGATCGCTCGCATAGTACGTGGAGCGGCCGTCACGCGGATCGGTGGTGAAGCCCACCTGGTTGTTGGCGATGATGTGCAGCGTGCCGCCGGTCCTGAAGCCCGTGAGGTACGACAGATTGAACGTCTCGGCCACCACACCTTCGCCGGGGAACGACGCATCGCCGTGCACCAGGAGGGGAAGCACGCTCGATTCATCGAATGTGCCTGGCGCTCCGGCGATGCGCTCCAGCGCGCGGGCAATGCCCTCGACCACGGGGTTCACGAACTCCAGGTGCGATGGATTGGGGACGAGCAGCACGTCCACCGTCTGGCCGTTGCCCAGCCGCCGCGTGGTGCGCGCTCCGAGATGATACTTCACGTCGCCCGTGCCACTGGCGGCGTTCCCCATCGCGTGCTTCCCCTCGAACTCCCCGAAGATCGTCGCGTACGCCTTGTCGAGGATGTGAGCGAGCACGTTGATGCGGCCACGGTGCGCCATGCCGATCACCACCTCTCGCGCGCCGACGGCGGCGGCGCGCTCGATCGCGACGTCGATCATGGGCACCATCGCATCGTTGCCCTCGATCGAGAAGCGCTTGTGCCCCTGGTAGGCGCGACCCAGGAAGCGCTCGAGACCGTCCACCTCGGTCAGCCGCCGCAGGAACGTCGTCTTCTCCTCCGGCGCCAGCGTGCGGCGCATGTCGCCACGCTCGATGATGTTGCGGAACCAGTCCCGCTCGGCCTCTTCCTCGATGTATTCGAACTCGAAGCCGATGTTGGAGGAGTACAGCAGACGCAGCCGGGCGATGGCGTCCGCCGCCGTGGTCTCCGGGAAGCCGAGTGCCGCACCGGGGATCGTTTCCAGGTCCGGCTCGGTGATGCCGTGAAACTCGGCCTTCAGCTCGGCCGCGCCGAGCGGTGGAGTGCCGAGCGGATCGAGCTCAACGGCGAGGTGGCCGAACTCGCGGATGGCCTGCACCAGTCCGGCCGCGCCGGCGACCTTGCGCAGGTATGCGGGGTCGAAGGCCGGCGTGGGTGCGGCACCCCCCGAGAGACGAGCGGCGAGGGCGAAGTATTGGCGCCAGGATTCATCGACCGACGCCGGATCGCGCAGGTACGCCTCGTACAACTCGGCGACGTAGGCGTCGTTGAACGCATTGGTGATCGGAGCCATATGTGAAAGATACTCGCGTCGCGCGTGGCGCGTAGCGGGCGCGAGCGGACGGATGGCCGGCTGGGGCGTCCGTGACGAGAATCACGCGCGTGGAGTGATGACAACGACCGGGCTAAGGAGCATGAGATGCGTGCTGCACCCCTCACTCTCTCTCATACCCCTCACCCTGGTCGTTGTCACTCACTCCACTCTTGCCACCCGCATGACTCCTGTTACCCGCATCACGGACCCTCCAGCCATCCCGCACTCCCCCTCCAGCCGCTCCCACTACGCACGCCTCGGTAAGACCAGACTAAACTCGCTTCCCTTGCCGAGCTCCGAGCGCACCTCGATGCGGCCGTGGAGGAGGAGGGCGAGGCGCTGGGAGATGTAGAGGCCGAGGCCCGTACCGCCGAAGCGGCGGGTGAAACCACTCTCGAGCTGCGTGAACGGCTGAAAGAGGCGCGGCAGGTTCTCGGGGGCGATGCCGATGCCGGTGTCCTTGACGCTGAAGCGCACCTCACCGTTGGTTGCGCCGGCTTCCAGTCGCACCTCTCCCTGGTTGGTAAATTTCACGGCATTGCCACCGAGGTTCACGAGGATGCGGCGCACCATGTCGCCGTCGGTGGTCAGCACGACGTCGCGGTCCGGCGCCCCCGTGGAGAGTCTGAGCCGCTTCTCGTTGGCGAGTGGCTCGAGCACCACGGCCGCCGCGCGCACTGCCTCCTGGGCTGTGATCTCGCTCTGACGCACCAGCTCCTCGCCTGCCTCCAGGCGCGAGAACGTGAGGATCTCCTCGATGATGCTCGATAGGAGCTGCGTGCTGGTGCGCATACGCTCGACCGCGCCCAGCTGCTGCTCGGTGAGCGGACCCAGCACCTTGTCGGCCAGCAGCTCCTCGTACCCGGTGAGCGCCGTGAGTGGGGTGCGCAGCTCGTGCGAGACCATGGCCATGAACTCGCCCTTGGTTACGTTCGCCACCTGGAGCTGCTCCATGAGCTGGGACTTCCACACGGCGAGGGCGGCATGATCGGCGATGCCGCGTAACCGTCGCCCGTCGCGCTCACCGAAGGCCGCGCCGCCGATCGGGCGAGCGACGAGCAGGACGCCAAGCACCTGGCGGTGCGCCAGCAGCGGAACGGCCATCGCCGGACCGACGTCGAAGGTGCGCAGCTGTGCCGCCGACCGCGCGAAGTCGCGCTGATAGTCGCCCGTGTAAGCGACGCTCCGCTTGCGGATCGCACGCTCGGTGAGCGACCCCGCGAGATCGAAATGTCCGCCCACGACGCGGTCGAAGGTGCCGTGCGCCGCCACTACGCGCACACGCGTCTGTTCGATGCGGCCCACGCTGGCGGCGGGCGCGGCGCACTGAGAGGCCGCTTCCTCGCAGATGAGGCGCAGGATGGCGGAGAGGTCCACCTCTTCGGCCAGGGCGCGCGCCACCTCGCGCAGCGACGCGTTCTCCTCACTCCGATCGGCGAGCTCGCGCTCGAAGCGCGACGATTCCGATACATCGCGCACCTGCACGCACAGTCCGCCGTCGGGCATGGGCGTCAACCGGATATCGTACACTCCCGCGATGCGGGGGTCCCGAGATTCGATGCGATACGAACGCGTCTTCCCGTCTATCATGGTGGCGCGAGCGAGCTCGGCCTCAGGGGATTCGGCGAGCGAGGGGAAGAACTGCCACAGGTCGTGCCCCAGGTAATCCGTGCGCGGCACGCCCAGCATGCGCTCGAAGGCGTGATTGGCGAACAGGATGCGCCACTCGGAGGACACGACGCAGCAGCCGTCGTGGAGGGACTGCAGCGCCTGCTCGGGATCGAAGCGATCGCTGCCCGGCTGGGATGGCACCGACATGGGGTCCGATCGGGCCGCAAGTTCTACACCGCGGTCGGGTTCGCGCTCAGCCATCGCTGTGACTCGTCCGCTCGGAGCGCGTCCATGTCGAGGAGTGCGCGCGTGCTAGAGATGTGCGTGCGCCACCGCGGCATTCAGCAAATGTTTCACCCCTCCAAAACGCGCGTTGCAGTTCGCACGGCTTTTCGCAAAGCGCAACCGTTTTGGAATCGTTAGGCGGCTGTAATCTGCTCATAAAGCGTTGTTTTTCAAGCAGTTACACTACGAGCCGCACCTGGCACCAAGCCTGCTTTTCCACTGGGCGTGCAGTCGAGTTCAACGCACGCCGGCACATCGCTCGCGGCAACCGTTTCTTCACAGGAGTCAAGAAATGACTGGCAACACGCGCAAGGGTTTTACGCTGATCGAGCTTCTGATCGTCGTGGTCATCATCGGCATTCTGGCCGCGATCGCGATTCCGAAGTTCGCCAACACGAAGGAGAAGGCCTACGTGGCGGCCATGAAGAGTGACCTCCGCAAC
>DATFFQ010000155.1:0-2826 GCA_035249955.1 Gemmatimonadaceae bacterium
GCCATGACGCCGGCTGCGCCCGTGCCAGCCGACTCGATCCTGCGCCCCGCCGCTCCACTCGTGCCCACGCCATCGCCGCTGCGCGGCCTCTACGTGAATCGCTGGGCCGCGCTCGGTCAGAAGATGTGGCAGCTCATCGATGTCGCGAAGCGAACGGAGATCAACGCGCTCGTCATCGACGTGAAGGACGACCGCGGGCTCGTCCTCTATCGCTCGCGCGTGCCGCTCGCGCGCGAGATCGGGGCCGACACGACCATGACGATGCGCGTCACCCGCTTGCGCGCCGTGCTCGACACGATGCGCGCTCACGGGATCTACCCCATCGCCCGCATCGTCGTCGCCAAGGACCCACTGCTGGCGGAGAAGAAGCGGGAGTGGGCGATCCGACGCCGCAGCGATGGCGGAATCTGGCTGGACAAGAACGGCAAGCCGTGGCTCGATCCGCATCAGAATGGACCGTGGCAGTACGCGGCCGACCTGGCTTGCGAGGCGGTTGAGCTGGGCTTCAGTGAGGTGCAGTTCGACTACGTGCGCTTTCCGGACGAGAAGCGGCTGGTTCGCGAGGCAGTGTTCCCGCTCGCCAACGGTCGCCAGCGGGCGACCGTGATCCGCGAGCAGCTCGTCGCGCTGCGTACGCGGTTGCGCCCACTCGGTGTTCCGGTCACGGCCGATGTGTTCGGTCTCACGACGTCGGACACGACCGACATGGGAATCGGCCAGCGCTGGGAGCAGCTCGTCGATGCCGTCGACGTCGTGCTCCCCATGACCTATCCCTCACACTACGCGCGGGGCAGCTACCGCCTCAGCAACCCCAACGCCCGGCCGTACGAGGTGATCGACAACGCGCTCAAGGACGCGAAGCGCCGGAGCGCCGGCATCGCCGGTGCGGCGAAGGTGATACCGTGGTATCAGGACTTCACCCTGGGCGCTCCGCGCTACGGCGTGACCCAGGTGCGCGCGCAGATCGAGGCGGGATACGACAACGGCGTGCAGGACTGGATCCTGTGGAATCCAGGGAGCCGGTATACGTTGGGCGCGCTGTTGCCGCACGGTGGCGTCACCGCGTCGCCATCCACGGCCCCCGTATCGAGCCCCTGAGCAACGCATTGCCTGAGCGGCCGGGCGGCGAGATGCCACTCGTCGCGCGCCGCGTTGCGTCGCCACACCGTCACGACTTGCTGGTGCTTTCCGTCCTTCGGACGCGCACCGCGGCCACGCGTCTTCCATCCATGGCCACGACCTCCAGCTCGCCGTCCGGGATGGTGACACGATCCCCGATGCGCGGCAGGCGACCCAACGCGGCAAAGACGTAACCGCCCAACGTGTTCCAGCTTCCTTCGGGGATGCGAAGCCGGTGGTCGGAGCGGATGTCAACCAGCGACAGATCCCCGGCGAGCTCGAGCATGCCATCGGAGTCGATCGAGCTGCGCGCCGCGATGTCGTACTCGTCGGAGATGTCGCCGATCACCTCCTCCACCAGATCCTCCACGGTGAGGATCCCGGCTGTTCCGGCATACTCGTCCAGCACCACCGCCATCTGCGCTCGCGAGCGGCGAAGGTCGTCGAGCACGAGCTCGGCCGGGCGCGTGTCGGGCACGTAGAGCACGGGGCGCACGTAGTCCTCCAGGCGGAACGGCAGGTTCTCGTCGTGCACCAGCAGGTCCTTCGCCAGGAAGACGCCGACGATGTCATCCAGCGAGCCGCGGTACACCGGATAGCGGGAGTAGCGCTCGCGCCGGACGGTGTTCCGCACCTCCTGCTCCGTCGCATCGATGGCCAGCGCCACGACCTCGGTGCGCGGGCGCATGACATCGTGCGCGCGCTTGAGGTGGAAGTCGAACACACCGGCGAGCATCGCGCTGTCACGCTCGTCGAGCGCACCGTGGGCGTGCGACTGCAACACCAGCAGGCGCAGCTCCTCGGGTGAGTGAACGCGGTGCCGCTCGCTCACCGGTGCCACGCCGAAGAGCCGAAGCAGCGCGTTCGCCGCGCCGTTGAGCACGGCGATGAACGGCGACATCACGCTCGAGAAGACGATGAGCGGGCGCGCGACCCATCGGCTCACCGCCTCCGGTGCCACGAGCGCGAGCGACTTGGGCGCCAGCTCGCCGAGCACGATGTGGAGGAACATGAGGATCAGGAACGCGACGGTGATCGACGCGGCGGTGTGGGCGGCGCCGGACGGCACGGCGACGCCGACGGCGGCCAGCGCACGGTCGATCAAAGCGGCCAGCGCCGGCTCGCCAAGCCAGCCTAACGCCAGCGACGCGAGCGTGATCCCGAGCTGCGTGCCCGAAATGTACCGGTCGATGTGCGCCAACGCGTGCTGCACCGTTCGCGCCTTCGAGTCTCCGCCCTGGGCGAGGTGATCGATCTTGCTGCGACGCGCCCCAACGAGGGCGAACTCCGCCGCGACGAAGAAGGCGTTGGCCAGGACCAGCAGGAAAACCACGCCGATCCGGAAGACGGCCGTGCCGAATCCGAGCGGAGTGTCATGCTCCACGGTAGGTATCTCCTGTGACGGGACCAACCAGAACCACCTGCAACATTCTGTGACAGGCCAATCGCTGACCAAACGGGCTGCTCGCGCGTCTTGAGAGAGACCACATCACCGCTGGGAACAGCAACACACAGGGAACTGCCGGCGCACCGGCCACAGCACTCAGGAGTCGCAAAATGACTGGTAACACGCGCAAGGGTTTTACGCTGATCGAGCTTCTGATCGTCGTGGTCATCATCGGCATTCTGGCCGCGATCGCGATTCCGAAGTTCGCCAACACGAAGGAGAAGGCCTACGTGGCGGCCATGAAGAGTGACCTCCGCAAC
>DATFFQ010000156.1:0-22794 GCA_035249955.1 Gemmatimonadaceae bacterium
CCACCGCCGCCACCCCCGCCGCCGCCGCCACCACCACCGCGACGGTCCTGCTCGCGCAGGGCGAGCTCATAGTTCCACTTCGCGTCGAGCTCACTGGGCCGCAGGCGCAGTGCTCGCTTGTAGGCATCGCTGGCCGCGGAGAGTGCCTGATCGGCGGCTTCGTCCTGGAGCCGGCGCCCGCGATTGAGATAGATGAGGCCGAGGTTGAACAGCGCACGATATCTGATCTCGAGATCGCGGGCCGAGGCAGCGCGCTCGAGCGCACCGATCGCATCGTCGGCGCGATCGGCCGCGATGAGGGCCGTGCCGTAGTTGTAGGCCATGCGCGCCGAGGTGTCTCCGGCCGCAATGGCGCGCTCGTAGGCGGCAGCCGCCTCGCGGAATCGTCCTTCCCTGAACAGGCGGTCGCCGTCGCGCCCGTCGTCGGCGTGCGCGCTCGCTGGTGCGGCGAGCGACATCATCAAGAGGATGGATGCGGCCGTCGCCGCCGCGGCCGGCGCCGGCTTGCGCCGCCCCCGCCGCTCGGCTAGCAGGGTATCGAGCATCGCCAACAGGACGGCGGGGATGAGGAAGAGCTGAAACTGCGGGCGGCGCTCGCGACCACTCGCCGCCTGCCGCTGTTCGCGCCGCAGCGTCGCCAGGGCGCGGCGGATGCGAGTGGCCTTGTCCGTCGCCGCGGCATCGATGAACGCGCCGTCGCTGGCGGAGGCGATGCTGCGCAGCAGCTCGGGGTTGTAGCGGGTGATCACGATGTCGCCATTCTCATCACGCTTGAGACTCGTGGCCTGCAACGTTCGCACCGGGATGGTCGAGCCGTCCGGCGTGCCGAAGCCGACCACGACGAGCGTGACACCCGCCTCATTTGCGCGGCGGGCGGCGGCCAGGGCCTCCTCCTCATCATCGAACGACTCACCATCGGTCATGATAACGAGCGCGCGGTCCGCAGCGGTGTTGGTGCTGAGCAACAGGTCTGTTCCCTGCCTGATCGTTCGCGCCAGCGAGCTGCCTGCCTGGCCGACGACCGACGGATCGAGGTTGTCGAGGAAGAGCTCGAGCGCGCCACGGTCGACGGTGAGTGGAGTGAGGATGTAGCTGCGGCCGGCGAACGCGATGAGTCCCACCCGGTCGCCCTCGGCCGCGGCCAGAAACCGCCGGGCCTCGAGCTTCATCCTCTCAAGACGATTCGGCCGCTCATCAGTCGCCAGCATCGAGAGCGACGCATCGAGCGCGAGGACGACGTCGGCGCCGCTGCTGCGAACGATGGTCGTCTCGGTGCCCCAGCGCGGTCCGGCGAGGGCAATGCCCGCGGCCGCCGCGGCCGCACCCAGGAGCAAGGCCCGCCACCATGGCGGCGAGGTGGAAAGGGCGGGGACCAGCCGCTGGACCACGGGCGCCGTGCCCAGTCGGGCGAGCCGCGCCGCCCGCCGCCGGTAGGAGACGACGAGCAGCGCGGTGACCGCGATCACGATCACCGGCACGGCGACGAGCAGGAGCGGATGATCGAAGAACGGGATCACGGGAGCGGTCCCCGCCACGCGAGGAGGAGCATCTCGCCCGCGAGCGCGATCAGCGCCAGGGCGAGCGGCCAGCGAAAGAGCTCCGAATACCGCACGTACGTGCGCGTGCGCACGGGGACGCGCTCCAGCCGGTCGATCTCCTGGTAAATGCGCTGGAGCGCGGCGGCATCGCGCGCGCGAAAGTATTGACCGCCGGTCGTGCGGGCGATGTCGCGCATGAGCTCCTCATCGATGCGCACCGGGCGGTACTCGTAGCGCAGCCCCATGATACCCCGCCCCACGGGAACGGGCGCCATCCCCTCCGCGCCGGCGGCGATCGTGTAGATCTTGACGCCGACGGCGGCCGCCGCCTGCGCCGCGGTGCGCGGATCGATGGCTCCGCGGTTGTTCTCGCCATCGGTGAGCAGGATCATCACCCGCGAGACGCCGGGCGCGTCGCGCAGCCGGTTGGCGGCGGTGGCGATGGCGGTGCCGATGGCGGTCCCGTCCTCGAGCTGTCCCGGCTGCAGGTTGTCCACGGCGGTGAGCAGCACGGGATAGTCGACGGTGAGCGGCACCTGCGTGAGCGCCTCGCCGGAGAAAGCGACCAACCCGATGCGATCACTGCGCCGCCCGGTGATGAACTGCTTCACCTTGTCCTTTGCGACCTCCAGGCGATTCTGCGGCTGGAAGTCCTCGGAGAGCATCGAGCTCGAGATGTCGACGGCGAGCACGATGTTGATGCCCTCGCTCGTGATGTCCTCCGCATGCGCCCCAGCGCGCGGGCGCGCCAGGGCGATCACGAGCGCCACGAGCAGCAGGTTGCGCAGCGCGAAGATCGAGCGGGCGATTGCGCGTCCCGCTCGTGGACCGCGCGCCAGGACATCGGTACGCGAGAACACGATCGCCGCCGGTCGATGGCGCCGGCGCCAGAGCCACCAGGCCGGCAGCACCAGGAGCAGCAGGAGCGCCAGTGGCGTTGCGAAGCTCAGCTCGGCGAAGCGACTCACGCGGCCCGCTCCGCTTCGGCTGATGCGGCGGCCGCGCGCGCGGCGGCCTCGAGCTGCTCCTCGACGTGATGCACGATCTGCCGCGATTCCCGGCCCAGGGCGCTCGCGCGCTCAGCGGTCACCGGACGGCGCGCGAACTTGATGAGGTCGGCTTCCTCCAGCACGCGCTGCAGCCGCTCCAGCGGCACCTCGGGTCGCGACCGCAGGGTGTCGAGTAGCTCGGAGCTCGTGTGCGACGTTCGAGCCGCCCCGATGCGGGCCGCGAGGTAGTCGCGCAGCACCTCGATGCACAGCGCCACGTGGCGCCCGCGCTCTCCAGCTTCGATGAGGCGCAACGCCTCGATTCGCTCGAATTCCTGCTCGGCGCGGACGAACGCGTTGACGGGGATGACCGCGACCTGTCGCCGCCGGCGGCGTATCCACCACCACAGCAGCAGTCCGATGATCGCGACGGCGATGAGCGCCGCCACGAGCCAGTGCCACCATGGACGCCGACCAGGAACGATGTCACGAGCGGGCTTCGGATCGTGCAGCGACGTGTCGACGGGCAGCACGCTGCGTACGATGATCCGGACGGAGTCGAGCCGGAGCAGATGCTCGCGGTCGCCGAGCCTGACGACCACCGGATCGATAGGAGCCGCCACTCGACCGGTGTCCCAGGCAACCAGCCGATAGGTCGCGCTCTGGTCGACGCTCGTGGTGTCGGGGTTGGACCGGACGACGCGCGGGTCGATCGCCTCGATCACTCCGCCGCTGTCCGGACCGGCGGGAAACGCGATGGCCGCGCCGAGCGGTGCGCGCACGCGCACCGTCAGCACGAAGTGATCGCCCACCGTCACCGTGTCCGGTCGGGCGCTCACGCCCATCTGCAGCCGCGGCTCGTCCTGCGACGCCGATGCCACGCCCTGCTGAAACAGCACCAGCAGTGCCCAGAGCATTACCGGCGGCGCCCTCGCGTCTCGCGCAGGCGGAAGAACCGAAGCAGCGGCTCGACGTAGCTGCGGTCGGTGCGCACGGGCACCTCATCGATGGAGAGGCGCCGGAAGAGCTGGCGCCGAGCTTCGCGGGCCTCGCGCACCCGCGTCTCGAAGTGCGCGCGAACGCGTGCGTCGCTCGTGTCGACGTCGAGGGTGAGTCCCGACTCCGGATCGAGGAAGCGGGCGAGTCCGATGTCCGGCAGGCTCTGCTCGCGCGGATCCTCCACCGACACGGCGACGACGTCGTGTCGCTGCGAGAGGATCTTGAGCGGGCGCTCGATGTCCGCGTCCAGGAAGTCGGACATGATGAAGATGATGGAGTGGTGCGGCAGCATCTTCGCCATGTAGTCGATCGCACCGCCGATGTCGGTGCCGTGGCCGGTGGGCTCGAACGCCAGGACGTCGCGGATGAGGCGCAGCACGTGGCGCCGCCCCTTCCCCGGTCGCACCACGTGCTCGACGCGGTCGGTGAACAGCAGCGTCCCCACACGATCGTTGTTCCGCACGGCCGACATCGCGAGCACCGCACTCAACTCGGTGGCCAGCTCGCTCTTGAAGCGGGACACGGTGCCGAATCGCTCGGAGCCGGAGAGGTCGACGGCGATCATCACCGTGAGCTCGCGCTCCTCGATGAAGCGCTTCACGTATGGATGCCGCATCCGGGCGGTGACGTTCCAATCGATGGTGCGGACCTCGTCACCGGGCTGATATTCACGCACCTCGGAGAACTCCATCCCCTGGCCCTTGAACACGGAGTGGTATTCGCCGGTGAAGAGCGAGTTCACGAGCCCTCGGGTGCGCAGCTCGAGCAGCTTGACCTGACGCAGCACCTCCGGTGGGACGGCCCGAGGTGTCGTTCGCGCGTCACCGGCGGTGGCTGAGCGCGCCGCACGCCGCGTTCCGCCGCTCGAGGCGCGGTGCGGGGCCGGTGCGGCGCTCATGGGCTCTCGATCGTACTCAGGATGCGCCGCACGATGTCGTCGCTCGAGACCTCCTCCGCCTCCGCCTCGTAGCTGGTGAGCACACGGTGGCGCAGTATGTCGGGCGCGACGGCCTTCACATCGTCGGGGGTGACGAAGTTACGGCCACGGAGGAACGCGTGTGCGCGGGCCCCCTGGGCGAGAAAGATCGTGGCCCGTGGACTGGCGCCGTACTCGATGAGCGGCTTGAGGTCGGACATGCCCGCCTGCTCCGGATAACGCGTGGCGTGCACGATGTCCACGATGTAATCCATGATGCGATCGTCGACGTAGAGCTCGGCGATACGCCGACGGGCGTCGAGGATCGCCTGGGGGGTGGCGGCGTGAGACACCGGGATCTCCTGCCCTCCCGCCATGCGCCGCATGATCTCCTTCTCCTCATCACGTGAGGGGTAGGTGACGCGGAGCTTCAGCATGAAGCGATCCACCTGCGCTTCCGGTAACGTGTACGTGCCCTCTTGCTCGATCGGATTCTGTGTGGCAAGCACGAGAAACGGCTCGTCGAGCTTGTAGGTGGTGCCGCCGATGGTGACCTGCTTCTCCTGCATTGCCTCGAGCAGCGCCGCCTGGACCTTCGCCGGTGCACGGTTGATCTCGTCGGCGAGGATGATGTTGGCGAAGATGGGACCCTTCTTCGCCCGGAACTGTCCGGTGGACTGATCGTAGATCATCGTGCCGAGGACATCCGCTGGAAGCAGGTCGGGGGTGAACTGGATGCGCTGGAACGACGTGCTGATCGTCTCGGCCAGCGTCTTCACGGTGAGCGTCTTGGCCAGTCCCGGCACACCCTCGAGGAGCACGTGGCCGCCCGTGAGCAGCCCGATGAGCAGCCGCTCGACCATGTAATCCTGCCCCACCACGCGACGCCCCACCTGCTCCACGATATTGCTCACCAACAGCGCGTCGGCGGACGGCATGACTCGTGTTGCCACGTGCTCGCTCCCTGGTTCTGGAATCCGCGGTTCAGCAGTTATACCGTGCGCCGGCAGACAGGTTCAATCCGGACGCGGGACAGGCGTAGCTGCCTGGCATCCAGAACGACGTGTTACACGGATGAACGCGGACTGAGCGGATGAAAGAGCAAGGGCTTGTGGCTGCGCCGCTCGGAGCTTCGCTGCCGCGACCCCAACATCATGCCCGTTTGTCCGCTTCGGTCCGCGTTCATCCGTGTCGCCCTCCGTTCTGGATGCCAGTCAGGCGCCTGCTCGGTGCGGAAGGTAAGAGCCGCGTCCCGCGTCCCGCGTTTCGCTACCGCTTGATCCGGAATCCTCCATCCTCCTCCTCGAACACCCACACCGCCATGCTCGCCGGCTCGATGGGCGCGTCGGCGTTGACGGCCGTCCAGCGGGCACGCGAGCCCGTGCGAACATCGTGCGGGATCGCGCTGATCGCTCTCGCGCGACGGACCCAGTGCTCGAGATTCGCGGGACGGAGATCGACCCACCCGCGCGGTGCAATGTCGGCGCCACGGCCGTCGGGAGGCACGACGACCGTCTCACCGCGCAGCACCGACGCGCCATCGCTCAGCAGGATCGGGAGGCCCACCGAGAGGATCTGGCGACGCAACATGGGCTCCCGGTCGCGAAGCAGGCGCTCGGCATCCGTTGCCGCGCGCGCCGGGTCGGCGTTCGAGAGGGCACGCACGCTGGGGAAGAGACACCCCAGGATGTACGCCTCGTACAGCAGCTTGGTGAGCCGCGGTGGACCGAGCATCTCGAACGCGATGCTACGGATCCCGTGCTCCGCCTCGAGCGCCTTGAGCCCGGCCACGGCCACCGCTCGCAGGTAGCCGGCACGGTAGGTCGGCCCGAACGTCGCGCCGTCGAGGGCCGCGACGATGTCCTTTCCCGTCGAATGCCCGCGCAGCTCCATCACCGTCACCTCGGCGATGTCCTCGGGCGTGACGAGCTCCATCTGGCCCAGCGCGCTCACCGTCTCGAACTCGTCGCGCGCGAAGACGCCGTTCTCGCCAACGTCGATGAACACGCTCTCGAGGGGCAATCCGAGCTTCTTCCAGCCACACGCGGTGGGCGCAAACGCGTCGTTCACCGACAACGGCGTCTCGCAGTCCACGATCTCGATCATCCTGCCGCCACGACGGATCGGCCCGAAGCCGATCTCTCGCCAGGCGATCGCGGCCGTCGGCTTGATCTCGATCGCGGCCGGGGCGCCGGGCGTGCGACCGAGCAGAAACAGGAGCAGGCTGTGCGCGCCGGCGATGGCCGACTTCGACATGAGCGTGCGCGACGGCTTCTCTTCGCTGTGGGTGTACGGGATGTTGAGGCCCATCCCGCCGGTGCCGCTGGTGCCGATCTTCACGTACGCCTTGGTCCCGGCCTGCCGCATGCCATCGACGGCAATCTCGATGTGCCGGATGAGCTGCGGCATGGGCAGCGTGAGCAGGTGCCGCTCGATGAGCTCGCGATCGAGCGTGCCGGCATCGGCCGCGGCGAGCATCGTCGCCGCGCTGGCGAACACGTTCTGATAGGCGAACGCGGTCGCCGTGTTGACGCAGTCCACCACGACGTCCGGCTTGTGCGTCGTGAGCCAGCGGTACAGCAGATTCTCCTCGTGCATCCGGCGGCCCGCTGCGCCGAAGAGGTCGTCGAGCAGCCGGTGCCGCGCGGCTGGCGAGGCCAGCAGCGCCCCACGCCGTTGCTCGGCGAGATCGACGGGGAGGAAGATGTCTCCCCACAACGCTTCGACCTCGATGGTCCCGACTTCGGGGAGGAGCTCGCTCACGCTCCGCTCCGCCTCCTCACGCGTGAGCCCCGTGATGAGCAGGCGGGCGGGCTCGAATTCGATGAGCCGTCTCGCGATCGCCATGCCAACGAGTCCGCTTCCGCCCAGCAGCAGCGCCGTCGAGTTGCGCAGGTCCATGCTGCTCCTATACCTCCAGTCGGGTGAGTGCGGCGATGGTGCGCTGCTCGCGCGCCGTGAGCGGGCGCGTGGCTCCTGGTGCCAACGAGCCGAGTGTCACCGGTCCAAAGCGCACGCGTACGAGGCGCTCCACGTCCAATCCCAGCGCCTCACAGAGCCGCCGCACCTCCCGGTTGCGTCCCTCGGTGACGGTGATCGTGAGCTCCGAGCGCCTGCCGCCGAGCGGCAGCGCCGAGATCTCACGCGGCACCACGACGCCATCCTCCAGCGCGACGCCGCGCCGTGCGGTGCGCACGGCTTCACCCACATCGCCACGCACCGTCGCGACGTACGTCCGCTCGATCTCGCGGCTCGGATGGGTGAGTGCATGTGCCGCACGTCCGTCCGTGGTGAAGAGCAAGAGCCCTTCCGTGAGGTAGTCCAGACGTCCGACGTACGTGAGGCCGGGCACGGCGGGTACGAGCTCGAACACGGTGCGCCGTCCCTGCGGATCGGACCGCGTCGTGACGAAGCCGCCCGGCTTGTTCAGCACGATCCATTGTTCGGCCGGCGGGCGGGCAACCGGCGTACCATCCACCTCCAGTCGATCCGCATCGGCGTCGACGACCTGGCCGAGTCGTGCCGGCACGCCGTTGACCAGCACCCTGCCCGCGGCGACCAGCTCCTCGGCGCGCCGACGCGAGGCGATGCCCGCGCGGGCCAGCGCGCGCTGGATGCGCATGGGCGCCGGACTCACTCTGGGTGTGACCCGCTGCGGAGCGCGATGGCGAGCTCGTCCGCGCGCGGCAACTCCTCCAGATGGCGAAGCGCGAACTGCTCCAGAAACACGGACGTGGTCCCGTAGAGCAGCGGCCGGCCCAATCCCTCGCTGCGTCCCACCACATCGATCAGCCCACGCTCGAGCAGCGTCTTGAGCATACCGCCGACGCCGACGCCGCGGATGTCCTCGATCTCGGCGCGGCCGATGGGCTGGCGGTACGCGATGATGGCGAGCGTCTCGAGCGCGGCGGCCGAGAGGCGCTGCGGTCTCGCCGCCAGCTGCGCGCGCTCGATCGCCTCGGTGAATTCCGGTCGCGTGAGGATCTGCCACCCGCCGCCGATCTCGACCAGCTCGACCCCGTGGCCGCCGGTGTCGTACTCGGTGCGGAGTTCATCGAGCGCCATGGCGAGCGCCGCCGGCGTCGCGTCCCGGTCGAGCGCCGCGAGCTCCTCGAGCGGCACCGGCCGGCCACTCGCGAAGAGCGCCGCTTCAAGCAGCTTCGCTAGCGGCGTCACGACTGAACTCCACGGGCCCGAAGGGCCGGGACTGGTACAGCTTGAGCTCGCCGCGTCTCGCCAGCTCGAGCAGGGCGAGCAGTACCGACAACACCTGCCACGGCTCGGCGTCGCGGGCCACGACGTCGAGCCACCGTCCCGCGGCACGCGCCATGAGCACGGCGCGGATGACGGCGATGGCGCCGTCCACGTCGAGCGGACGCGAGACGACGTCGTGCATCGTCGGCGTACTCGTTAGGCGCAACACGCGATCGACGGCGGCGAGCAGCTCGGGGAGCGACAGGGCGAGCGGCGCCGCCTGGGGCACGGGCTCCGCCGGCAGATAGCCGCGAGCGAATCGACCGCGGCGCTCTTCGCGGAGGCGCTCGAGATGATCCACCACCTCCCGCATCTGCTGGTATTCCAGGAGGCGCCGGATCAGCTCGGCGCGCGGATCTTCCCACCCTTCCTCATCCTCGCGCCGCGGCAGGAGCATCTGCGCCTTGATGCGCAGCAGCCGGGCGGCCATCTCGAGATACTCGGCCGCTTCGCCCAACCCGAGCGAGTGGATGCGCTGGAGGAACTGCTCGGCGATGCGCGCGATGGGTACATCGGTGATCGCGACCTGCTCCTCGCGTATCAGTGTGAGGAGGAGATCGAGCGGTCCGGAGAACTGATCCAGCTCGACCACGAACGAACCGTGCGTCTCCGGCATCACAGCGTCAGCGGCAACCATTGGCTCGGGAGAATGAGTTCACGTCCGTGGACGACGAGGAGGCTGAACGCCCGATAGGCGGGCGACATCCAGAAGAAGAGCACGCCGCTGCCGAAGTACAGGAGCAGGATGAGGATCAGGATGCCGTAGCGGCCAACCTGCTGATAGTGAACGGCCAGCGTCGGCGGCAGGAGGTACTTCATCACGTGCGACCCATCGAGCGGCGGGATGGGCAGCAGGTTGAACATGACGAGGATGAGATTGAGCAGGACGCCCCAGATGAGCATCGCCTGGAGAATCGCCAGCCCCGGCGCGAGACCGGGGCTGGCATGCGCGATGTATCCGACCAGAAAGATGAGCGGGACCAGACCGATGGCGATGACGAGGTTGGTCGCGACGCCGGCGAGTGATACGATGATGTCGCCGCGCCTGAGATGCCGATAGTTGCCTGGGTTCACCGGCACGGGCTTGGCGCCGCCGAGGATCGGTCCGTTGGAGAACGCCATGAGCACCGGAAGAATCAACGTCATGAACGGATCGATGTGCTTGACGGGATTCCAGGTGAGCCGGCCGAGCTGGGACGCGGTCGGGTCGCCTTGTCGGAGCGCGGCGTACCCGTGAGCGTACTCATGCGCGATGACCGAGAAGAGCAGCACCGGCAACACGATGATGAGTCGTTCCAACGTCCGCCGCGTAGTGGGTGACCCGCGGGGTGCGGGCGAGATTCGGCGCCTAAGCTACCGACGCGGGAGAATCATGTCAAAGTAAAGCAGCGCCTTGACATCCGCTACTGTCTGGTCTAGGTTTTTTGTGCTGTTCCAGCACCGTCATACGTACGTTTCGGAGACCAATTCGTGCCGAATATCGCGTCCGCACAGAAGAACATGCGGAAGTCGCGCGCCGCGGCGATCCGCAATCGGGCGCAGCGCTCGGCGCTTCGCACCGCCGTGAAAAAGGCCCGCGCGCCGGGCGCCAGCCCGGAGGAGCGCCGGCGCGCCGTGCAGCTCCTCGACCGCGCCGCGCGCAAAGGGCTCATCCACAGAAACGCCGCCGCGAGGCAGAAGAGTCATCTGGCGAAGGCGTGAGCGCCCGTTGACGAGGGACGAGAGAAATGACGAGGGGTGAGCGACTCGTAGCTCAGAGCGCTCACCCCTCGTCATGCTCGCCCTTCGTTCCTCGCTACAGCGCCGCCAGCTCAGCGCCGCATCGCTCGCAGTACCATTCCGTCGGGTAGTTCAGTGTCCCGCACTCCTGACACTTGAGCGTCTTCACCTGCTCCGGCGGAACATCCTTGAGGAAAGACGGGATGCTCTCGCGCGATTGGCCCTGCGCGTCGCCCGACGTCGCCGTGTTCGTGGACGCGCTCGCGCCTCGTGGCACCGAGTGCGCGCCCGAGCCGTGCTCCCCCGTATCGACGACTGATTTCAGGAACTCCAGCTCGTCGAAGTTGCCGCCACCACCCTTGCGCTGATCGTTAGGCTCCTGGGCAGCGACCGACGGTGCCGTCGGCTCATCCGGGACGTCCCAGAGGCGCTCGCCGTACACACCGGCGTGCCGCTGGAACTCGGGGCGCGCGGCGGGGGCGGCAGCGGCAGCGCCACCGGCGGCGCTCGCGGCGGCGCGGCCCGCTTTCTCCGGTGTGGCGCCATGTCGTGCCCCCAGCGCGCCGGCATCGAGCAGAGCGCGGTACCGCACGAGGTCAGCGGTGACGCTCGCCCGCTCTTCCGCCAACCTGGTCAGCTCCTCATCGGCGCGGCGGAGCAATGATTCACTCTCGGTGGGCGCGTACTCGCCCACCAGCGCGCGAAGCTCCGCCTCGGCTCGCTCATCGCGATGTCGTGCCTCTTCGGCTTCGACCGCCGCCAGGCGATCGGACAGCGAGTCCACCATCTCCTGGATCGCCGACCGGTGCGTGCTCAGCTCCTCCAGAACGCGCTGCAGCCGGGCGGCATAGTCGGCCTGCACGCGCGTGTAAATGTGGGGCGGCGTGACGCTCCGCCTCGCCTCGAGCGTGCCGAGCCAGGACTCGTAGCGCTGTCGTTCGGCGAGCAAGGCCGTGACCGCCTGTTCGGTGTTCGGTGCAGTGTCACTCATACTCTCTCCGCCGGCTATCCGGTGTATGGCACCCCGGATATGCTCCGGGTATTCCTGCGCGCTCGCGCGCCGTGACCAGGGCCGACACCTGCTCGGCCGTCAACTCGTTCACGCGACCCAGAAGGCGCGCCGTCAACAGAATGCGCGCCGTGTGCTCCAGACTTTCCATTCGCTGGTGCGCCAACACGAGCGTTGGACCAACCGTGACCGCGCCGTGGTTGGCCATCAGGAACGCGTCGTGCGCAGCCAGGTACGGCTCGAAGCGGTCGGCCAGCGCCTCCGTCCCAGGCGTGTCGTACGGGACGAGCGGCACCCAACCCACCTGAAAGACCATCTCCGGCAGCACGCACCCCGCAAAGCCTTCACCGGCCACCGCAAACCCCGTCGCCACCGGTGGGTGCGCGTGCACCACCGCCCGCACGTCGGCACGCCGCGCGTAGATCCGCAGATGCACCGCGATCTCGGACGACGGCCGCCTGCTGCCTCGCAGGGGCGTCCCATCCGGCCGCACTTCCACGAGATCGTCGACTCCCACGTCGGTCTTCGACGACCCGCTCGGTGTGACCAGGATGCGATCCGCCGCCAGGCGCACGGAGACGTTCCCTTCCGCGCCCGCGATCAGTCCGCGCTCGTACAGCCGCTTGCACACCGTCACGATGTCCCGGCGTGCCGCCAGCGAAGCGATCACGATGTCACGATTCCAGCCGGAACGCCACCCGCCCGCCGACGATGGTGCAGAGCGCGCGGCCTCGCAGCGTGATTCCCGCGTACGGTGTGTTCCTCCCCTTGGAGAGGAAATTGGCAGGCTCTACCTTCCACTCACGCCTGGGATCGAAGACGGTAACATCCGCCGGCATGCCGCGCTCCAGGGTTCCGCCAGGAAGGGCGAACACCCGTGCCGGCGTGACGGAGACCCGGTCGACCAGCGTCGGGAAGTCGATGATCCCCGGCTCCACCAGCCGTGTCACCAGCAGCGCCAACGCGGTCTCGAGCCCCACGATGCCGAAGGGGGCATCGGCGAACTCGCGCTCCTTGGCGTCGTAGTGGTGGGGCGCGTGATCCGTCGCCACCATGTCGATCGTGCCGTCGCGAACCGCGTCGCGGAGTGCCTCGACGTCCTCCGTCGTGCGCAGCGGAGGATTCATCTTGGCGTGCGTGTCATAGCCCTGCACCGCCATCTCGGTGAGCGTGAGGTGATGCGGCGTGACCTCGGCCGTCACGTTGATGCCGCGCTCCTTGCCCCACCGGATGAGCTCGACCGAGCCCCTGGTGCTCACGTGCGCCAGGTGTACGTGCCCGCCCGTGCGCCGCGCGAGGAGGATGTCCCGGATCACCATGATCTCCTCGGCCTCGGACGGAATCCCCTTGAGTCCGAGGCGCGCACTCATCATACCTTCGTTCATCGAGCCGCCGGCGGCCAGGGTTGGCTCCTCACAGTGATCGATGACCGGAATGTCGAATGCCTGCGCGTACTCCAGCGCCGTGCGCATGAGATGCGCGCTCACGACGGGGCGCCCGTCGTCGCTCACCGCCACCGCGCCGGCGGCAACCATCTCTCCGAACTCGGCCAGCGCCTCCCCTTTCTGGCCAAGCGAGATGGCGCCGATTGGATACACACGCGCCGCGCCGGCGCGGAGCGCCTGACGAATGATGAAGCCCACCGCGGCCTGGTTGTCGGTGACCGGCTCGGTGTTGGGCATCGCGCAGACCGCCGTGAAGCCGCCCGCCGCGGCGGCGCGCGCGCCGCTGGCGATCGTCTCGACGTCCTCGCGACCCGGCTCGCGCAAGTGACAGTGCACGTCGATGAATCCAGGCGACACGATCGCGCCGGTGCAGTCGATCACCTCGAAGCCATCCCCGAGCGTGTCGCGCGCCACCGGCGCCCCAACGGCGTCGATCTTCCCGTCGGTGATCACGACGTCGCCGGTGCGATCCAGGCCGCGTGCCGGGTCGAGGATGCGTCCGCCGGTGAGGACGAGCCCACGCGGTGCCGACACGGGCGCGGCGGGCTGCGAGGCGCGCGAGCGGGCGCTCATCGATCGGGTGCTCCCTTCGCCGCCTCGGCCAGCTCGGGTCTTCCCCCGGCCAGCAGGTACAGCACGGCCATGCGGACCGCGACCCCGTTCGTGACCTGATCCAGGATCACCGAGTGCGGCCCGTCGGCCACGTCGGAGTCGATCTCCACGCCACGGTTCATGGGACCGGGATGCAGAATCACGATGTCGTTCGGCGCGCGCTCCAGGCGCTCGCGCGAGATGCCGAATACCCGGTTGTACTCACGCAGCGACGGGATGTAGCCCGCCGTCATCCGCTCGAGCTGCAGGCGCAGGACGTTGAGCGCTTCGGCCCACTCGATGGCCTCCTCGATCCGCTTGAACACGATGACCCCGAACTCCTCGATGGCGTTCGGCAGGAGCGAGCGCGGTCCGCAGACGGCCACCTGGGCGCCCATTTTCTCGAGCGCCCAGATGTTCGAGCGCGCGACGCGGGAGTGCAACACGTCGCCCACGATGCAGACGCGGCGGCGCTCCAGCGTACCGAACCGGTCGCGCAGCGTGAGCAGATCGAGCAGCCCTTGCGTCGGGTGCTCGTGCGTCCCGTCGCCGGCGTTGATCACGTTCGATTCGATGCGCTCGGCGAGGAATTGCGCCGCACCGGACGCCGAGTGCCGGATGACGACCATGTCGATGCGCATGGCCTCGAGGTTCCTGGCCGTGTCGACGAGTGTTTCGCCCTTCGCGACGCTGGACCCCGACGCACCGACGTTCACCGTGTCGGCCGACAGCCGCTTCTCGGCGAACTCGAAGCTGATGCGGGTGCGGGTGGAGGCTTCGAAGAAGAGATTGACGATCGTCTGGCCGCGGAGCGCCGGCACCTTCTTGATGGCGCGCTCGCTGATCTCCTTGAAGGGTTCGGCGGTATCGAGAATGAGTGCGATCTGGTCACGGGACAGGGGTTCGAGCGCCAGCAGGTCCTTGCCCAGCGAACTCGTCACGCCCCGCCCTCCTGGTGGCCAGCCTCCGGGAGCGGAACGAGCACCACCGCATCGTCGCCGTCCAGCTCACGCACCAGCACATCCACGCGTCCGTGCCTGGGTACGGTGACCTTCTTGCCGACGATGTCGGCGTGGATGGGAAGCTCCCGCCCGCCGCGATCCACCAGCACGGCGAGCGCGATGCGCGCGGGCCGCCCGAAGTCGGCCAGCTCGTCGAGGGCGGCGCGCACGGTGCGTCCCGTGTACAGCACATCATCGACGATCACGACGTGTCGATCCTCGAGATTCCACGGAAGGTCGGTGGGACCGACCACCGGGCGCGGCCCGACCGTCTGCAGGTCGTCGCGGTAGAGGGTGATGTCGAGCGCGCCGCGTGGCACCGAATCGCCCTCGCGCTCGCGGATGATGCCGACGATGCGGTCGGCCAGCTGTACGCCACGGCGTTGAATGCCGACGATGATGAGGTTGTCGGTGCCGTCGTTGAGCTCGACGATCTCGTCGGCCATCCGTCTGAGGGTGCGATCCATGCCGCGGGCGTCGAGCAGGATCGAGTCTCGGGTGGGAGGCGATGGGGCCATCGGCGGGCAATATGCCTCGACGGTGCGCGCAAAAAAAGGGCGGCGCATTCGCGCCGCCCTGGTGGAGTCCGTGAGCCGACCCATCACTTCGACTTGCGCATCCAGATCAGGATCACGCCACACAGCGACCCGCTGCGGTTGTACTCCACCGGGATCTCCGCCGCGCCGCGATACACCTCGATGGCCTCGATGTCCTCGGGGTTGAGCTGATCGATGTGGAACGAGGGGATGTCGCGGTTCAGCTTCCGGGCACGGGAGCGCGCCTGCGCGTTCGCCGATCCGCCCGAGGCGTCGATGAGATTGCGGCGATCGATCGCGGCATCGATGAGCTCTTCGGTGCTCACCGGAAGGTTGTCGATGTAATACTGCACCCGGCAGCGCGAGGTGGAGCGCGTGAACCGGACCTGGTAGCCGCCCCCGCGAATTGGAATCAGGTGCACGCCCGGGACCTGGCGAAGAATGTCGCTGCTCGTCGACGGCGAATAGCGCTCGATGTCCTCGCGGGTGACGAAGTGACCGAAGCCCATCCGCTGACGGTTCTCGAAGCCAGGGCCGGGACTCGGCCTGTTCTTGCCGCGCACCGTCACGGTCGGCAGCTCCGCCACCTCCTTCCGCATGGCGAACTGCGCCTCGGTAACGACGTCCGGTTGCAGATCGATGACGGTGCTCAGCGGGGCGTACCCGAGGAAGCGAACCACGAGCGTGTCACGTCCGACGGGCAGTCCGCTCAGTCGCACGATCCCGAGCGAATCGGTGAGGGCGCCCATCCGGCTCTTTTTCAGCCCAACTTGCGCGCCGACGACCGGCTCCTGGGTCATCTCATCGGTGACGATTACCAGGAGGGATGGAGCACTGGTGCTGTCCTGAGCGATGGCGCGCTGACTGACGAGCGGGATCCCGAGGGCGGCGAGGAGGGCGAGGGCGGCGACGGCGGCTTGTCGTGCGAGGCCGGATCGTCGCGTGCCGGGACCGGCACGTGCCGAGCGATCACCAACGACCAGAGCAGGACGCGGCGAGGGCTTGCTTCTGGCAGACGAGGCGAAACGCATCAAGGCACCTCCCGGGCTCGTGGTTGACACCGGTCGCCTGCTGGCTTTGGGCCTACATATTTAGGGTCGGACCGCAACACCGCAACCGAAAGGGGTCAACCGTGCGTTTCGGGGTGGCAAGTGGCACCCCGAGAACGCAGGTCGACGGCATCGAGCGCTATGACGCGCCGGCTCTCGGGGACGAAACGCAGCAGGAAGCGGACCGGAGGAAACGAAGCCCGCCAGACCACCTCTGGCGGGCGTACGGATGGGGCGAGATTCGAACTCGCGAGACGCTTTCACGTCCACACGCTTTCCAGGCGTGCGCCTTAAGCCACTCGGCCACCCATCCTGAGGACTGATGGTGTGAAGCGGACAGGGTGGGATTTGAACCCACGATACCGGGTTCACCGGTATGCCGGTTTTCGAGACCGGTGCCTTCAGCCACTCGGCCACCTGTCCGGGCGGCGGCGCGGAACGGCCGCCAGTGCGCCGGCACGCACGATTCACGAGCGGCCAACGTCCAACTGTTAAAATTACCCGCTCCCGGGAATCGGGTCAACGGACGATGACGATTCATCCTGCCGTCGTGCGGCGAAGAACGCGCTGAGGAGCGCACCGCACTCGCGCTCGAGCACGCCACCGCGCACCTCCGGTCGATGATTGAGCCGCGGATGGCGCAGCAGGTCTCCCACCGAGCCCGCCATCCCCGCCTTGGGATCCCAGGCCCCGAACACCACGCGCCCGACACGCGCGAGCACCATCGCACCAGCGCACATCGCGCAGGGCTCGAGCGTCACGTAGAGCGTGCATCCGTGCAGCCGCCACGTGCCCCGTGCCGCCGCGGCGGCGCGGAGGGCGAGCATTTCGGCGTGGGTCGTGGCGTCCCGGTCTCGCACGGTCCGGTTGCCGCCGCGAGCGATCACGCGCCCGTCGTGCACCACGACCGCACCTACGGGCACTTCACCCGCGGCGTGCGCGGCCCGCGCTTCGGCCAGCGCCTCGCGCATCCACGACTCGTCCTCATTCGCGCTGCGCGCGCCCATCATGGCGTCACTTGCGGACACGCGCGCAATATGGCACGCGCACGTCCGGGGCACTACGGACCGGCCGGCCTATCCCTTCACGCGCTCGAGAATGCGCTCGGCGAGCGGCCTGAACGCGCCCCTCGCGTTAGGCAGGTGAAAGGCCATCATCTCCACGAGGACATCGTCCTCGAGGATGATCGCCGGAAGGAGATCGGCGTAGATGGCCGAGTCACCCAAGCCCGGGACGGGGCCCGGTCTCACGATGCTGTCGAGCTTCACGTCCTCGGCGCGATCGATCATCTGCCTGGCGATGCCGTAGCCCATCCGTCGGGCCTCCCACGCGTCGCGCCCACCCCGCCAGTAGACGGTCAGCTCGATGTAGGGCGTCTCCGTCCGAGCGCCGTGCCAACCGCATTCGGAGAACGTACGGCCGACATCGCCGCGCTTGACGGTCACGGGCTCGCCGGTCATCGCCGCCACCTCTTCACCGGTGAGCACGCTGCACGCATCCCGGACCGCCGATGTGGTCCCGCTGGCCGAGGGCTGGCCGGCCACAGTGTCCTGCGTGGTGCCACTCCCACCGCATGCCGCCAGCACCAGAGCCAGCAGCGCTGTCACCGCACCCGCCTGGATCCGTCCGATCTTCATATCGCCGCCATCGTATGCGTTCCCTACCGTGAACGTGAAGAATCCAGAATCGGGGCCACCGCGTCTTGAGCGCTTCTCCGGACAGCCGTAGCTTCGCCTGAACTGACGAAGGCCGAGCATGAGCGCCGACTCAGCTGGTCACGAACCCAGGTCGTCCCCTGCGGAGGGCGAGATCACGGCACTCCTGCGCCAGGTAGACGCGGGAAGCAGCGACGCGTTCGACCGGCTCGTGTCGATCACCTATCACGAGCTGCGCGAGCGTGCGCACCGGCAGCTCGCGCGCGGCCGTCCGGGAGAGACGCTGGGAACCACCGCGCTGGTTCACGAGGCATTCCTGAAGCTGGCTGACAGCAAGCACCTCTCGCTTCGGGACCGGTCGCACTTTTTCGCCGTCGCCGCGCGCGCGATGCGCCAGATCGTGGTGGACTACGCGCGCCGCACCACGGCGCTGAAGCGCGGCGGCGCGCGCCACGACCCGCTGCTCGACCCCGCGGAGCTCGCCATGCCGATGCGCCCAGAACAGCTGGTAACGCTCGACGAGGCGCTCAGCGACCTGGCGAGACTCAACCCGCGTCTCGGCCTCGTCGTGGAGCTCCGCTATTTCGCCGGGCTCTCCGTCGAGGAGACGGCCGAGCTGATGGACTCCTCGCCGCGCACGGTAAAACGCGACTGGCAGAAGGCGCGCGCATTTCTCTACCAGGCCGTGCGCCCGTCGTCCCAGGAGCCGGAGTGAATGGCCCCCGTGCCGGCGATGGTGCGTTCTCCTCGTGTGAGGCGGCACTGACGCGGATTCTTTCTCGGGAGGAGTTATGCGATGCACGTTCGCGCGCGGCACGCCCATCGCTCTCGCGCTTGCAATGGCGGGGTGCGGTGATGGGAGCCAAGGGGCACAGACGGGCGAGCGGAATGGCGACAACGACCGGATCGACGCCTGCGCCCTCGCCACGCCGGCGGAGATCACGACGCTGGCCGGTGCGCAGTACACGAAGGCGGAGGGGCGGTTCGACGAGCACAGGTACATGAAGCCCGTGGCGTACACCGCATCGTGCATGTACACCGGGCCCGGCACCATGGTGATGGTCGCGGTGGAGTACCCCAGCCTTGGCGCTGCCACCTCGTCCGCTGAGCTGGCTGAGCGCGTCACCAAATTTCTTCGCTCGCAGGAGGAAAGCGACTCCAGCATCGCCGAGCTCTATCGCAACACGCGGGTGCAGGCAGTCGATGGGCTTCCGGTCCCCGCGGCAGAATACGAGATGGCGGGAACGGCGACCCTCGAGGCGCACATGCCCAGGCGGAAAGTGCGAGTGATCGCCGGCTCCACTGACGCGGCGCGCAAGGTGGCCCGGACGGTGATCGAGCGGCTCAGCTGAGCCGCTCGATCCATCCCGCCTCACCGGCTGTCCTTCGACGCCCACCGGTTGTTGGTCTCATCCGCCTCGCCGACTTTCTCGTCCGGATCGACCGTCGCCGTCGAGTTCACGAGGTACATGTCGAGCTCGGGTGTTACGGTGATCTCGAGGGATTGCCCTGGAGCCAGGTTGCCGACGTACTTCGACTGCGTCTCCGCCACGCCGAGCCGCGTGAACTCCACCCGGGTCGCGGGCGAAGCCGCTGTCCCGATGTTCCGTACGGTCCACCTCGCGACAGGCGTATTCACGAAGGTGATCACGAGATCGGGGCTCTTTCCGAGCTCGCTTCGCGCGACGCTCGGTGCCCGGCTCTCCGAGTAGCTTCCGGACGCGGTGCGTGGCGCGCCGCGGAGCGGCGGCGACGCTTGCCCGGCGGCGCTGACGCCTGCGCTCGCCTTGCCCGACGCGGCGGCGTTGATGAAGGGTGTGCTCACCGTCGCGCAGGCGCTTGCCGCGACGTGGTCCGGAACGGGTGAGATCACGCCGTCGCCGTAGGGATTGTTCAGGTGCACGCCGGGCAGGTACACCTCGAAGCAGAGAGGCGTGCCCGCGTCCGCCGATGACGGCACGGTGAAGCTGGTGAAGGACAATTGTTGCAAGCCCGCCACCTCGGCGACATGCTTGGCTTTCGTGCTACTGTAGCTCTTGCACGCCATGGTCGTGCAGCGCAGCTCGTACGACTTCGAGCTCGAGGATGGCTTCGGGACGATCGCGGCGAAGCTGAGCGTCGAGCCTGGATCGACGCGCTCGGGGTCTGGGGCGCTCTTGATCGTGAGTTGGGCCACGAGTGTAGCGGGCGCGAGGATCGCGCCGAACGCCGCGGCAGTGCTGGAACCGAACATGGATCACCTCACCGTGGAAGCGTGAGCCGAGGCGCGCGGCGCTCCGGGCCCGCCTTGTAGGTACCGCCACCCCAGTCGACCAGAATCTCGTTGGACGCTGCTCGGAACGTGCGCGAGCCGGGCGGAAAGGTGCGCAGTACCTCCCCTTCCGCGCCGACGATCATCCATCGCAGCTCGCCCTCGAGTGGAAGCGCAGCCACGACGTTTCCGCTCTGAAGCGAGATGCGCGTACCCGCCGCGAGTGGGATCTCGACCGGCTCCGGGCGCGCCGGCGGCACCGGCGCCGGCCTGACCGTCGCCTCGGCCCGTTGTGGTGCGCCGGTCGTCCTGGCCGTCGTGCCCTCCGCTCCGGCCGAGCCGCCCAGTGCCTCGCCCACCTTCTTTGCGACGTCCTGCAGCGTCGGCGACGAGGTGCCCGGTGGGGGTGGTGGTGGATTCTCGGCGGCGCTCTTCGACGAGAGCGACGTCGCGGTGGCAAGTGTCACCTTGCCACCCGTGAAGGGCTTCCCGTTGAGCCATGCCTTCACGAAGTCGGGCCACTGCGTCGTGACGTCGGAATTCATGACCGTGCATTTGGACGACGTCAGCATTGGGTCCTGCGCGCACTTGAGAATGATCTGCGCGGTGCCCGACGACGGCCCCGACGAATGCCCCGACATCTTGACGCTCGCCATCTCGGTGAAGGTCGCCGACTTCGTATCGTACACGGACTCGATCTCGACCCATCCCTCCCACCGGACACGAACGATTCGGTCATCTCCGTCCTTCTCCAGCTCCCGGCACACGCCGCGAAACCGGTAGCCGTGGCTCGTGCCATTCGGCACCCCCTTCGCGTCGTGTAGCTGGAGCTCGCTGCAGTCGGTGTGCGTGCTCGTGAATTCCTGCGCGGCGTGCGACACAGGGAGTATCGTGATGAGCACTCCGGCGAGGAGCGCGTTGCGTGCGTGCATGGTGTCTCCTGGTGACGGGTGTCGTTCCACTGAGCCCGCGCCTACTGGAGGCGGCGGACTTCGATGCGTGCCGTGGGGCGTACGGCCGCGTGCCCTTGCGTGAACAGCCTCTCCTCGGGAACCCCGGCCGCGACCAGCCACGCGCGCACGATCGCCGCGCGGCGAGCCGACAGGCTCGCCGGCTCCAGCCCCGTTCCGAGTCGCTCCGTGTGCGCCGCGATGACGAACGCGCCCTCCACGGTCGCCATCGCCTGCGCCAGCGCGACGAGCTGCTTCGCGCTTGCGCTGTCGAGCTGCTCGCCGGCGTCGAGGAAGGTCACATCGTCGAGCACGGCGCGACCACGACGCAGCGCACGGGCAAGCCGCCGCACCTCGCGCGGCTCGCCCCTGAGCGTGGCCATGACCTCCCGCGCCGCGCGTGTGAGGGCAGAGTCCGCTCGGGTCAGCGTGGAGTCCAGCGGCTCCACCGCGTCGTCGACGATTGCCTGTTCGGTGCGCTCTCTCTGATGCGCCACTTTCTGCTTTGCGGCGCGCTTTACCTTGTGGACCACGGACTGCGCCGACGCGACCGGCGGAGTGCCACCACCAAGCGCCACGAGCGCGACGAGCCCGAGAACGAGTCGAGTGCTCGCTCGCATGCTGTTCCTCCTCGAGGGTCATCGCTTGCATGAACGGAAACGGAGTCCCGGGGGGGCCAGGATGGCCCGCCTGCCCGCCTTCTTGCGTTCCTGGAGTGCACGCCTCACTCTGCACGTCGTCGCGGGCGCGGAGGCCTCGAGTGCACAACCTGACCGCGGAACGGTGGCGACGGTTGGAGGAGATCCTCGACCGCGCGCTGGATCTCGAACCCGAAGCGCGCCCCGCGCTGCTCGACCGCGAGTGTTCGGGCGATCCAGCACTGCGCCGGGACGTTGAGACGCTGCTCCACGCCGACGCGCTGGCGACGGGGTTCCTCGCCGACTCGATCGACTCCTACGCGGCCGCGCTGGCCTTCGAGCTCGACGTGAGCGACCGCTCGTCAGGCAGCGACACGATCGGCGCGCTGCTCGGACCCTATCGCATCGTGCGTGAGATCGGGCGCGGAGGGATGGGCGCCGTGTATCTAGCCGAGCGGGCTGACGGTCAGTTCGAGCACCGGGTGGCCCTGAAGCTGGTGAAGCACGGGCTCGACTCGGACGATGTCCACCAGCGCTTCCTCGCCGAGCGGCAGATCCTCGCCCGTCTCAACCATCCGAACATCGCGCGCCTGCTCGACGGCGGACGCACGCCGTCGGGACAGCCATGGTTCGCCATGGAGTACGTGGATGGTGAGCCGATCACGCACTGGTGCGACGCGCGGCGCATCGGTCTGACGGGCCGTCTGGCGCTCTTCGCGCAGGTGTGCGACGCGGTGCGCTACGCGCACCAGAACCTGGTGGTACACCGGGATCTCAAGCCATCCAACATCCTCGTGACGTCGCAGGGAGCGGTGAAGTTGCTCGATTTCGGGATCGCCAGGCTGCTGCACGAGGATCCGTCGGCGCAGCACACACGGACGGAGCTGGGCCGGCGCGTCATGACGCCCGAATACGCGGCGCCCGAGCAGGTGCGCGGCGAGCCGGTGTCGACGGCGGTGGACGTGTACGCGCTTGGCGCCGTGCTGTACGAGCTGCTCACCGGACGCCGGGCGCACCGCTTCACGCACCGCTCGGCCACCGAGGTGGAGCGTGTCGTGTGTGACGTCATGCCGAGCGCGCCAAGCGCGGTCGTCACGACGCGCATGCACCTCCCGGGTGTCGAGGGAGGAACGGACACGTGGTCTCCCGAGCAGGCGAGCGCGGCGCGGGCGCTTTCGCCCGCGCGCCTCAAGCGTGCGCTCGCCGGCGACCTGGACAACATCATCCTCACGGCGCTGCGCAAGGAGCCAGGTC